>NZ_FOCS01000002.1:0-472007 GCF_900110155.1 Methylobacterium sp. UNC300MFChir4.1 | reverse complement strand
ATAGGCGGCCCATCGAAGCTCGTCAATTTCCTAGGGCGCGTGTTCGGCGCATCACTACGGCGACGAACTGAGGGACAGGACGATGAAGCAGGCTCTGGTACTGGGGGCGACAGGCGGTATCGGCGGGGCGGTGGTCCGGTTGATGTTGGCGCGTGGTTGGCAGGTCACAGCCTTGGTGCGTGATCCGAAACGGGCGGCGACCACATGGGACGCGCCGGTCGTGCCGGATTGGCGGGCCGGTAACGCCATGGACCAGGAGGGCGTGGTTCGCGCGGCGGAAGGGACGGACGTCATCGTCCACGCCGTGAACCCGCCCGGGTATCGCGGGTGGGACCGGCTGGTCCTGCCGATGCTCGACAACACACTCGCGGCGGCACGAGGCGCAGGTGCCCGGATCGTCCTGCCGGGCACGGTCTACAACTACGACCCGGCCCTCGCCCCGGTCATCGACGAGACGACCCCGCAGCATCCGCGCGGGCGGAAGGGCGCGATCCGTGTGGAGATGGAGCGGCGCCTCGCCGAGGCTGCCCCGGAGGTGAGGAGCGTCGTCGTGCGGGCTGGCGACTTTTTCGGCCCCGGCGCCGGCCAAAGCTGGTTCGCGCAAGCCTTGGCGAAGCCGCCGCTGGATCGCATCGTCAATCCCGGAACTTCGGGCGTCGGCCATGCATGGGCGTACCTGCCCGACCTCGCCGAGGCCATCCTCCGCTTGCTCGATCTGCCGCCGGACCGCCTGCTGCCATGCGAGCGGCTCCAGTTCCCTGGCTACTATGACGCCGACGGCGGTGGGATGGTCGCTGCGGTCCGCCGCGCCTCGGGTCGCCCTGACTTGCCCGAGCGCCGCTTTCCCTGGAAGCTGATGCGGGGGCTTGCGCCGTTCGGCGGGTTCCCCCGGGAGGTCATGGAGGTTCGCCCGTTTTGGACACACGCGATGCGCCTCAACGGAAATCGTCTGACGGAACTCCTCGGCGATGTACCGTGCACTTCGTTAGACGCTGCGGTCACCGCTGCATTAAGATCTTGAGCGGATCGAAATGCCCGCCTCAATTTTCCCCTCAATCAGTTCGTTTCAAGTCCCCACGCTTTGGCAGAAAACCATCTTCGGTGCAGATCCTTGCTTTCGGTCAGCTTCAGCGCGAACGCCGGACGTCTGCTTCCTCCGTTCTGCGCCATAAAGCGGAAGGACGGCAAACCACCCAACCCAGCCATTCAGTGGCGCCCGCCAGCATGGCCGGAAGTGGCCGTAAGCGGAACGGCTGCTTCGGAGGCGGTCTGCTGGAAAAGCGGACGGCCTCTTATCGACCCACGGCAGCCGTACGGACACCCATAAGCACGCCCCGAAAGCAGACACCTTCGCCTCAGATCCGGGCCGTAAGCTTCCACGCTTCCGCCGTAAGCGAACGTTCAGACGGACGAACCGCAGGCCCTCACCGGGCCGAACGCGACCATCTACAACCGGCTTCGTGCCTTGGGCAGCTAAGGGGGCAAGGTCAGGTCGTTCGGGACGTTCACCCAAGCTGGCGGACCACTTCCCAGGTGCTATGCGACTCCGCCGCCAAAGGCCCAATGCTGCGCCTGACGGGCAAAAAGGGGAGCAAAGCCGAGATATCGGCTGCTCACGGGGTGGGCGCACAACCAAGATCCACGCCTTCACTGATCGCTTCTGCCACCCGCTCGCCTGTGGGATCGTCGGTCGGGACGGTCGGTCTATCAGTAATCGGGTGCCAAGTGCCGCATCGCCCGAACCTTGGCGGCGCGGACCGCTGGGCTGCGGACGAGTTCGTGACAGAACAGCAGCGGCATCGGTTTCAGCGCGTCATGAACTGCTCCGTCGCCTCGAGCCATGGACATAGTCTGCCGCGCGGCTGCTGCGCCGACGGCGTCGGCGAGTGTGGTCCAATCCTCCACTGATCCGTGCCCGCGCTGCAAGATCGCATTGCCCCATAGATGGCCCTGCTCGCGCAGGTACGGCACGTCCTGCCGGGTCAGACAGGCAGCCATCGCGTAACCCTCGACGTCTGCCCGAAGCGCGGCGCGTCGCGCTTCCGCGGCAGTTGAGGTGCTGAGAAGGGCCGCGCCGAGCACCGCCGCCCGGACAAGCCGCGTCGGCGAGAGAGGTCGACGAAGCATGTCACGGCTCCTCGACGGCTAGGTCCGTCGCCGGGAGCCATCCTACAACGGGCGCCTTGCCGCCTTGGTAGAGCGCCCGTACCCAGCCCTCCCGGCGCTCCAGCACCACGACCGCGTCGTCCGCCACAAGATAAGGGGTCCGTCTCGGGGCTTGGCCGAACTCGGTCCGGAGAGCGGCGCGTCGAGCGGTCACCAGTCCGACACCGCGCCAGTTCTCAAGTCGCACCCCTCGTTCCGGCACCTCCCGCGGCAGGGTGTAGGGCTTGTCTACCATGCTGCCCGCCGTCATCGAGCAGCCGCCATGGTCTTCCACCAGTCTCAGCTCTGCCCCCTCCGCCGTGAAGGTGAGGGTGCCGGCGATGCGCTCCGCCTCGCCTGGGTACCAAGTCTCGAGCGCCGCGCGGGGGCCGGACAGCGTGCCGCGTAGGAGGAAGATGCAGCTGAAGGACGGCATGCCGTTGATCCCGCCGCGCACGTCCGCGAAGACGCCCGACACGCTGCTGCCCCGCACCGCGAGGACGAGGCTGCCGTAACGACCCGATCGCGGTGCAGTCTCTGCCGCCGCGCCGCCGCCCTGGGCAAACGTCAGAGCAAGCAAGCTCGCAGTGCTGCCGCGCTTGACCCAAGTCCAGAGCTTCAAAAGTTCTTCTCCAGAACCTTGATCACAGCCTCGACCCGGTCCTTGAAGTCGGCCACGTTCGCGAAGGGGCGCCAGTTCACGTCGAGCACGCCGCCCTCGAACTTCAGGCCGTTTTGGTAGGCCGAGGCCGGGGCGGTCTTCTCGTCATAACGGATGCGAACCGTTTTAAGCTTCGCCCGCAGGGCATCACGGCCCATCTGGTCCTTGGTCACGTCCCGCAAACCCGCGGCCAGCGGTTCGAAGATCGTCGTCTCGAAGTAGCCCGGATCCGCGTAGTACGGCGCGTCACCCGGGATGGTGAGCTGATCCCACGCCACCTCGACCGGCACGGGGAAGCCTGCCGCCTCCTGAACCGCCTTTTCCTGCGCCGGGAAGCGGCCTTCACGATAGGCGGCGATCGCCCGGCGCTCGGCCAGCCCCAGTGTCGGTTCGGCCCAAGCGGCCGACACGCAGAGCAGGAGCGTGGCGGAAGCGAGCGCGTCGCGGCGTGAGAGCATGCGGTCGATTTCCCTCTGGTATGCCGGCCCGGACATCGGGCGCGGGGTGATGGAGCGGATGAGATGGTGGATGCCGCCGCGGCGTCGGGCGCCACCGAACCGGGCCGGTCGCCTCGACGGCGCGGGTGCTGGCCACGGGGACGCGCGCAGGGAAGAAGACGATGCTATCCGCATCGCGCAGCGCTTTGTCACGGTGGCGCACACGCAGGAACAGCCCAGCAAGAAGAGGGATGACATGCCAGGACGACCGTCCGCCCATGCGCGAAGCGTCGCTTCTGTCGCCTTTGCGGCCGCTGCCCTCATGGCTCAGCCGCTGTCGGCCGCACCGGTGAAGCCGGCCGGAGCCGCGCCGAGGCTCCCGGCCGACGCTCAGGCCTACGTGACGCGGCGAAGAGGCTGCAATCACTGGGGTGGCGAGGACGCCTACGACGAGGCTCGTGGTCGGGAGATCGCCGCCGCGGCGAAGGCGCTGCGCTGCGACGCCATCGACGCGGACGAGGCACGCTTGCGCCGCCGCTACGGAAAGGATCCAGCGGTCCTGAAGGCCTTCGACAGAGCGGACGGCGAGAGTGGCTGAGCGCGGCGCGGGACGGCCGGTGAACGAGCCCGTCAGCCGCCGAGTGAGGCGTCTGCTCCACGCGCCTCCCCTCGCGTTGCTCATCGGCCTCGGTCTCGCCCCGTTCTTCATCCTCTTTCCTCGCCTACCCGGCGGGCCGGAGGTCGGCCCAGCGCATGACCCGACCTCACAGCCCTTCGCGTTCTGGGCCGGTGCGGCCTTGCTCGGTGGCCTCGTGGGCACCCTCAACGGCGCGGCCCGACCACTGTACCGCGCTGCCGCGTTCATCTTTGGAGCGTCGCTCCTGTCGGTTCCTGCCTTGCGCCTGGCGCTCATGTCGGGCCTGCCGTTTCCACACAGGCTCGCTGTGTGGCTCGGACTCGATGGGGAATTCGCGATGGAGGCCGATCTATACGAGATCTGGCTGCTGTCGTGGCTCGTCTGCCTCGGCCTGATCGTCGTGGTCTGGCGCGGTCTGGTGCGGATCATACCGGTGCGGCTCGCGGAGGCGGCGGGCCACACGGAAACCACGTCGACCGGTCCCGATCCGTGCCCATAGGCGTGGACCCGGTCAGTGCTGGCGCTGGTTCACTTCCGTGTTGGACGGAGCGGTCCGTAGAAGCCGGTCCATTCCATGCCGAGTGTCTGGGCTCGCCGGGCCAAGATACCGGGCACCGACAGCAGGCTCATCACTGGCGAAGCGAGGATGTCCCGGTCGTTCAAGAGGCGTCCGACCTGTCGTCCCCGCCACCAGAGCAGGCCGAACAGCAGGGCGAGCATCAGGAGCAGGCCCCAGGTCACGAGATCCCACCCGAAGATGTAAAGACCGTAGGGTGGATTGAGGGCCGTACCGAGCCGAGACAGTCCGATGAGGACGATCGGCAACAGGACCAGAAAGCCCAGCAGCTCCAGCGGCAGCCGGCGGAACACGCGTAGAGCTGCGTTCAGATCCTCGACGGACACATAGTCGAGGGACAGCCGTGCATCGTTCCCAGCCCGTGTCATGGAGCCTCCTGGCTTCAACGTTGTCTCCGACGATGAGGTCGCACGACTCTAGGATAAAAGGGACGGGAAGGGATTTCCACCTCTCGGCCCGTCAGCGTGGTGCTGCGCCTGTCCCTCCCATGAGTCCGTGCAGCCTCTCGACGAAGGCTGTCGGAGATCGACCCATGCCGGTCGGCTGGATCGCCGACGCCGCTTCCGGTAAGCAGACATTCTTACGATCTCCGCTTAGATCAGATATTTTCTGCGATACCGCAACGTATGCCTTTCTTGCTCCCCGACACGGATCCCCCGGGCATCAAAAAGCGGGCGAAGTGGGCTGCTCTGGGGCTATACGCCATTGTATGTGCAGTTATATTGAGTTGGTACACTGTGAGGGTCGGTGACCCGAACTGGAAGAGCGCTATTTCAAGATTGAGCTATATGAATAACTGGCAACCGATCTGGCGACAATTATCGTGCGCTCTATCGGCAGCTTTACTTTTTGTTTGTGGTCTCATCGGCTTCTGGAAGGCCGCGCGGCCATTCCGTTCAAGCGAGGGCGTTGATGACCGAGCTAGATGGGACCGCTAAGGGGCGTCAGGAGGCACGGCGACATCCGCCTGGCTTTATCAGCGTTCCGAAACGGGACGGCGGTGGACCAAACAAAGCAGGCGTTACTATAGCGCGACCCATTCAAGACTCTCTCTCGAGCCAAGCCTTTTCCCGAAAGCGGCCATCGAGCGCATGACTTGATCTAACGACGCGCTGGCTTTGCAGAATGTGCAACCTTGGTCATACATCGGTAGCAATATTTCTCGCGGGCGCTATCGCTCCGCCACTAGCTGGCGGCATTCGTGGGCGAATATTATTTAACCAGCTGCGCAGTAATCTCGACCCAAAATTCTATGATAGATATGATCTAAATCGTCTTACAGACGTTAGAAGCAACTCGATGTCAGAGACAGGCTTCTTCGCCCCCCATTGGAAATCTCAGGACCTGGAATTAATCAATTGCTATCGCGGAAAAATTCGTGGGACGTTCGCTTTCGTAGTTTTTGCTTGGATATCAATTTTTGTGCTGTCAACGATATTCCTGTGCTGATTTGAATTTTTTGTCTTGGACCGGCCACCCGAAGCGCCATTGTGGATGGCTTTCCTGCCTCTGACCCATGTTAGCTAAGCGAATAGACATCGACGCCGCCCGACAGTCGTCATGCATGTGCCATCTGATGTTTTCAGCTCAAAGCTGGTTGCAGAGCTCAGATGCAGAACGAACGGGGTGGCGTGGGTGCTAAAATCAGCGATCAGAACATTGGTGCTCGCCGCGCTCGCTGGGGTGCTGTTCATTGCCGTCTTCTTCTACTTCCTCGTGCACGCGGGTTTGGGTAGGCCTGACTGCGATGCGGGGCTGTTCATGGGTACTTGTATCGAATGACGATCCGCTGAGGTTGTGAGCGATCCCTGCGGCTATGTCCGTTCCTATGCATCCGCCTTCCAGAAGCGGACAGGCGGCAAACCACCCACAGCAGACCTACCAAGCCTGGATCCAGCGTCAGATCCGAACCGCTGAGCTGGGTTCGCCTTTCAGCGAGTAGGGCTCGGCGCGCGATGACGTGACCGAGGGGATGAAGCGCGTCGAGGGCTTCGCATGCTCGCTGAAGACGAAGGGCGCCGCCGCCTCGTGCGCGAGGCCCGCAGCTGGATCGGCACGCCGTACCATCCCGGCGCCGACCTGCGCGGCGTCGGCGTCGATTGCGGCATGCTCCTCGTGCGCGTGTTCGTCGATGCCGGCCTCGTGCCGGCGTTCGACCCGCGCCCCTACCCGCAGGACTGGCACCTCCACCGCGACGACGAGCGCTACCTCGGCTTCGTGTTCGATCGCGCCGCCGAAGTCGTGCGCCCACAGCCCGGCGATGTCGCGGTCTTCCGCTACGGCCGCGCCTACGCCCACGGCGGCATCGTCACGGCGACCGCGCCGCTGACGCTGGTGCACGCCTTCTCGCCGGCCGAGGCCGTGATCGAGGAGCCGATCATGCGCAATCCCGTCCTCGCCGAACCGGGCCGGCACCCGCGCTTCTTCAGCCTCTGGGCCGCCCGCGCGACCGCCGAGGCCGACCAGGTCTGAGACCGCCATGAGCCTGTTCGGCGGCAAGAAGCGCACCGTCCGGCCGGACTACACCGGCCTGCAGGTCCAGACCGCCTCGAGCGCGCTGCCGATCCCGATCGTCTACGGGACCAACCGCATCGCCCCGAACGTCATCTGGTCCGACGGCTTCCAGACGCACGCGCAGCGCGGAAAGAAGGCGGGCGGCAAGGGCGGCGGCCGCCACGGCGTCACCGGCTACACCTACTCGACCTGGATCATGTTCGGCCTCGCCGAGGGGCCGGTCCAGGGCATCGGCGAGGTGTTCAGCGGCCAGTCGGTCACGCCCTTCCCGACCAACTTCCTCAGCCTCATCCCCGGCGACACCCCGCAGCAGCCCTGGGGGCCGGCGCTGGCCCGCTACCCGGCCGCCGCGCTGCCCTACAACGGCACCGCCTACCTCGCCTCGCCCTACTTCGACCTGGGTTCCAGCGCGACCATCTCGTCGATCGCCTTCGAGGTCGTCGGGCGGCTCGCCGGCACCGCCGGGCCGCTCGGGCAGGATGCCGACCCGGCCGCGCTGATCTCGGACTTCCTGACCAACGCGCAGTACGGTGTCGGCCTGCCGGCTTCCGCCCTCAGCGGCGCGGCCCTGTTCGGCGCCTCGGGCGACGCGTCCTACCAGACCTACTGCGCGGCCCTCGGCCTCGGGCTGAGCCCGGCGCTCACCGACTCCGAGACCGCCAACGCGATCCTGGCGCGGTGGCTGCGGCTGACCAACAGCGCGGCGGTGTGGTCGGGCGCGCGGCTCAGGATCGTCCCCTACGGCGACCAGGTCGTGACCGGGGTGACGCACACCGGTGCCAGTATCACCTACGTGCCCGACGTCGCGCCAATCTACGACCTCACGGACGACGACATCCTGGCCGCCGAGGGCGACGATCCGGTTCGGGTCGCGCGCAGCGATCCCTACGGCCTGCCCAACGTCCAGCGGGTCGAGTGCTCCGATCGCAGCCACGGCTACACCGCGACGACGGTCGAGGCGCGCGATCAGGGCGCGATCGAGCGCTACGGCCTGAAGGTCGGGGGGACCATCACCGCCCGCGAGATCTGCGCGCTTTCCATCGGCCGGCTCGTGGCGCAGCTCGCCCTGCAGCGCGCCCTCTACATCCGCAACACCTTCACGTTCCGCCTGTCCTGGGAGTTCTGCCTCCTGGAGCCGATGGACGTCGTGACTCTGACCGACGCTGGCCTCGGGCTCGCCCGGGCGCCGGTGCGCATCACGGCGATCGAGGAGGACGAGGACGGGCTGCTCACCGTCACGGCCGAGGAGTTCCCGCGCGGGACCGCGACCGCGGCGGCCTATCCTACGGTCGGCGCGATCGGATCGGCGGTCGACCGCGACCGGGCGCCCGCGCCAGTCAACGCTCCGCTCATCTTCGAGCCGCCCGCCGCGCTGACGGCCGGCGTGCCGCAGGTCTGGATCGCGGCCTCGGGCGCGAACGCCGACCCGTACTGGGACGGGGCGAACGTCTGGGTCTCGCGCGACGGCGCCAGCTTCGTCGAGATCGGCACGATCACGGGCCCGGCGCGCCAGGGCGTTCTCGCCGCAGATCTGGCCAGTCCCTCCGGGCCCAATCCCGATCGCGCCAACACGCTCGCGGTCGATCTCGGCCGATCCGGGGGCACGCTCGCCTCCGTGAGCGAGGCCGACGCGCGGGACGGCGTCACCCTTGCCCTCGTCGGCCAGGAACTGATGTCCTTCGCCACCGCGACGCTCACCGCGCCGCACGTCTACGCCCTGACCTATCTGGAGCGCGGGCTCTCCGGCTCGCCGGCCGGCGCGCACACGGCCGGGACCCCCTTCACCCGCCTCGACGAGGCGGTGTTCCGCTACAGCGTGCCGGCGGCCTATATCGGCATCCCGCTCACCCTGAAGCTGCAGGCGTTCAACATCTTCGGCGGCGCGGCCCAGGACCTCGCGACCTGCACGCCCTACACGGTGACGCCGGTCGGCTCGGGCCGGTTCGGTCCGGTCGCCGAGACGCTCGCCGTCGGCAGCGGCCCGGATCTGGGGCTCGCCTCGCAGGCCGCCACGCGGAGCGACGATTTCGGCCTCGCCTCCGACCCCTATCCCAACTTCCTCGACCTGGGGCTCGCCTCGTCATGAGCGTGCGCACGCAGTGGCTGCGGGACGCGTGGTCGTTCCTCGCGACCTTCGTTGGCCGACCGGGCGAGTTCGTCGTCGACACCACGAACTGGCGCCTCGTCGTCCACGACGGCGTCACGCCCGGCGGCCATCCGGCCGTCTCCGCGGGAGACCTGAAGGGCGGCGTGCCGGCCCTGGGCGTCAACACCGCCGCCGACACCACCAACCGCCTGGCGGTGAAGTCCGAGGCCGCGCTGCTCTCGTGGGACGAGGTCACCCCGGGGGCCGGCAACATGCGGCTGACCCTCAACAAGAAGGCCGCGGCCAACGACGCCGGTCTCGTGCTCCAGACCGGCTACGCCAGCCGGGTCCTGTTCGGCACGCTGGGCAGCGACGACCTGACCGTGAAGACGAGCCCGGACGGCACCGCCTTCCGGACGGCCATGACGGTCTCGGCGGCGACGGGCTATCTCGGCCTGTCGGGGGTGACCGAACCGGGCGCGCCGGTGCACGTCCAGGGTCTCGGCGCGAGGCCCGCCGTCCAACTCGACGCCTACGGGGGCGATGCCGCCGGTCATCACGGGCCCGTCGCCAACTGCCGCGCGCGGGCCGCGCGCGGCGCGCCGGGCGCGCCGCTGCCGCTCAAGGCGACCGACACACTCCTCGGCCTGTTCGCGGCCGGCTACCACTCTGGAGGCGCCTACACGGCCGAGGCCGTCGCGCTGCTCGGCGTTGCCGAGGAGGATCTCACGGCGACGGCGCAGGGCACCTGCCTGGATGTCCAGACCACGGCGCCGGGCACGGCCGCGCGCCGGTCAGTGGTGAAGGTCCGTGGCAACGGCGCGCTGGAGCTGCAGCCGCTCTCCGCGGAGCCCGCGGGCGGCGTGCAGGGCCAGATCTACGCGGACAGCACCCTGACGGCGCTCCGATGGCACGACGGCGCCTCCTGGAGCCGGATCACCAACTTCGCCAAGGCCGCCGCGTCGACGAACTTCGACAACTACGTCCCGGCGGATGCCTGGACGAAAGTCCAGTTCAACACCACCGACAGCAACGACCAGGGCGCGTTCGACGCGGCGAAGAACCGCTTCGTCGCCCTCGAGGCCGGCCTGCACGGGTTCGACGTCGCGCTGACCTACAAGCGGAACGGGTCCAGCGCGCCGACGGCGCTGGAGGTGCAGCTCTACCGGAACGGCGCGGCGGCCGGGCGCGGGCGCGCTGCCGCGACCGGCGCGCTCGTCGACGGCGTCAGCGCGGTCAACCTCGCGTCGGTCCTGAAACTGGCGGCGAAGGACACCGTCGAGGTCTTCGTGCGGTTCACCGGCGCCGACGGCTACGTGGCTGCGGCCGACTCCTTCTTCGGTGCCCGACAGCTGCCGTGATCGCCCCCAGCCGTCGGTACGGCAGCGGTCCTCATCCGACGCTCGGACAGGAGTCTCCCATGGACCTCTCACCCCTCGGACGCGCGGCCCTGGCGGCGCGCGAAGGCTGCCGGCTGCGCGCCTACCGGGACAGCGTCGGCGTCTGGACGATCGGCCGGGGCCACACCAGCGCCGCCGGGCCGCCGGCCGTGATCGACGGGATGACCCTCACCCAGGCCGAGGCGGACGCGCTCTTTGCCGCCGATCTCTTGCCCTACGTCGCGTCCGTGCGCGCTGCGCTGGCCAAGCCGGTGCCGCAGCCATTCTTCGACGCCTGCTGCTCGCTGTGCTTCAACATCGGCCAGGCGAATTTCGCGCACGCGAGCCTCGTGCGCCTGGCCAACGCCAGCGATCTGCCGCACGCCGTCGAGGCCTTCCTGCTGTGGGACCGGCCGACCGCGATCCTGGCGCGCCGGCAGGGCGAGCGGGACCAGGCTGCGCTGCCCACCTACGGCCTCGTCTACGCCCGCCGCGGGGATCCCGCGCCGGTGCGGGCGCCGGAGCGACCGGCACTCGCCGCGCCGGCGCGGCCCGACCCGCTCGTGCCGATGACCGGCACGGCCGACGCGGCGGCGGAGTCCTGGTGGCTGCGCCTGCGCGACGCCATCCGCCACAACATGCAGACGGGTGCCTGACCATGGGATTCCTTGCCCTCCTCCCGACGCTGCTCGGCGCGCTCGGCCCGATCCTCGCGAAGGTGCTGCCCGACGAGGGTCAGCGCCTGCAGGTGCAGCTGGAGTTGCAACGCGCGCTGATCGAGCAGCAGGGCGATCTCGGCCGGGCCATGGCCGAGGTGATGAAGGCCGATGCCGGCTCGGAGAGCCCGCTCGCCCGCAACGCCCGGCCGATCACCGTGCTCTGGGCGCTGGCGATGATCACCTGGGTCGGCGTGGTCTCGCCCATGGTCGGCCTGCAGGTGGAGGTGGTCGCCGCGCTCAAGGGCGTGCCGGCCGAGCTGTGGTCGCTGCTCACCGTGGGCATCGGCGCCTACATGCTGGCCCGCTCGGTCGACAAGATCGTGCCGCAGGTGGTCGGGTCGAAGGGTTGATTCCCGGACCGTCGGGCGCGCGGTCGTGACGGACGAGACCCCACCCCGGGCGCGGACAGCGCGGCCGGGTCGCGTCGAGCGAAGGACCGCGGCCATGACGGATCACCTGCCCGAATGGATCGGGCGCCTGATCGAGCGCGTGGAGGCGACCGGGCGGCAGATGGACGCGCTCGGGGGCAAGCTCGACCGCATGGACGAGAAGCTGGAGGGCGTGGCCTACCGGCGCGACATCGAGCACTTCGTGGTCCGCGATGAGATCGAGCGGCGGATCGACAAGGCGGTCGACGGCGCGAAGGCGGAGGCCGCCAAGGGGCTGGCCGAGGTCGCCGGGCAGGTGCGGGACCTGCGCAAGATCGGCTGGGGCCTGGCCTCGGCGGCGCTACTGGCCTTCGGGGGGATCGTGCTGGCGAAGATCGGGCTGGCGGGCCGGTGAGCCGGATCGACGACTGAACCGCGCTGCCATCCTGCGCGTAGACCGGGCCTCGACACTCCCCAGCGAGATCACCTCGAACCGCCCGGCACCGGCCGGGGCGATATTTCGCGACACTCGACCCTCAAATGAGGGGGTACGGCTCAAGTTCTGCCGTTACTGTGGTGGCAGCCCGAGACCCAAACCTTCAGCCCCGCCGGCACCGCCGCGCGGGGTTTTCTCACATCGTGCTCCGCTCTTCAGACGCGCTCTAATTGCAGGTCAGCTTCCGGCCTTCGGCCATGCCGACCTTCCGGTAGTGTTCCAGACCGGACTTGATCGCTCGGCCGATGACCGCTCGGCGCACGTCCGGATTGCAGCGCAGATATTCCATCTCGTTGAAAGCGTAGTCGCCACGCCCGCCCCGCGAGCCTCGGTCATAGTCACGATCGTAGTCGCGGCGGTCACGGTCGCCGTAGCCTCGATCGCCATAGCCCCGATCTCCGTAGCCCCGATCACGGGGTCCGTAGTCGCCGCGATCGTAGCCGTAGTCGCGTCCGCCGTATGGCTGCGCGAAGGCCGGAGCGGCTCCGCTGAGTAGCGCTAGGCCAAGGACGGTCGCCGAGATCACCTTCATGTCGTGCTCTCCGTTGTTGCGAGGCGTGAACGCTTTCAAAGGTGGGTGGTTCGATTTGCCTGGGCGAGCGTCGAGTCCTCGCTCCCAGCGTCACTACCGTTGGAGGGCTTGTCTTTCCGTGCTCTTCACCCACTCTCAGTGTCAGGTTTGGCGGGATTCCTCCCTTGTCGGTGCCGAGCCTGAGAAGCCCGCCCGGTCCGCCGGCGCGGGCTTTTTCGTGGCCGATCGCCGCAATCAACTGTCCACCATCCGATGCAGCAAGATGGGCCAAACGGGCGCCGTCTCCGTTCTGGGGGCCATGAGCCTCCCCGGCCATTCTCAAAAGGGTCTCGTGAGGTCCGGCTCGGATGCGATGGCGGATCTGTCCGACGCCGTCTTCGTCGAACGATGGCGCCTTATCACGGGCGAGCCGCCTGCTATCCTGCTGAGTTCCCGTACCGAGATGCTGGCGCTGCTCGTGGAATGCACCCCTGCGGCGTCGCTCGATCTAGCCGTCCCGGCTTGGGACTACTCCGAGGCCAACAATCGCACGAGCAGGTAACCGCCGCCGGCCATCGTGACGCCGAGCCAAGTTGCGTATCGGCTCGGCTCTTCGAACCGGCGCTGGCGCTTTGGGTTAGCTGCGTGGGGGGTATCCGTTCACGGAGGCGTGAGTGCCCCGCTACTTCTTCGACATCAATGACGGCCGCAACGAGCGCGACGAAGTGGGCTTTGAGTGCGCTGACCTTCAGGCTGCGGTCAGGCACGCCAAGCAGGCGCTTCCCGAGATCGCGGCCGATGAGGTGCCTAGAGATGGCCAGCGGCATGCCCTGACTGTCCTGATCAGGGACGAGAACGGCCAAGCCGTCTATCTGGGCGCCCTTGCCTTCACGGGAACATGGTTGCTCGCTTAGTGCCTCAGCGAGACTCGGCTCACACGCTGGTGAGATCGGACGTTCCCCCTGCGCTCAGTGAATTCACGAGGCACTCCCTCGTTAGTTCATGTGTCGGCGCCACTCCCGCCTCTCCCGCTGGGCTAGCTTGCGTCCCAGGGCCATCAGCAGTGCGTCCGCACAAGCTTTCAACTCTGGATCCTTCAGGTCTGCGATCGCTTCCTGCGCGGTGATGGCGTGCTCAGCGGCCCGCTCCAGCTGCTCTTCCGCCAAGCATAGCTCCTCCGCTTCAAGGGCGCCCTCGTTCATCCTCAGTTGGGTGACGTCGACAAGGATTCCGCGGCCACTTTGAGGCCTACCAACATGGTCTCTGGTGAAGCGTCCGCGCGCCAGCACCCACCGCATCTGGCCATCGACAGATTTCACTCGATGTTCCGCAAGATAAGCGCCGCCTTCCCGCGCACAACCGCAAAACAGCGCCGCTATACGCTCTTGCTCACAGCCGTGGATACTCTGGATGAAGCATGTTAGCGGCAAGCCTTCTGCCGCCTGATCTGGGTCTAGATTGAACAAGAGCGCAACTACAGCGTCAACGCGGATCCGGTCAGTCGCAGCATCCCAAGTCCAAGAACCAATTACGTCAAGCTCGTCGAGTGCAATTTGGAACGCTGAAGTGGGATAGTGTATATTATCACACAGAAATTTGCTCACCGCTGATCCCATGGCAAATCAAAGCGACCCCCAATCTATTGATCGATAATCAATCAACCTCAAGTGAGGCGATACAAATTTGTGCAACTGTCGCGTGCTGGAGGTAGCCCATCAAGCTAGGTCGCCGACGCGAATGTATACAAGATCAGCAGCATCTACCCATGATGGAATACAAAATGGGATCGAAGTCACCGCCTGTGCGCAAAACTTCCCATGGAGAGCGCGGCGAGAACGAGGCATTTGAGCACAGGGTTTCTCAGCGGCCTCCGGCAGGACGACACCTTGTAACGCGGATCGCTGAAGCATTACAGCTCCCAGAGCAAGTACTGTATGCGCCTGCTCATAAAGTAACGCCGTACCAAGCCAGTGAGAGCAAAGCGGCCATCAATCCTGCGGTTGAGTGCGATGCGCTTCTGAGCGCATACAACCGTATCCAAGATCCCGAAGAGCGGCGCCGCGTCCTTCTGCTTGTACAAGAGGCGGCTGATCAAGCCTGATTTTGCTGGCACGCTCCCCCGCCCCGTGAGCAGATCGGGGCGGGGCCGAGCGGGCTAGGGCAGGTAGCTTTCCTCAACGGAATGTGCGGATCCAGTGTGGGCCGATCTCGATGTAGAGACGTCGTCCGCGCTGCTCACAACGATAGCGCCATTCCAACGCGATCAGGTCCATAGCCTGGTCGATACGGGCGGCCGCCAGCGGCTCGGAGCAGCCGATTTTGATGACGTTGAGAAGTTGAAATTTCGGGTCGGCCATGCCGTAGCGGCCCGCGATTCGCTTCATGTCCTTGTCGATCGCGATCAGAACCGCTTCGTTGAGCTGTGCCGCTTTCGCCACGAGGTAGTCATCAGAGCCCGGCGAAAGCGCGGCGCCGTGGCGGATGGCTTCATAGCCACTTTGCTCGAAGGTTCGTGCGACGGAGACAGGTACGCCCTCATCAAGGAGGACGCGGAAGACAGGCTGTTCGGCGACGGCCCTAAGCGGCGGCGTCGTGGGCCAGGGCCGCTTCAACGTCGCGCTCCGTCAGCGTCGGGTACTCTTCGATGATCTGCTCGACCGTGTAGCCGGCGTCGGCATAGGCCTTGATGCTTGCGACCTGAATCGCGGTCCCCGCGATCACCGGGTTGCTCCTCGCGACCCCGCGCACGCTCTGGACCTTCCCGTAGTTGTCGGGGTTCCGCGTGCGCAGCTGTCGGACGTTTCGCTCCATGTCCGCTCGCACGATCTCGAGCGGGATGCTGAGCACGCCCTGGCCTGTCGTGACCTCCTCACGCCGTCCTGTCTCGGGATGGTTGAAGACCACGCGCTTGTTGAGGACGTAAAGGGTCGTCCGCGCCCAGACATCGTCGCCCAGGTCGGCGAGCTCTGCCTTCACCTCACGGAGATGCTGCAGCGAGACGCCGCTATCATTCCGTAGGCGATCCAGCACCTGCAGGCAGATGAGATCTCGGAAGGAATAGAGGCGCGTCTCCTCCCCCTCGCTGAGTTCGACCTTCAGGCTCGGCTCGAAAAAGGACGTGCGTCTCCAGTACCTGAGCTGCGTCAGGCTGATGCCCGTCAGGCGCTGCGCTTCGTCCTCGGTGAAGGCAGCGATGACGGTCCTGGATCCACCCGTCGCCATGAGGAGAGACATACTCTGAGTTGAGAGCAGCGCAAATGGGCGCGGCGTCACGCTGCACCGAACGTCAGGTCCGCCGTCGCCTCCTGGCGCGACCAGATCGAGCGCTTTGAAGCCGTCATCAGCCCGTGGCATGTGAGGCCATGACCTATCGTGTTGAATTCCGCAGAGACGGCGCTGTCATCGGCGAGGCCGAGGGGCTTGAGGATCGAGCTGCGGCCAAGCGGCTCGCGGAAGCAGAGATCGCCCAACGCGACGCCGAGATCGCACTCGTGATCGACGTGGATGGGACAGGAATGGAGGTCGCGTCCATCAGGCGGGATGCCATGAAGTGGGACGACGAGTAAGGACACCGCCAGGTCGCTTCTGCGGCTACCGGACGAAGCCCGGTCAGACCTAGGGGCCGCCGGTCTGGGAGTGCGCGGCCAAGGTGCGCGGCTGAAGCGGCCATTCCCACAAGAGCTTTTAAGATGGCGGGTCGGGTCCGCACCGAAGGGCGATGGGCGCAAGAACCCGACCTGCCTGCCGCAAACCGGTTGGGGACGGGCTTTGCGACAGGCCGGTGATCACATCCGCCGGTTACAGCATGATTTCAGCCTGGGGCTGCAACTGACATCAGATCGCGCCCGGCGCCAACGGCACCCCGGTCAGAGCGCTCCAAGCCCTTGGCCCAGCGCACCGTTTTGGCGGCCCTTTCCAATCTGGCGACCATTCGGCCGTACCCCGCCGGCCATGTTTGACCTCCCGCCCGCCGTCGCCGCTTGGCGCGACCTGATCCCCGCGGGTTGTGCTATGAGGCTCCGCCTGCCGATGGCCAGCCCGAGTTCCGCCGCTAAGAAGCGTCCTTTAATCACGGGGAGCGGGATAATCGCGCGCTCCCTAGCTCGACCTCCCAAGAGGGCACGATACTTTATTGCGCGATCTAATCTGGGGCCGAATAACTAATCTACGTAAAAATCCGCGATATTAAACGGCCAAACGAACTCAAATGATGGATGAATCCACGATAAGAATCTGCTAAATGCAGCTCTCGAAACAGACGAGGGCCTTGATGCGCGACTCAGCCTTGGTGGCCCTGGAGGTTTTGGTAGTGCCTCCAGATGTCAGCCCAACACCTGAGACGCTCATCCTCCGCGAGCACATCCGCCGGATCCTGCGCAAGCTCCCGTGCCCCGCGGCCAGCGCTCAGTACAGCTGAAGGGAGCGAAGCACGACGCCATCGGCGGTGTGGATCTCTACGCACCATCGCTCGTCAGGATCGGCCAATTCGCCCCGCGCGCGCATCTCGGCGATCAGCTGCGTCGCCTCGGCCACGGCAACCTCGATCGAGCTAGCCAATACACCCTCCTCGTCCTCGATGACCTCGCCCGGCCCCCTCAGACGGAAATGGTATCGCTCTGCCATGTCGCTCCTGCTCACGCCGTTGGGACAGCACTTCAACGGCGCGAGGGTTAGCATTTGATGGACAGACCACTTGATATGGCTGCCACACCAAGCTGATGAACACGGAGATGCGTTTGCATCCGGGAGGAGCCCTGCCACCGGTCTGGGAGTTCGTAGCCAAGAGGCGCGGCTGACGATCAGCCCTGCAAGCTCTCGGCGAAGTCGTCGGGGATCTCGCCCCACTGGCCGAGGATCGTGACGCCCTCCAGCTCGCCGGTCTCATCGTCGGCCACCACCTTCAGCGCCGCCGCGCCCGGCATCCGCTTGGCCAGGTTCTCAGCCTTCTTCACCGCCCCGCTCTCGGTCTGTGCCGGCTCCTGCCGGGCCGGCCGCAGCCGCTTCCGGTGGACTTCGAAAGGCTGCACCACGAACGCCGTCTTCGTCTCCTCCTCCGGTCGGCCTCGGTAACGTTAAGGCCCGCTCGCTATTGCTGATTCTGGGAGCCTTCCACACCGATCCCCCGCTATCCGAGCCGCCGCTGATCAGACGGTTGAACCGCGATCCCCCCTGCGCTTTGTTCCCAGTCTGTTCTAGCCGGGAATCGGAACGCGATGCACGCTCTCCCGCATGAGCCACCTGTGGAGTTTCGTCTCACCGAGGCAGAGGCGATCGCGCTCCACTACTACCAGTCCGCACATCGAGATGGCTGGGCGGCCCTCGTGCAGGCGATCGCCGACGCCCTTGCCGACATCGATGCCGCGGAGCGCCACATCGCGGACCATGGGCGACTTGTCTCCGACGGTTACGCACGCGGTCGCGTCTCCGCAGCCTGAACCATATGTCAGTACACCGCATCGACGACCTGCTGGTCCGCAGCCCTGAAGCCGTCCGCGTCCCGCTGATCGGGCAGGCCCTGTGCGCCGGCTTCCCGTCGCCGGCCGACGACTTCCTGGAGGGCGCGCTCGAGCTGCCCCGCTGGCTCGTGCCGAACCCGCCCGCCACCTTCCTGTGGCGGATCAGTGGCTCGTCCATGGAGGGCGCCGGCATCTACGACCGCGACCTCGCCTGCGTCGATCGCAGCCTCAAGGCGGGCCACGGCAGCATCGTCGTTGCGGCGGTCGACGGCCAGATGAGCTGCAAGCGCCTCGTGATCGACGGCAACGTCGCCCGGCTCGCCTTCTGCAACCCGGACCTGCCCGCCTTCGCGGTCGACGAACTCGGCGAGGGCGTAATCTGGGGCGTGGTCCGCTTCTCGATCCGCTGGCACGTCGCCCGCGGGCAGCTCTCGTGAGCACGCCGGAAGCCCGCCGGCGCGACCGGATTGGCGGCGGCCGCGCCGTGGCGCTGATCGACGGCAACAGCTTCTATTGCTCCTGCGAGCGCGTGTTCGACCCGAAGCTCGCCGCGGTCCCGGTGATCGTGCTCTCGAACAACGACGGCTGCGCCATCGCCCGCACCAGCGAGGCCAAGGCGCTCGGCATCAAGATGGGCGACCCGTACTTCAAGATCCGCGAGATGTGCCGGGCGCAGGGCGTGCGGGTGTTCTCGTCGAACTACACCCTCTACGGCGACATGTCGGGGCGGACCAACACGGTCTACCGCCAGTTCAGCCCGCAGGTGGAGATCTACTCCATCGACGAGAGCTTCCTGAACCTCTCGGACGTGGCGCCGGCCTTGAGAGTCGAGCTCGCGCGGGACCTGCGCGCCACGGTCCGGACCTGGACCGGAATCCCGACCTGCGTCGGCATCGGCCCGACCAAGACGCTGGCCAAGCTCGCCAACCACATCGCCAAGACCGTGCCGGTGCTGGAGGGTGTGTGCGACCTGACCGACCCGACAGCCTACGCTCACTGGCTGTGCCGGGTCGACGTCGCCGAGGTCTGGGGCATCGGCCGGGCGTCGCTCGCCAAGCTCCAGGCGATGGGCGTGGAGAGCGTGGCGGATCTGCGCGACCTCGACCCGCGGCCGGTGCGCAAGGGCCTGACCGTGGTGGGCGAGCGGATCATCTACGAACTGCGCGGCGCGGCCTGCCTGCCGCTGGAGATGGTGCCGGCGCGGCGGAAGGGGTGCGCGGTCACGCGCTCGTTCTCGAGCCGGATCACCGAGCGGGCGGTGCTGGAGGAGGCGGTGGCGGCGCACGCGACGCGGCTCGGCGAGAAGCTGCGGCGCGAGGGGCTGGGCACAGACCACGTCACGGTCTTCTACCACACGAGCGAACACGACCGGGACGAGCCGATGCGCTCGGTCTCGACCACCGTGCAACTGCCGGAGCACAGCTCGGACACGCTGGTGCTGATCAAGGCGGCGCGGCATGGGGTTGCGCGGACCTGGCGCGATCCGGGCGATCGGCCGTGGCGGTACTCGAAGGCCGGGATCGTCACGAACGACCTCTTGCCGCTGTTGCACAGCCCCCGAGCGCTGTTCGGTGCGCTGGACCGCGAGCGCACGGGCCCGCTAATGGCGGCGATGGACGCGTGCAACGCGCGCTGGGGCCGCGGCGCGGTGGTGCCAGCGCGCGCGGGGCTGGTGAGCCGGCGCGACTGGAACACGAAGTTCGAGATGCGCACGCCGCGCTACACCACGCAGGTCGGCGAGCTGTCGGTCGCCTACGCATGAACCGTCACAGAACTTGGGCGACCGCTATGGGTGGAAAGCTTCTGGTCTGCTCATCGATTGGCAGCCCGGTAAGCTGCCGTCGTCCCAGCCATGGTCGTGCTCGGAAGGGGCTCAGGCTTTCGCGACGACTGGAAGCCGGAAGGGCGCTCCGAGCCGATTGAATGCGTTCATCGCCGCGATGGCAATCGTGAGATCCACGAGATCCTTTGGCGTGAAAGCCGCGCTTGCGGCCGCATAGGCTTCGTCAGAAGCGTGCGTCTCGCTTACCAGCGTGACTTCCTCCGCCCAGGCAAGCGCGGCGCGGTATTGGTCGGAGAACAGCTGGGGCACCTCGGCCCAAACCGGGACCAGGGCGACCTTCCCAAACGGCATCGTCTTCAAGAGGTCACGGGTATGTAGGTCGATGCAATGCGCGCAGCCGTTGATCTGCGACACGCGCAAGAAGACGAGGTGGATCAATTCGTGGGGTAGGCCGGTGCCCGTGGTGATGTAGTGGTGAATGCCGAAAAGCGCCCTCGCGCCCTGCGGCGCCACCTCAGTCCAGACCAGCCGCTTGTTCTGACTCATGACGGATCCCAGTGCTCGGAACGCCGGCGATCGACGTTCGAAGCTACGACGAGCTGGCCCGCAGAGATGTGACATGCCACGCCACATTCCTACTCGACAGGCAGACACGTGGCTCGTTCAAGTGGCTCGTTCACGCTCGGACGTCCGCTTCGGAGCAGTCTCTCCGAGGCATCGCCGACCGACCTGGGTCGAAAAGAGGCCGTTTGCTCCAGGAAATTGTCGTGGCGAAACGAACATTCATGGGCGAGGGGTTCGACTTCCCTTCGCTCATGTCACATCTGCCGACACCGTCTCGTCTCTGTCGATGACGCGCGTTTCATGATCCTGACGTGCCAGGTGCGCGCGCGTCCCATGGAAGGGATGACGATGACTGCTGTAGTACCTGCCGATGCCAGACGAACCGGTCCGGGATACGTTGGCTCTTCGCGTGTGCGAGGAGAGGAGTTGGTGCCATCGCGCTACATGGTGCGGGTCGGTAAGATCGATGTGCTTGTTGTCAGCGATGGAGTGCTGCCGCTCCCGACCAAGATGTTGGGACACAACGTCGATACGGCCGAAAGGGCGGCGTGGCTCAACGACATGTTTCTGCCGTCGGACGCGTTCGACTGGTCGCTGAACGTGGTTGTCGTCCGCAGCGGCGGCCAGACCATCCTCATCGACGCCGGCTTGGGGCTGGACCCGAACCTGAACATGCCGCGGGCCGGGCAACTGGTCAGGCGACTGGAGGCCGCTGGCATTGATCTCGCGGCTGTGACCGACGTGGTGCTCACTCACATGCACATGGACCATGTCGGCGGGCTCCTCGTTGACGGAGTGAAGGAGCGGCTGCGCTCGGATCTGCGGATCCACGTGGCGGCTGCCGAGGTCAAATTCTGGGAGGCGCCTGACTTCACGCAGGTCGACATGCCAGAGGGGTTTCCTGATGCGCTCAGAGCGGCCGCTAAGCGGTTCGCGCAAGAGTACCGCAATCAGCTGCGACTGTTCGACGAAGAGTACGACGTCGCGCCGGGGGTGATGGTCCAGCGCACCGGCGGTCACACTCCCGGGCACAGCGTGGTCCGCCTTTCATCCGGCGGCGATCGGCTTACATTCGCCGGCGACGCCGTGTTCGCGGTCGGATTCGAGCATCCCGACTGGCACAACGGCTTCGAACACGATCCCAAGGAGGCGGCTCGCGTTCGCGTTCGGCTTCTGCGGGAATTGGCGGCGACCGGCGAGCAGTTGATCGCCACGCACCTGCCGTTCCCGTCCGTCGGCCGGGTTGCGGCTGATGGCGACGCTTTTCGGTGGGTTCCCGTGTTCTGGGACTTCTGAGTGCATGGAGCCCGTGCTGGCCCGGTCGTCCGTTGAACACGGGAGTTCGCGCACGGGTGCCTCATCGACAATCGTTCATCCTCGGGATCGGGATCGGTCCTGAGGATGCGCCTCCGTCGGCTCGTGCACCGTCCCGGCAGGTTTGAACTGAAATGGCTCCTTCCCACGGCTGCCCCGGTCCCGAGCATCCCACAAGGTCAAGCCCTCGCTAGGCCCAAGTCGGGCGCATTGATCTTCCACGCCGATGTCACACTGCAAGGGGCGCTCCTCGTCATGACCGCGCCCGTCCCAAAGGGATTGGAGCTGAGATGGAGCGTCACATGAAGATCGTCGTCATCGGCGGCACTGGGCTGATCGGCTCGCAGGTCGTCGTCAACCTGAGGAGCGCCGGCCACGAGGTGCTCGCGGCCTCGCCCAATACGGGGGTGAACGCTGTCACGGGCGAAGGACTCGCGGATGCGTTGCAGGGAGCCAGCGTCGTCGTCGACGTCGCCAACGCGCCGTCCTTTGCTGACGATGCGGCGATGGACTTTTTTGTCCGCGCCGGACGGAACCTCGCGACGGCAGAGAAGGCTGCGGGCGTCAGGCACCACGTGGCGCTCTCGGTGGTCGGGACCGAGCTCCTGCTCGACAGCGGTTACTTCCGCGCGAAGCTGGCCCAGGAGGAACTGATCGCCTCGGCGGGCGTGCCCTGGACGCTGGTCCGCGCCACGCAGTTCTTCGAGTTCGTCGGCACGATTGCGGGAGCGGCTATCATCGACGGCGTCGCCCGGGTGACCTCCGCCTCGATCCAGCCGATTGCATCGGCCGATGTAGCCGCGAAGGTCGCTGAGGCCGCGCTCGCACCACCTCGTAACGGCATGATCGAGATTGCCGGTCCTGAGCGGCTGCCGATGGCCGAGCTGGTGAAGCGCCACTTCGACGGCATCGGCGAAACGCGTGACGTCATCACGGACGACACCGCTCCCTATTTTGGAGTGCTCCTCGAAGATCGCTGGTTGACACCCACTGGTGACGCTTGGCTGTCAAAGCGGCGCTACAGCGACTGGCTGGCCGCGCAGCCGAAGCGCGTGGCCTGAGGTATGCTGCCGATGGATGCGGCCTACGTCTCGGCGCTTTCCGCGCTTGCGGGTTCCAGCATTGGCGCGATGGCCTCCTTCGCGACGACATGGCTGACGCAACACAGCCAGGAGCGAGCAACTCTGCTGGTGCAGGACCGCGCGCGACGGGAAGCCCTCTACGGCGAGTTCATTCGGGAGGCGTCGACCTTGTTCGGCGACGCCTTCCAGCATGACCTCAAAGATCCGGCCAAACTTGTGAACCTGTATGCCATCGTAAACAAGATCCGGCTCTTCGGCGGTTCGGAAACGCTCGAAGAGGCGGAGCGTGTCATGCAACGCATCGGCGAGACTTACTTCGCCCCGCATAAGAGTCTCTCGTCCTTTGCCGACATCCACCACGCCGGCGACCTCGATCCACTCTGTACCTTTTCCAAGGTATGCCGCAGGGAGCTCGCAAGCGCCCGGCGGTGAGACTCATTGAGGCATCAGCTCTCCCGCTGCCCCTCCGAACAGCCTTGCCATACGTTCGAGCTTGTCCGGGTTGCGGGTGAAGTAGATGCCGATGATCAGGCCGCCCTGGATATCGAGGGCCACGGTCTGGAGGGTTCCGCCCGGCTCCAGGCTGAAATAGCCCGGCAGGCCATCGATCCAGAGGTCCTGCAGCTTCTGGGCATGCTGGATCCACGACTTCCGCGCAGCTCCCTCAAACATACGCATGACCTTGTCGATGCCGATGATAGGCCGCGGGAATGCGTGTACCTTCCCGCCACCATCGGAGTGCACGATGACCGCTTCCGCGAGCATGCTGCGAAGCGCCGCGACGTCGCCTGTCGCTGACGCCTCGAAGAAGGCTTTAGCGATGCGTGTTCCCTCCTCCCTGTCGACGGGGAAGCGCGGACGTGCCGACTGCACGTGCCTCCTCGCTCTGGCTGCGAGCTGACGGACCGCTGGCGGCTCACGCTGAAGTGTCGCCGCGATTTCCCCAAGCGGAACCGCGAAAACGTCGTGCAGGAGGAACGCGGCCCGCTCCAGAGGAGAGAGCCGCTCCAAGGCGAGCATCAGTGTGAGTGTTATGTCATCGCCAGAGGCGTCGTCCGGAGCCATGGCGACGGGCTCGGGCAACCAAGTTCCGAAGTATGTCTCTCGCCGTGCGCGGGCGGACTTCATGACGTCCAGGCAGAGCCGCGTCACCGTGCGTGACAGGAATGCTCCGGCCGACGATACACCAGCATGGTCGACGTACCGCCAGCGGAGCCAGGCGTCCTGCACGACATCCTCGGCCTCACCGAATGAACCGAGCATGCGGTATGCGAGCCGGACAAGCCGCGTCCGCTCCTGTTCGAAGATGAGGGTCGGATCATCAGTGGTCGGCATGGCGAAGCGACCAAACGCTGAGGGCGACCGCAAGAAGCGCAGGAAGTGTCACCGCAGGGAAGTCACGGGGCAGCACCTCCGGTCCGCAAATGCCCACTGCAACCTCCCAGAAATGGAATAGCGCGTGCCCTGAGAGCCAGATTGCAGCCATGCTCCAAAGCAGAGCACGCGAATCGGGCCTCGCCGCCCCGTAGAGAAATCCCGTACCGATCAGCACGAAGATCAGGCCGATATCGCGTAAGAAATGCTGATTGAATGGCCCTGTCGAGGTCACGCCTGGCACCGCGAAGTACCAATTTTCAGGCGAGGCCAGCATGAAGATGCCGTTGCCGGTTAATCCTACGCCGAGCAGGCCAGCCAAAACCGGAATGAAATGGCTCATCGCACTCTCTCCTCGTGATCGGTCCACGAGGGTGACGACGCACGAACGCGGGATGTGACATCGGTTGAAAAGAATCTCGAGGCTGTCGTCAAAGCCTCGGCCTTGCACAGCCCATCGCGCCAAACTCGCGCCGACTGCCGCTAACCGCTCGAACGTCCGATTTCAGCCCCACAGCGAGAAACCGCCCTCACCCCGAGCCGAAGTTGGCGGACCACTGACGAGCGACCGCTTTGGAGAAGCGCCGACGACGATGCGAGCGGCTAGATTGGGTCGTTTGCTGCTCCGGGTATCGTGTCGCGTTCGCCCACCGTCTGACGTGGGTCGTTTGCTGCCCGAGGCCAGCGCATCTCATTGCGACGCTCGCCACCGTGCCCAGGTCTGACGCGTCTTGCTGACGGCGAGACCGTTCGCCTCGAGCGGCGGCCAGGGTTCGTTTGGAGGTCGGGGTGCCGCCGGGTGGTTTGACAATCCGACACCTAAGCCATTGATGCTAGCGGAGCGGTTTGCCGCCGATTTGATAGCTAAATGCTTGGTTCAAAGCGAAAAAGCGGGGCATCATAATCCTTGTGTCGGGGGTTCAAATCCCTCCCTCGCTACCAACAGTTTCAGTAATCTTCGTCTATAAATTCAAGTCTCCTCTGAGCGTGCCGACCGGTGTGTCGGATCTGGGCCGCAGCCGGAACGCTGATCCTGAGGATCGCAAATCCTTCCGCGAGCGGCCGGTCTCTAGCACAATCAGTTCTTCGCTCGAGCGCTTCGGTCGCACGCGAAGCCACTCACTTTTCAATCCCGTCTCGCTTGCCGCGAAGCAATGGACGTCTGGACTTGCTTCAGGATCTTGTACGGCTTGCTTTCGAGGACGGAGATCGGCGCGTCGAGCGCTACCGACCTTTCGATCTCGGCCGGCCCGACAGCTGATCGGGTCGCGACCCTTTAAGGCAGGCGAAGGTTGATGCCGGCGAACACCGTCCCGTCTTGAAAGTTCAGGACGGTGTCCGTCCATCGCATGACGCGGCGGCCACGATTGCCGGGCGGACCGCGGCTGCCGGTCCGGACCGGCGGGCGACCGTGATCTATCCAAACGGAACCGGCCGGGACTGGATGGCTTGGCCTCCTGATGCACGACTTCGAAGAGACGCCGGCCATTCGGGAGACGGTGAAATCGATCGGCCCGGACGTCGGCGCGATGTCGCGCGCGCAACTTGAGGCGGAGGTGCTGCGCCTGCGCTCGAGGCTGCCGGAAGCAGGGGGCGAGACCGTCGGCCGGGAGGTGCGCCCGGTGCATCGGACCGCCGGGCAGGACGCGCCAGCGAGCGAATGGCGCCACCGGGTCGTCTTCGACAACGTCAGGGACTTCGCCATCGTCGTCACCGACCGCGACGGCTCGGTCATCGACTGGAACCCCGGCGCCGAGCGGATCTTCGGTTGGACGTCGGAGGAGATGCGCGGGCAGCCCGCCGACCGGATCTTCACGCCCGAGGACCGTGCGGAGGGGCGCCCTGAGGCCGAGATGCGGCTCGCGACGAGCGAGGCGCGCGCCTCCGTCGAGCGCTGGCACCTCCGCAAGGACGGCAGTCGCGTCTGGACGTCGGGCGAGATGATGCCGCTGCTCGACGAGGCCGGTGCGCATCGCGGGTTCACCAAGATTGTCCGCGACCGCACGGCCGAGCATCTGGCCGCGAGGGCGCTGAGGGAGCGCGAGGCCCACCTCCGGCATACCGTCGAACTGAATCCCCAGGTGCCGTGGACCTGCGACCCGGCGGGCAACATCACCTCATACTCGAACCGCTGGCTGGAACTGACGGGCCAGGCACCCGGCGAACCCGACGGCGCGGGCTGGATGAAGGCCCTGCATCCGGAGGACGTCCCCCACACGGTCGCGGTGTTCTCGGCCTGTCTCGCCTCGGGCGAGCCGGTCGACGTGGACTATCGCATCAACATCGCGGCGACCGGCACGTACCGCTGGATGCGGGCGCGCGCGCGTCCCCGCCGCGACGGAGCCGGCGCCATCGTGGCCTGGTACGGGGTGGTTGAGGACATCCACGACCGCCGCCTGGCCGAGGCGGCGCTGCAGGAGAGCGAGGCCCGTTACCGGACGCTGTTCGAGACGGTCGAGGTCGGGTTCTGCATCCTCATGATGCGGTTCGACGCGGACGGACGGGCGGTCGATTACCTGATCGAGGAGGCCAATCCGGCCTTCGCCCGGCAGACGGGGGCCGACGTCGCCGGCCGCTGGGTCAGCACGTTCGCGCCCGACCTCGAACGGCACTGGTTCGACAGCTACGGCCGCGTCGCCCTGACCGGGGAACCCGCCCATTTCGAGAACTACGCCGCCGTGTTCGGGCGCTGGTTCGACGTGCGTGCGCATCGGGTCGGGGACCCGCGCGACCACCGCGTCGCGGTCTTCTTCAGCGACATCACCGCGCGCAGGAGCGCCGAGTTGCTGGCGGAGGCCAGCGCGCGCGAGCTCCGGCTCATCACCGACGCGCTGCCGGTGCTGATCGCGTTCATCGACGCCGGCCACGTCTACCGCTTCGCCAACGAGGCCTACAAGGACTGGTTTTCCGCCCCGCCCGGCGATGTCGTCGGACGCGATGTCCACGCGCTGCTCGGCCCGGCCGCCTACGCCGTGCGGCGACCCTTCATCGATCGGGCGCTCGGGGGTGAGCCCGTCACCTTCGAGACGGACTGGCCGCACCGCGACGGGCGCCACCGCGTCGCCGAGATCCGCTACCTGCCGCGACGGACCGCCGGCGGCCGCGTCGACGGTTTCCACGTCTTCGTGCAGGACGTGACCGTCCGGGTGCAGACGGAGGCCGACCTCGCCCGCCATGTCGCCGTCCGGACCGCCGAGCGCGACCAGATCTGGCAGGCCTCGTCCGACCTGCTCTGCGTGGCCAACCTCGACGGCTACTTCGTCGGCCTCAACCCGGCCTGGTCGCGAACCCTCGGGTGGACCGACGCCGACATGAAGGCGCGGCCGTTCCTCGATTTCGTCCACCCCGACGACGTCGCGTCGACCGTGGCGGCGGCGGGGGGACTGTCGCGCGGGGAGGCCCAGCTCACGTTCGAGAACCGCTACCGCCGCAAGGACGGCAGCTATGTCTGGCTGTCCTGGAACGCGGTGCCCCGCGACGGGCTGATCTACTCGTCCGTGCGCGACGTGACCGAGATCAAGCAGCAGGCCGAGGCGCTGGCCAAGACGGAGGAGGCTCTGCGGCAGTCGCAGAAGATGGAGGCGGTCGGCCAGCTGACCGGCGGCCTCGCACACGATTTCAACAACCTGCTCGCGGGCATCTCCGGTTCCCTGGAACTGATGCAGACGCGGATGAGCCAGGGGCGGATGGGTGACCTCGACCGCTACATGAGCGTCGCCCAGGGCGCGGCCAAGCGGGCCGCCGCCCTGACGCATCGCCTGCTGGCCTTCTCCCGCCGCCAGACCCTCGACCCCAAACCCACCAACGTGAACCGCCTCGTCCACGACATGGAGGAGCTGGTCCGGCGCACCGTCGGTCCGGCCGTCCACTTGGAGGTCGTCGGTCTCGCGGGGCTGTGGCCGGCGCTGATCGACCCGGGCCAGCTGGAGAACGCGCTGCTCAACCTGTGCATCAACGCCCGCGACGCGATGCCGGACGGTGGTCGCATCACCATCGAGACCGCCAACAGGTGGATCGACGAGGTCGGCGGCCGCCAGCACGACCTCGCGCCCGGCCAGTATCTCGGCGTCTGCGTGACCGACACCGGCACCGGCATGGCGCCGGACCTGATCGGAAAGGTGTTCGAGCCGTTCTTCACCACAAAGCCCACCGGCGAGGGCACGGGCCTCGGCCTGTCCATGGTCTACGGCTTCGCCAAGCAGTCCGGCGGGCAGGTGCGGATCTACTCCGAGGTCGGCGCGGGGACGACGGTCTGCCTCTACCTGCCGCGGCACTACGGCGAGGCCGACGAGGACGCGGTCGCGCGCAGGCTTTCCGAGGTCGAGCAAGCGGGCCAGGGCGAGACGGTGCTGGTCGTCGACGACGAGCCCTCGGTGTGCATGCTGGTCACCGAGGTGCTGGAGGACCTGGGCTACACCGCCATCGAGGCCGCCGACAGCGTCGCCGGCCTGAAGGTGCTGCAGTCGGACGTGCGCATCGATCTGCTGGTGACGGATGTTGGCCTGCCGGGGGGCATGAACGGGCGACAGATGGCGGACGCCGGCCGCGAGCGGCGACCGGACCTGAAGGTGCTGTTCATCACCGGGTACGCGGAGAACGCCGTGCTCGGGAACGGCTACCTTCGGCCCGGGATGCAGGTCTTGACCAAGCCGTTCGTGCTGGAGACCCTCGCCTCCCGCATCAAGGACCTCATCGCCGAGACTTGAACCCCCTCGTCCGAAAGGGCCGCGCCCCCAGAGGGCAGCCGACTGCTCGTGCAACGGGAGCGGGCGAGCCCTGGGGTGCCGCCAGCGAGGTGACCGCCTCGTGGATCGGTCGCCTCGTCCGTGATCCGGTTCCCCGGGCCGGTCGCGCACATGATCGCAGGGCAGGCCGCGGGACGACCGCGTCGTGCCACCGGGTCCGCATTCGCGAGACCGATGACGGAGCGACGCCGAAGGTGTTGATGCCCGGTTCTCGTCGTCGGGCCCTATCCCGGGGCTTGCACGGCCGGGTGATATTGCGGGCTCTCACGCCTGTCGAACATCCCGTAGTCGCGAATGATCCGAACAGCTCGGAGGCGCGTGCCGGCGACCGATGAGACGGCGTTCGCCGCGCCGGCATCTCTCCACGACAGCAGCACCAGCACCTTTCCTGGATTGGTGAAGGAATCGAACGCGTCCCAACTCACCAGCCCCTCGGTCCGCTGGTCGAGACCGAGCATGGCCATGAGGTCGACATCGAAGGGCGTGGGCCGGTCCGCCGACATCGCCTCCGACAGTGTACAGGCCTTGGCTTGGCCGACTTCCGTCTCATCGAGGCGTTGCTCGCGGACCCGATGTCCCGCCGGCGGGTGGGTGTCAGCCGTCACCTCGCCGACGCGGAGATGGTAGTCCGCGAACACCTCGGACCGGCCTTTCCCCTGGATCAGGTGATGACCGGCATGGGTGCGCCAGCGGATCACCGACTTCTCGTCCCGCCACGTCGAGTGCGAAAGGACCCAGCCCGGCCGCGTCCGGCTCGTGAAGCGCTCGTTGTCGATGAAGCCGTCGATGCCCTCGAGCTCAGGCTTCAGCACGCGCGCGTGTTCCAGATAGGCGTCCTTGCGACCGTCGCCGGGTCGGACTTCGAAGATGACGGAGAACATGGGCTCCTCCCTGGGTGTCGATACGGTTCAAGCCGGGACCGGCTCACTCAGACATGTGGCGGAGGCTCGTCAGAGGGCCCTACGCCCGGCCTCGAGATGCATCAGATGCGTGCCGCGCCCGAGCTTGATGTCACGCCGGTCCGGGGTGCCGGAGAAGGCATCGAGCAGCCACGCGGCGTCGGTCGTGAGACCGTCCCGCTCACCCCGGAACTGGGGAGACAGCCGGCGAAGGAACAGTGTGGGCCCGGATCGCGGATCTTCGATCCGATGATGCTCCTCCCTGTCGTCAATCTCATCGGGCGTCATAGGCGTCACCTATTGCCGTGGCGGGCGAACCGTCGGCACAGACGTGGCGCGGTTCTCCAGCTTCACGCTCCCACTCTGATCCAGGGATCCCAGCCGAGTCAGCCGTAAACGCTTCGGTCCAAACCGAAGCGTCGTCGGATGCGGCGGGCGTTGAGCGCGTGTAGGTTCAGCTCATGACGCAGGGTCCTGCACTCTCCGAGATCGGCGCGCTCGTCGGAGATCCCAGCCGCGCCAATATCCTGTCGACCTTGATCGACGGGCGAGCGCTGACCGCGACCGAACTGGCCTGGACGGCCGGCGTCGCTCCAGCCACCGCGAGCGAGCACCTGACGAAGCTCGTGGCCGGCGGCCTGCTCACGGTGTCGCGCCAAGGTCGGCACCGATACTTCCGCCTCGCCTCCGTCGAGGTCGCCAGCATGCTCGAGGCCATGATGGTGATCGCGAACCGGGGCGAGCCGGAGGAAGCGTCGCGCCGAGCGACGCCGCGGATCGATCCAGCCTTGCGCGAGGCCCGCACCTGCTACGATCACCTCGCCGGACGGCTCGGCGTCGGGATCGCCGATGCGCTGGTCGCACGGGGACTGATCGTCCTGGGCGAGGAGGCGGGTGAAGTGACCGCATCCGGCAGTGCGTGGCTGGCCGCGTTCGGTGTCGAAATCGAACCGGCCGGACGAACCCGCCGCCTGCTCTGCCGCCCCTGCTTAGACTGGAGCGAGCGGAGACCGCACCTCGCCGGCCGCCTCGGAGCCGCCTTGTGCCGCCGCTGCGAGGATCTCGGGTGGATCGAGCGTCAGCGCGACGGGCGCGCCATCCGCGTGACCGAGAGGGGAAGACTCGGCTTCGAGAGCGAGTTCGGCTTCGTCGAGTGACGGTCGGTCGTGATCCGGTCTGCACCCTCCAAAGCGATCAGAACGCCTTCCTCGGCAGGGAAAACAGTCCGGCGAACCGCTGCACGACGTCCCGGTCCCCGCCCGCCGCAGGAGATGGGCACGTTCATGTACGGCCGGAACATCGAGGATCCGGATGGCCACGTCGTCGAGCTGATGTGGATGGACCCCGAGGCCGTGACGCGAGGGCACTCTCCGGCCTGAAGCCTTTCCGCGCGCACCCCGACTCGAGGAGGCAACCCATGACTTACGTGAGCGGGTTCGTCACGCCGGTTCCCGACGCGAACCGGGAGGCCTATGTCGCGTCGGCCAGGGCGGCCTGGGCGCTGTTCCGTGAGTACGGCGCGCTCCACCAGATGGAGGCCTGGGGCGACAACGTTCCGGAGGGCGAGCGGACCGATTTCCGGCGGTCCGTCGCCCTTCGCGACGGCGAGAGCGTCGTCCTCGGGTGGATCCTCTGGCCCGACCGGGAAACGGCAGACCGGTGCGAGGCCGCGATGCGGACCGATCCGCGCTTCCGCGATCTGACCATGCCGTTCGACGGGGCGCGGATGATCTTCGGAGGTTTCGCCGCGGTCTTCGAAGCGTCGCGCGGGGCGGCGTAGAGGAGACGAGGATCCTGATCCTCGACGGCGTGGCCCCGACGCTCCGGTGCAACCCTCAGGCGACCTAGCCTTTTCGATGTTCGGCCTGATCGGCGGTGCCGGCGATGTCGACCGCTGCCCCCGATCCCGCGGGATGTTCCGCCACGAAGCGCTCGAAGGTCGCGCGATCCTTGGCGCGCTTCAGCGCGTCGACGAAACCCTCGAAGTCCCGGAGACGCGTTTCGAGCGCGCGGCGTTCCCCCTCGATGCGGCCGATCTCGCCGTCGCGCCAGGCGTCGAAGGCGGTGTTGCCGCTGGTCCGGGGCGACGTGAACCGGCGCCGCTCACGGAACCCGGTGCCGGGCCCGAGGGACCGGCGCAGGCGTTCGAGGCCCGGCAGGCCGGACAGCCCGAGATCGCGCCGCACGAGCGCCTGCCGCGCGACGAGGACGAGGGCGGCGAAGCTGCCGACAGAGAGGGCATCGTGGATCCAGGGCATGATGGGCATGGGACAGCTCCTTGCGCGTACCGGCGCCGTTGAGGACGGACGGAGCATGCCGACATGTTGCTGCTGCGGGCTGAACCGGTCGGTTAAGGCCGGGTTAAGCCTTCAGGCCTGTTGACGGACAACCCGTCCGCGACGCCGCGCGACCGCGGGGCGGAATGCCCTGGGTCCGGGGGTTCAGCCCAGGACGACCCTGAGCTTGTTGGCGAGTTCGTCCCGTTGATAGGGCTTGCTCAGGAGAGGCAGGTCGGCCGGCACCGCGTGCTCGTCGAGCGCCGTGCCCGTGTAACCGGACGTCAGGAGCACCCGCAGGCCGGGACGCAGGCGCCGGGCCTCGACCGAGAGCTGCACGCCGTTCATGCCACCGGGCATGACGACGTCCGAGAACAGGATGTCGATGCGCTCGGGGCCGCCCAGCCGCTCCAGGGCCTCCGACGCCCGGGTCGCGGTCAGGGTCCGGTAACCGAGCTCGCCCAGGCTCTCGACCGCCATCACCAGCACCGCCGGCTCGTCCTCGACCACGAGCACCACCTCGCCGGAGGCCGCCCGCCGCAGCGGGAGGGTGTTGTCCGGCCGGGCCTCGACGGCCCTCTCGGCCGAGCGCGGCAGGTAGAGCTCGATGGAGGTGCCGGCGCCGGGCTCGCTCTTGATCTGCGCGTGCCCTCCGGCCTGCCGCACGAACCCGTAGACTTGGCTGAGGCCGAGGCCCGTTCCCTTGCCGACATCCTTGGTCGTGAAGAACGGCTCGAAGGCGCGGCTGCGCGTGGCGGCGTCCATGCCCTGGCCCGTGTCGGTGACCGAGACGAGCACGTAGGCGCCCGGCCGCAGGTCGGGCCGGTCGGGAATCTCCGCGGCATCGAGGTGCCCGTTGCAGGTCTTGACCGTCAGGACGCCGCCGTCCGGCATCGCGTCCCGGGCGTTGACCGCGAGGTTCAGCACCGCACTCTCGAACTGTCCCGGATCGAGCCGGACCGGATCGAGGACCGCGTCGAGGTCGAACCGGATCTCGACGGTCTCGCCGACGGCCCGCTTCAGCAGGGCCTGGAAATCCTTAAGCAGCCGGTTGGGGTTGACGGTCTCTGGCCGGAGCACCTGGCGCCGGGAGAACGACAGCAGCTTCTCGGTGACCTCGGCCCCGCGCCGCGCCGCCGTCATCGCCGACGTGGCCAGCCTCTCGACGCGCTGCGGGTTGTCGGGCTTGCGCACGATCATGTCGAGGTTGCCGACGATGATGGTCAGCAGGTTGTTGAAGTCGTGCGCCACGCCCCCGGTCAACTGGCCGATGGCCTCCATCTTCTGAGCCTGGTTCAGGCGTTCCTCGGCCTCGCGCTGGCGCGTCGTGTCCATCACGACGCCCGCCATGGACCGGGGCTTGCCGTTCCCGTCGCGGTAGACCTTGCCCCGCATCGTGACCGAGCGGGCGGCCCCGTCCTCGGCCCGCCGGATGTGGCAGTCGATGTCGAGGCGGCCCGTCCCGATGGCGGCATCGAACGCCGCCCGCACGGCGTCTCGGTCCTCGGGGACGACGTGCTCGACGAAGGTCCCGACGTCCCATGCCGCGACCGGAGCGCTGTGGCCGAAGATCGCGTCGTGCCTCGGCGACCGGCGCGCCGTGTTGCCACGGAGGTCGAGCTCCCAGTCGCCCATCTCGGCCGCTTCCAGCGCCAGGGCGAGGTTGTCGCGGGCACGCTGCAGCTCCGCCCGCCGGGCCTCCCGGTCCTCGGCGGCGGCCGCAGCCTGCGCGTACAGGAAGTCGACCTCGCGCAGGTAGACGCCGAGCAGGATGAAGCCGGCCACCAGGGCTTCCATCCGGCCCGCGAACCAGCCGACCGTGCCGCGGGCGGCGCCCGGAAGCGTGACCATGTTGTCGAAGACGAGCAGCAGAAGCGACACGGCCAGCCAGAGCTGGAGCACGGTCCGCAGGCGGGTCTTCCACCACAGCACGGCCAGCGCGATGACGGTCAGGGCGACTACGCCCGGCCCGATGCCCGAGGTGGTGAGCAGCCAGTAATCGTCGCCCTCGACGCATTTCGGCAGGAGGTGGACGTAGCGGACGGCCACCACGCCGGTGAGCGCGGCGGCCGCGACGGTCCCGGCGACGGTGGCCCAGCCGATCCGTCCGGCCTTTCCGCGCGGGGCCTGCGGCGGACGCTCGTCGCCCTCCAGGAGCGCGTAGGGCAGCGCGAAGAGCGGCGGCCCGAGATGCCAGAAGGTCCAGAGCCACGTCGTGGTGTCCGGCCCGTCACCGAGGAGCCGACCCTGCGCGAGGACGTTCGGGAACGACAGCATCTGCAGGAAGACGACGAGCGTCACGTAGAGGCTGCCGGCCCCGAGCACGAGCAGCGGCGCCGAGCCGATGCGGCGGTACTGCGTGAGGAACAGGTACGTGGTCAGGCCGTAGACCACGATCAGCGCCGATTGGTAGACGGGCACGAAGCCCGGCATCGGCGGCATCGGGCGGTTGGCGAACGGCAGCAGCGCGAGGGTGACGGCCCCGAACAGGAGGCTGACGGCGACCGCGAGCCGACGCTGCGTCCGGCCGGCCCGGGCTGTCGCCAGGGTCGCCAGGGTCGGCGCCGTCGAGGACTCGCTCATCGTGTGCTCCGGACCGAAGCGGGATGGCTGGCTGCGCCGGCTGATCGCTCGCGAGGCATCAGGTGTACCACGGCGCTTCTCGCTGTTCCACGCGAGGCACAGGGGCGTTCCCGTCCGTTAAAAGGGCGAAGCTCGGCCGTCGTTCCCGTGCCGTGACGGCGGTGGGCGACGGATGGCGGCCTCGGCGGAATCGCCTTGCCCGGCGAGCGTGGAGAGCTCTTTCCTGAAGGAGGCGGGTCCCCGTCGCGGGCCGGAAGCGGTTCGAGCGGGGCATCGCCCAGCCCGTCGCGCGCACCGTACGGAAGCGAGTCCGGTTCGGTCAGCCGGGCATACTACGCGCGCAGATTCAGCCGATAGCGATAGGCATCGCCTCGGAACAGGCCTTCCACGTACTCGATCATCACCGAGTCCTGATTGTAGCTGTGGCGCTTGATCAGCAGGCACGGGAGGGGCTGTTCGAAGGCGAAGATCTCGCACTCGTCAGCCGTCGGCATGGTCGCCTCCACCGTCTGCTCGCAGCGCACGAGGCGGCCGCCCGGGTGCCCGCTCAGGAAGGCGTAGACGGAACCGGAGAGGTCGCCGGTCTCGAGGGCGGGCACGGCGCGGATGTTGTACCAGGCGACCTCGCGCGACATCGGCACGCCGTCGCCGGAGCGAACGCGCGTCAGACGCAGGAACGGGGCCGTCGAGGGCAGGCCGAAGATCGATGCGATCGAGCGGTCCTCGGTGACCGCCCGATCGAGGATGCGCGAGGATGGGATCTTCCCCAGCTCCCGCATCTCCTCCGTGAAGCCCTTGAGCCGGTCCATACCCGGGCGCACGGGCTCGGGGGGACGGCGCACGAGGAAGCCGCAGCGCCCGCGCGGGACGAGCAGCTCGTTGTCGCTGAGTTCGGCATAGGCGCGTTGGACCGTCACGCGGCTGACCCCGAGGCTGTCGGCGAGCTGGCGCTCGGCCGGCAAGGTGACGCCCGGCGGCAGCGAGCCCGACAGGATCAGTTCGCGAAGCTGACCCTCGATCTGCCGGTACAGCGGCATCGCCGTGTCGGCGCGCAGGCGGAGGAGAGAGAGCACGGAGGGACGCTCGCCCTCCGCGAGGTCCGCCTCGACATCACCCTTGATCGTCCGATTTTTGGGGCGCACGTCCGATCGGCCTCCGGTACAGCTATTCGCAGTGTACAGGTTCGGAGCGCTCCATGCGCCTCTTCGTCGTCGGAAGCTTCGTGATCGCCTGCTCGGTCAAGGTCGCGCGGCTGCCGCAGGCGGGCGAGTCCCTCGATGGCTTGGCCTTCCTCGCCGAGCCTGGCGGCAAGGGCTTCAACCTCGCGCTCGCCGCGCACCAGCTCGGCGTCGAGGTGGACGGACTCTTCGCCGTCGGCACGGACGTGTTCTCCCCTATGGTCCGCGCCACCTTCGCGCGGGTCGGATTCGCCGAGGACATGCTGGTGCCGCATGCCGGCTCGACGGGCGCCGGCGTCGCGTTCGTCGACGCGGCCGGCGAGAACTGTCTCGCGGTCTGCCTCGGGGCCAACCTCGCCCTCGGTGCGGAGGACGTCCGAGCCGTCGCCGCCCGCCTCGAGCGAGCGGACCTCGTGGCGGCGACGTTCGAATCGCCGGACGCCTCGATCCGAGCGGCGTTCGCGCTCGCTGGGCAGGCGGGCATCCCCACGCTGCTGAATCCCTCCCCGATGCGCCCCATCGACCCGGCGATCCTGGCCGATACCGCGATCCTCGTCGTCAACGCGGTCGAGGCCGCCGACCTCGGCCTCGGGACTCCCGACGCCATCGCGGACGCCACGGAAGCGACGCCGGGGATCGCCGCCCCGCTCTCCGGAGGCCTCGGACTGCTGATCGTGACCCTGGGAGAGCGCGGCGCGGTGGCGTTCCGCCCCGGACTGCCCCCCCTCAGCCAGCCGGCCTTCGCGGTCGCGGCGGTCGACACGGTCGGCGCGGGGGACGGGTTCACGGCCGGGCTGATCGCGGGCCTGCTCGCGGGAGAGCCCCTCGACGCGACCCTGCGGCAGGCCGCGGCCTGCGGTGCGCTCACGACCTGCCGGTTCGGGGCTTTCGAGGCCTTTCCGACCGCGCAGGTGCTGGCCGCCTTCCTCCGCGACGCCGATATGTGAGTCACGCCGCGCCCAGGCGCTTCGTCGTCTGCCCGCTGAAGAGCGCGAGCGACGTGACGATGCTCAGCAAATCGGCCTGCCGCTTCGTTCCGGTCTTGTTGAAGATCGAGTTGAGCTGGGTGCGGACTGTGCTTGTCTGGACGCCGACGCTCTCGGCGTAGCTCTGCAGACGCAACCCTCCGGCGAGCGCCTGGAGCAACCGCGCCTCCGCCGGGGTCAGGTCGAACAGCATGTTCAGCAGGCCGTCGTCCGGAACCGCCCGCGCGCCGACATGCACGAGAACGAGGAGCACCGCCGAGGCACCGAAAACGTCGCCGGGGCGCTGCTTCAGGCGCATGACATGAGCGATCTGAGGACGGTGATCAGAGTAGCTGCGCACCGGCATCGTCTGCGCCGCGCGCCGGCCGCCAACGACGTTGCCGATCGCGTCCTGCAGCAGCTTGCTGTTGATCAGGCTCTTGAAGAGCTGGCCGCCGTGCTGGCCGGGGGGCAGGACCTCCTCCCGCTCCTGCAGCCGGGCATTCATGGTCAGCACCCGACCCGAGGCCGACAGAACGGCGGCGGGGAGTCCGATCTGGCTGAGCGTCGCGGTCGTGACGCGGCCGCGCTCGCAGCTGAACTGGGCGCTGAGCTCGCAGGCGCGCACGAGGTGTGGTCGCAAGGCGTCCAGTCCGGGCAGGACGGAGGCCTCATGGGGGCCGGTTTGAGCCCGCCGTTCGGCGGTCACGATCGCGATGTCGCCTGTCGAAAGGGGAATCGTTGTGCCCACCTGCCAGAACGGCCTGTCGCCTTCGCGGGGCCAGCCTTCGTAGGAGGCCGGCACGAGGTCGACGTCGCGCGTGAAGCCCGCCTGGGCGTCGGTGCGCCACGGCGCCATCCGACCGCTGCTGCGCCCCGCGCCGGTCTGGTGACCGAGGCGCTGCTCCAGGGCCGGTGAGGCGATCCAGCGGGAGGTCCCGACGGGCGGGAGCACCGTGAGCACAGCGCCGTCCGAGTTCGCCATATCGCCGATGGACTGGAGGACGTCGGGCCAGAGTTCCGGCGTGCCCGCAGCCTCGTAGATCCGGTCGATAAGCGCTTCCCGCATTGGCACGTCCCGCGACGATTCTTCTGACCGCGGTAATACCAATATCAGTCCAAAACCGACATTTGCATCCTTCAAACAGAGGATGCCGTCCGGCAGGGACGGTGCGCCGAGGGCCGTTTTGACGGACTTGCCGCCCCCCGGCCCCGGACATGCGGCGTCGACACGGCCGCCCTGACCGCCGGCGCGGCGGTGTAAGTGCCTGGCGCCACGGTGCTTTGTCGCCCGACCGGAACGCCGGCGGCGAGCGCGACGCGGCGCTGGCGGTGCCATCCGCCGAACAGAGGATGCCAGGGTTCCGGCCCTCCCTAGTGTGTCGACGCGAGGGAGGAACAGCCATGAAAACAGTCGTCGCCACCGCCGTGGTCGTCTTGTTCTGCGTCGGCGCCCGCGCCAACGAGCCGAACGACATGCCGGACATCGCGTGTGCCCAAGCGTCGTCCGCCGTGGAGCGCGATCACATCGGGTGCCCGGGCACCGACAGGGCGGCCGCGGGGTCCCGGGCGGCCGCCTCGCCCCTCGACCGCGCGGAAGACGACTGACCGGATTCCCGGTGCCATGAGCGTCGTCGCCACGGCACTGCTCACCGGCGCAAGTCTCGGTCTGTCCATCGCCGCGCCGATCGGGCCGACGAGCTTGCTGTGCGTTCAGCGAACGCTGTCAGGCGGCCTGTCGACCGGCCTCGCCACCGGGCTCGGTGTCGCCACCGTGCACCTGACATACGGGGGTCTCGTCATGCGCTGGGGCGCGGAGCTCGCCGCGGTGTGGTCGAACGGCGCCGTTCTCTCCCTGATCTCGGGGACGGTGCTGCTCGCCCTCGCGGTCCGGGTGCTTCGCAGCGTCTCGGTGCTGCAGGAGGGCCGCGCGTGCCGCGACACGCTGGCGGTGAGCTACGGCAGCGCGGTCGCGCTGGCCCTGACGAATCCGGTCACCCCCGTGCTGTTCCTGGCCGCGACGCCGGCCTTCCTCGAGCGCGGGACCGCACCGTTCCCGGTCCTGGCGGCCGGTGTCTTCGTCGGCTCGTTCGGCTGGTGGGTGGTGCTCAACACCGCGGTGTCCCTGTTCCGGCGCTGCGTGACCAGCCAGGTCCTGAATCGGATGAACAAGGCCGCGGGCCTTCTCCTCGCCCTCCTGGCGCTGAGCTTGCTCGTTCGGGGACTGGACGGTGGCACGGCGGTCCGTTCGAGCAGCGCGGGCGTGAGCGGGGTGTCGGGCGCGGGCGTCCGAGCGCCGAGCCGGCTCTGAGCCGCCGCGCAGCGCGGGACGCGATCTCGCCCCGGCTCGCAGCGCGGTCGACAGCGTGGCCGCCCCCGGCCGTGCCGGCGGTGATACCGCGGACCGGATCCGGAGAGCCGCGCCCGTCAGGAGCGTCGGAGGCGTACGCTGGGCGCGGGCCGCGTCACTGCCTGCCAGGCACGGTACCGTGGACGGCGTTGCGCCATGCCTCCGCGCCGCCGGCTTGGTGCCAGAGCCACGCCGTTGCCGCCACCCAGGGGCCACCAATCAGGATGAAGGCGATCAGACCCATGTCGTCCCTCCTCGGCTAGGGAACGCCAGCCTACGCCAAATCGACGCGAACACCAGGTGGACCTGTCCCGGCCGCGCGCCGGGGCCGCTCGGCGTCTCGGCACGTCAGCCGACGGGGCCGGCATCGAGCGACACGCGGAAGCGCATCCGCACCACGCCCGTGTCGTCGCGGACCGCCGCGATGTAATCCTGGCGCCCGGGCCGGTCGGAGAGCCCCTGCGCGATCCGCGTCATGATCTTCACGGCCTGCGACCGGGCGGCTTCGAGACCGGGCAGGTCGTAGCCGTCCTTGTCGCGGACGAGCTCGGTTCCGTCGTGCAGGTCGATGAAGAAGCGGGGCATGGGCGGCTCGGCGGGGGGATCCGTCCGCTACGCTAAGCAGTTTCCGCACCGGCCCGCGTACCCCTTTTCGGCAGGTCGCCGTCGCGGCGCTCCCGTGATGGCGCCGGCACCGTCGGTGGCTCGGGACGGGCCGGGCGACGGCCCTAGCGGTAGTCGCCCGGGGTCAGACCGTGCCGGGCCATCTTGTCGTAGAGGGTCTTGCGCGGCAGGCCGAGGGCTTCCGCGGCGGCGCGGACATCGCCGCCGGCCATGATCAGCTCGTCGCGGATCAGCTGCCGCTCGAAGCGATCGACCTGGTCGGTGAGGCTTGCGGCGGCCCTCTCGGCCGCGGGCTGCGCCGCCGCCGCGAGGCCCAGCGCGCAGCGCTCGGCGAAATGGCCGAGCTCGCGGACGTTGCCGGGCCAGGAGTGGCGGCGCAGGTGCTCCCGGATCGCCGGCGTGACGGGCGGCACCGGGCGCCCGAACTTCTCCGCGGCCCGGCGCAGGAAGTGCTGGAACAGCAGCAGCACGTCCTCCCCGCGGTCGCGCAGGGGCGGGATCGCGATCGTGATGACGTTGAGCCGGTGATAGAGGTCGTCGCGGAAGGTGCCCTGCGCGGCCGCCTGCCCGAGATCGACCTTCGTGGCGGCGACCACGCGCATGTCGACCGGGCGCACCTCGTTGGTGCCGAGCGGTTCCACGGTGCGCTCCTGGAGCACGCGGAGGAGCTTGACCTGCAGCGGCAGCGGCATGCTCTCGATCTCGTCGAGGAAGAGCGTGCCGCCCTGCGCGTGCTCGATGCGGCCGACCCGGCGCTTGAGGGCCCCGGTGAAGGCACCGGCCTCGTGCCCGAACAGCTCGCTCTCCACGACGCTGTCGGGCAGCGCCCCGCAATTCATGGCCACGAGGTTTCGCTCCGCGCGGCGGCTCCACCGGTGCAGGGCGCCGGCCACGACCTCCTTGCCGGACCCGGTCTCGCCGAAAACCAGCACGTCGACGTCGGCCTGCGCCACCTCGCGCACCAGGGCGCGCAGGCCCACGATCGCCGGGGAGGTCCCGAGGAAAGCCGGATCCTCCTCGATCGCCGCGTCGAGCCGGGCCCGCAGCGCCCGGTTCTCGATCACGAGCCGCCGCCGCTCCAGCGCCCGGCGCACGGAGACGACGAGCGCCTCGGCGGGATAGGGCTTGGCCAGGAAGTCGTAGGCCCCGTCCTGCATGGCGGCCACCGCCATGCGGATGTCCCCGTGGCCGGTGATCAGGATGACCGGCAGGTCGGGGTCGACCCGGCGCAGCCGCGTCAGGAGGGCGACGCCGTCGAGCCCCGGCAGCCGCACGTCGGTGACCACCACGCCGGGCGGCGCGGCCAGGATCGCCGCGAGCGCCGGCTCGGCGGCCGCGAAGGCCTCGACGGCGAAACCCTCGAGCTCCAGGCTCTGGCCGTTGGCCCGGCGCACCTCGGCCTCGTCGTCGATGAAGACGACGCGCTCGGTCCCCGCCTGCGCGTCCGCCGGTCCGCTCACGGTGTCGCTCCCACGGGCTTGCCCACGTTCGGGACCGCGTCCGCCGCCCGGATCATCTCCATCCGGAAGACCGTCCCGGCGCCGTCGCCGCCGGCCAGGATCAGGTTCCCGCCGCAATCCTCCACGATCCCGCGGGATATGGCGAGGCCCAGGCCGAGGCCGTCCGCCTTGGTCGTGAAGAAGGCGTCGAAGATCTGGCCGCGCACCTCCGCGGGAATCCCGGGCCCGGTATCGGCCACCTCGATCGCGACGCGCTCGTCCGCCTCGACGAGGTGCAGGCTGACGCGGGCCTCGGCCCGACCCGCCACGGCGTCGACGGCGTTCTGCAGCAGGTTCACCAGGACCTGCTCCAGCCGCGGGCCGTCCCCGAGGACGCGCAGATCCGGGGCGGGCCGGTCCGCCTCCAGCGGGACGTGCAGCGCGGCGGCGCGCGCCGCCACGAGCTCCAGCGCGTTCGCCACCACCTCACGCAGGGAAACCGGTTCCCGCCGCGGCGAGGCGCGGCGGGCGAAGCCCTTGAGTTGCCGGGTGAGGCCGGCGATGCGGTCGGTGAGCCGCCCGATGGCGGCGGCATTCTCGGCCGCGTCCTCGCCCCGCCCGCGGCGGATCAGGATCGCGGCATTGTCCGCGTAGGAGCGGATCGCCGCCAGCGGCTGGTTGATCTCGTGGGCCATGCTGGCCGCGAACTGGCCCAGCGCCGCGAGCCGGCCGGCCTGCGCCAGTTCGCGGCCGAGGCGCTCGCGCTCGGCCTCGGCGCGCTGCCGCTCCGCGATCTCGGCGCGCAGCTGGGCATTGGTCTCCCGCAGCGCCCGCGTCCGCGCCTCGACGCTCGATTCCAGCTCCGCCCGGCGCGCCGCGGCCTCGGCGAGCCGCGCCCGGGTCCGGCGGCCGCGATCGGTGAGCGCGAAGATCCCGTACCCGGCGAATGCCGTGACGAGGGCCGCGATGATCCAGGCCTGCAGGCGTTCCCGCTCGACGGCGGTGCCGAGCGGCGTCAGCGTCCGCAGCTGCCAGTCCGTGCCCGGTACGGGCGCCTGCGACAGGATCGCGCTCCAGGCCGGCAGCGACCCGCGCCCGACCCGCACCACGTCCGGCTCGCCCGCGACCGGATGGAGCGGCAGGCGCTCCAGGCGGGCGTTGCCGAATTCCTGTCCCGCCTCGATCCGGGCGCGTTCGGCCGCGTCGACGGCGCTGAGCGTGTCGAAGCGCCAGCCCGGCTCGCTGGTGACGAGGACGATGCCACGGGCGTCGGTGACGAAGGTGACCTCGCGGGCGGCCCGCCACGCCGACTCGACGGCGTCGAACTCGACCTTCACCACGACGACCCCGCTCCCGGCCCCGATCCGGCGCGCGAGGTACAGGCCCGGCCGTCCGCTGACCGTGCCGAGGGCGAACTGGGAGCCGGCCCCGCCGGCCAGGGCCTGCTTGAAATACGGGCGGAACCCGTAGTCCCGGCCGACGAAGCTGCGATCCTCGCCCGCGTTGCTCGCCGCGACCGTGAGTCCGTCGGCGCGGATGATGTAGATGACCGCCGAACCCGTGGCGGCGGCGACCTGGGCGAGCCGCCGGTCGACACGGTCCAGGAGGTCGCGCCCGGGATCGGGACCGACCGCGGCGGCAACCTCGGGGTCGGCCGCGAGCGCCAGCGGCAGGGACGCCTGCTTCTGCATCTCCGCGAGCAGGACGCCGACCTGAAGGCCGATCGCCGAATGGGCGCCGCGCCGCAGGTCCGAGAGGGCCCAGCGCTCCGCGGCGCGCCCGGCGAGCCAAGCTGTCACGAGGATCGCGCAGAGCCCGACCACGACGGCGACACCCCGGCGCGAAGGCGGGCGGTGATTGGAGGGCGGGTGCCCGCTCACCGACGGCGGGCCAGTGCGGAGATCCAGACCGTTCCGACCGGCGACGTGCGGGAATCCGCAAGACCACCCGCGGCCCTGACGGGAGTCTGCTTGAAAAAAGCTATCTCCAGCAAGTGGTTAAAGAAATGTAGCGGCCGTCGGTCAATTGGCATGCCGGTTGCCATTCTCGTCACGAAACGCAGCCATGTCGTCAGAGAACGGCTGCGCGCCGGAAGGCCAACAGCAAGCGCGGACACCGCCGGGACACCCCGACGCGAGCCGCCCCGCCCGAAACCCGAGACAGGGAGAACGCCCGATGGCTGCCGTACCCTCACCACTCACCGCCCCGCATCCGCCCGCCAAATCGAAGCCGCTGTACCGGACACTGTACTTCCAGGTCTTGGTCGCCGTCGCGATCGGCATCCTGCTCGGCCATTTCTACCCGCAGCTCGGCGCCGAGTTGAAGCCGCTGGGCGACGCCTTCATCAAGCTCGTCAAGATGATCATCGCGCCGGTGATCTTCCTGACCGTCGTCTCCGGCATCGCCGGGATGACCAACCTCGAGAAGGTCGGTCGGGTCGGCGGCAAGGCGCTGATCTACTTCCTGACGTTCTCGACGCTGGCGCTGATCGTCGGCCTCATCGTCGCCAACGTGCTCCAGCCGGGCAACGGCCTGCACATCGATCCGAAGTCGCTCGATCCGAAGGCGGTCGCCACCTACGCCGGCAAGGCGAAGGAGCAGAGCATCGTCGACTTCCTGATGAACATCATTCCCACGACGGCGGTCGGCGCGTTCGCGGGCGGTGAGATCCTGCAGGTGCTGTTCTTCTCGGTGCTGTTCGGCTTCGGTCTCGCCTTCCTGGGCGACCGCGGCAAGCCGGTGCTCGACATCATCAAGGTCCTGTCCGAGGCGATCTTCGGCGTCGTCAACATCATCATGAAGGTCGCCCCGATCGGCGCCTTCGGCGCGATGGCGTTCACGATCGGCAAGTACGGGATCAGCTCGCTGGCCAACCTCGCCTACCTCGTCGGCGCCTTCTACCTGACGTCGGCGATCTTCGTGCTGGTCGTGCTCGGGGCGGTCGCCCGCTACAACGGCTTCTCGATCATCAAGCTCATCCGTTACATCAAGGAAGAGCTGCTCCTCGTGCTCGGCACGTCGTCCTCCGAGTCGGCACTGCCCTCGCTGCTGGAGAAGATGGAGCGGGCCGGCTGCTCGAAGCCGGTCGTCGGCCTCGTGGTGCCCACGGGCTACTCGTTCAACCTCGATGGCACCAACATCTACATGACCATGGCGGCGCTGTTCATCGCGCAGGCGACCGACACGCCGCTGAGCTACGGTGAGCAGGCGCTGCTGCTGCTCGTCGCCATGCTGTCGTCCAAGGGTGCCGCCGGCGTCACCGGCTCGGGCTTCATCACCCTGGCGGCGACGCTCGCCGTGGTGCCCTCCGTGCCGGTGGTCGGCATGGCGCTGATCCTCGGCGTCGACCGCTTCATGTCGGAGTGCCGCGCGCTGACCAACTTCATCGGCAACGCGGTGGCCTGCATCGTGGTGGCGCGCTGGGAGAACGAGGTGGACGAGGCCAAGCTCGCCGCGGCCCTGTCCGGCCAGACCATGGCGCCGCTTCCGCCCGCGCCGGCTCTCCAGCCGGCCGAGTGAGCCCGCGGCGTCGCGGGCCGCGCACGGCGCAGCGCGCGACGCCGTGACGGTGGAAAACGCACGCCGCGCCGCGGATCCCTCCGCGGCGCGGCTCTCGCATGCCGAAGGAACGCGGCCGAAGGAACGCGGCCGAAGGAACGCGACGGAGCCGCGGCCCGACGCCGCCGAACGCTGTCAGGCCGCGTCGAGGGTGTGGGGCGCGAAGGCGGCGACGACCGGCCGGAACGCGCCGACGATCGCCGGGTCGAGCCGCCCCGCCATGCCCTCCAGGATCGCGTAGGCCGCCTCGCTCGCCATGGGCTGCTTGTAGGGCCGCTGCTCGATCAGGGCCGCGTGGATGTCGCAGACGGTGACGAGGCGGACGAGGTCGGGGATCTCCTCCCCCTTGAGCCGGTTCGGATAGCCCGACCCGTCGAGCATCTCGTGGTGCGACCGGACGACGTGCAGCATCTGCTGCTCGAAGCCCTGATCGACGAGCATGCTGTAGCCCTTCTCCGGATGCAGCCGCATGACGGCCAGCTCGGCGTCGTCGAGCCGGCCCGGCTTGTTGAGGATCGCGGCCGGGATGTGGATCTTGCCGACGTCGTGCAGCAGGGCCGCCTTGGTCAGGCGGTGGCGCTCCTGCTCGCCGAGGCCGAGGCTCGCCGCGAAGGCCGCCGCCAGACCGGCGACCAGCAGGCAGTGCTGGTGCGTGGCGTCGTCGAACTGGCGGACCGCCCGGACCCAGTCGCGGATCCCGGTGTCCCGGATCGCGAGGTCGATGGCCTGGGTTCCGTTGTCGATGACGCCGGGCGTGATCGGCTGGTCGGGCACGAACACCGAGGCATAGAATCCGCGCACCGCCGCGGCCGTCCGCACGGCGCAGGCCGGCAGGGGCTCGTCCGCGAAGGTCGCGAGGCGCGCGGCCGCGCGCGGCGCCCCCAGCGTCTCCCGCAGGCGATCCGTGTCGAACGGCGCGCACAGCGTGTGGGTCGCGCCGAGGGCGACGCCGAGCAGCCGGGTTCGGGGGCTGTCGGTGTGGAGCAGGACGGTCAGCGGAGCGCCGTGCCGGACCTCCGCGAGACGGCGGCGGAGACGCTCGACGGAGCTCGCGCCCAGATCGTGCACGTCGGTGACGATCGCGGTCGCGCCGCCGAGGGGCAATTTCGCGGCGCGCAGATCGTGGAGCTCACAGGACAGGCCATCGGACAGGTCCTGGGCCAGGCCCTGGCTGCGTGCGGGATCGTCCGTGATGAGGAGTATCCGGCCCATCGGCACGCCTTCCGGACCGCGCCTTACGGGAACATCGCGTCGACCGTGTCCTGCGATACCGAGGCGTCGCCGGGCAGGACGGGGCCGTTGAGCAGGGCCGCCTCCTCGCTGCGCGTGTCGGCCGTCGGATTCGGCCGCGACGGCGGGTCGCCGGGACCGGACCAGACGCGCAGCATCTCGCCGATCCGCTCCTCGACGAGGACGATCGTGCGCACGACCTTCGAGATCCGCTGGCCGGTGAGGTCCTGGAAATTGCAGGATTCGAAGATCGTCTGCATCTCGATCTGGATGGCTCGGGCGTCGGCCCGGTTGGCGTCCTCGCCCGACCGTCTCACGATGCCGCGCGCGAGCGTATCCACCTTCTCCGAAGCCGTCAGGATCGCGTTGGTGGCGTCCTCGGTGCCCTGCACCACGGCGAGGAGCTCGTCCCGCGCGCGGCTCGTCTCCTGTTCCTGCCGGAGGTCGGCGATCTCCTGGCGCGTGCGCGCGATCGCGTCGGAGATCGACAGGAGCTGGGTCCGGAGGAGCCCAACACCCTCTTCGATGGAGGCAACGTCCGGCAGAGCGCGGGCCATGATCGGGGATCGCCATGCGGTTTATATTGGCCGGTGAAACTATCGGCGACCTCTTAAGCCGCGCTTAATGGCACTTATCTCGACGCGATTCTGTGCCGCTCCGGCCGATCGTGACTGTGCAATGTCCTATTTCCACGTCATCCACACGTCAAAGCACGCCGAACGTGCGCCGAACCCGCGCCTCGTCTTGCCGACCGCTTCGCGCGACGTCGACACGACGATCTCCGCCTAACCGACGAGTGCGATCTCGCCGCGTTACCGATGAGGGCTGGAACAGCGGCGCTCTCAACTGTTGGTTGATGCTAACGAACTATTTCGGCGCCCGCTCGGTAGCACATGTGCGTGAACGGCTCGACTTTGAGCAGTGATGCGCGGAGAAAAGTAAGCTTTTGATGCTCTCTCGAGCTCGGTGGTTCCGATTTCGAGTTGGGATGTGAGCAGGGCAATCCGAGCGGCGTCGCGCTTGCTCGACCTCCGGGAACGGGCCGCGCGCTTCGCGCGGGCACGCGGGGGCGCGACGGCCGTGGAGTTCGCCCTGGTGGCCCTGCCGTTCTTCGCGCTGGTCGGGGCCTGCCTCGAGAACGGGATCGTGTTCTGGGAGCAGGAGATCCTCCAGCAGGCGGTGTCCGACGCCAGCCGGCAGATCTACACGGGCACGTTCCAGACGACGAACGCCGGCACAACCGACCCCGCGACGCTGATGAGCCGCTTCCGGACGGCGATCTGCACGCAGCCGAACGGCACGCCCCGGGTCACGATCTTCACCTGCGCCAACGTCCGGGTCAGCGTGATGAAGGTGGCCGATTACGGGTCCGCCACCCCGGTCTCGCCGGTCGCGACCAACGCCAGCGGTGCGAGCGACTGGAACCCGAACTTCGCCAGCTACGCCTGCGCCGGGAACTCGGCCATCGTGATCGTGCAGGCCGCGGTCGACATCCCGGTCTTCTTCCCGCTGCTCGGTGCCGCCGTGCCCAACCTGCCGAACAAGCGGCGGGTGCTGCAGGCCGCGACGGTGTTCAAGGTGGAGCCCTACTCCGCACCGTCGGGGTGCTCGTGATGGGCGGCCTGCCGATCGGCCTGAGCCGCTTCCGCCGCGATGAGCGCGGGATCGCCGCCGTCGAGTTCGCACTCGTCCTGCCCCTGCTGATCGTCCTGTATTTCGGGACCGCCGAGCTGACGCGCGTCGTGGACGCGACCCGGAAACTGACCCTGTTCGCGCGCACGCTGGGCGATCTGTCCGGACGGGTGGACAATGCTCTGGCGACCCAGAACGGGATGGCTCTGGCGACGCAGGACGGGATGACGAAGATCACCAGCGCGGCGACCGCGATCCTGCGCCCGCTGGACGCGTCCGGCCTGCAGATCGTGGTCAACGCGATGGGCGTGGAAACGGTCAACGGGTCGCTCAAGGGCTTCGTCTGCTCCAGCTGGCCGCAGAACGCCACGAAGCGCCCGGCCAACCAGGCCAACGGGAGCAACGGACTCCCCGCGACGCCGGCCGCCTATCAGTTCGACGGGGCCCGCTACATCCTGGCGGAAGTCACGATGCCCTACACCCCGATCATCGGGAGTGCCCTGTACCGCTGGATCTTCGGCGGCCGCGGATTGACCTTCACGCGGCAGATCCCGTGGTCCGAGCGCACCCCCAGCGAGATCGTCATGCCGGGCGGCACCGCCTGCCCGGTCTACAACTAATGGTCGAGGGAAGGCCCGTGTCGGTGTTCCGCATCCGGTTGAACCGCGCTCTCAGGCTGGCCGTCACGGCGTTTCCGCGGGCGCGCTCCGGTCAGGTCGCGCTGACGTTCGCGCTGGTCACGCTGCCGGTCATGTTCGCCACGGCGGCGGCGATCGATTACGGGCGCCGCAACGCCGCGAAGACCCAGCTCGACACCGCCCTCGACGGCGCCGTGCTCGCGGTGATGTCGCAGAAGACCAACACGATCCCGGCGACGACCTTGCAGAACATGGAGACGCAGTTCCGCGCCGAGGCCGCCAAGGTTCCGGGCGTCACGGTGACCTCGTTCGTCCCCGGCGCGCCGGTGAACAGCGCGAAGACGCTGAGCCTCACCGCCACCTACACGGCGACGGTCAAGACCAGCCTGGCATCGATGATGCAGATCCCGGCCATGCCCATCAGCGGCACGTCCTCGGCGACCCGCAACACCTCGCAGTACATCAACTACTACCTGCTGCTCGACAACTCGCCGTCGATGGGGCTCGCGGCGACCGATGCCGACGTGAGCAACATGAAGCGCGCGACCAACGGGTGCGCGTTCGCCTGCCACCAGCACACCTTCGACAACAAGGGCAACATCATCGGCGACGATCAGAACGACTTCTACCATGTGGCGTCGCGGAACAACATCAAGCTCCGCATCCAGGTTCTGAGGGACGCGGTCTCGGCGCTCGTCGATCAGGCGAATGTCAGCATGTTGCTGCCGCAACAGTTCCAGATGGAGATGTGGACCTTCAACGATTCGGTGACACAGACGCGGCTGCAGGCGATGACGCCGACCTTAAACAATATCAAGATCGCGACCCCGAATATCGATATCGCCTACGCCTACTACAATCAGTCCGACAATCAGACCGATTTCGAGCGGGCCATCGCGAAGATGAACGCGACGATCCCGGCCAGCGGCGACGGGCTGACGCCGGACAAGCCGATCCGGTTCCTGTTCATGGTCACCGACGGCGTCGAGGACACCGGCGGCAGCGTCACCAACCAGAGCGCGGGTTTCCAGATCCAGAGCAACCGCTTCATCGGGCCGCTGAGTCCCTCGACCTGCACGAATCTCAAGAACAAGAACGTCAAAATCGGGATCATCTACACTCAGTACCTGCCGATCTACGATAACGATTTCTACAACAGCTACGTCAGGCCGTACGAGTCGAAGATCGGGCCGGCCCTGCAGGCCTGCGCGTCCGACGGCATGTATTTTCCGGTGACCACGAACGGCGACATCACCGCCGCCATGCTGAAGCTTTTCAGCACCACGCTCGCGAGCGTGCGCCTGAGCAACTGACGCGCCGCGCCCCGCTCACGTCGTCGCCGATGATCCGAGGACGTTGACCCACAGGACGGTGGTCTGGCTGCGCGGGTCGGGATTGCTGAAGCGGTGCGGCCGCCGGCTCTCGAAGCGGAAGCTGTCGCCCTCCGCGAGCTGGAGCGTCCGCGCCTCGACGATCAGGGTGAGGCGCCCCGCGAGGACGAGGCCGGCTTCCTCGCCGTCGTGGCTGAAGGGCTCGTCGCCGGTGCTCGCGCCGGGCTTCAGCACCATGTGGAACAGGCTCATCCCCTGCGTGCCCCCTGGCGGGGTCAGGAGCTGCTTGGTGATGCCGGCCCGCCAGAGCTGAAGTTCCGGCCGGTCCTTCCGGAACACGACGATGGGATCCGGGTCGGGCGCGTCCGGCCCCGCTTCGAACAGGCCGCCGATCCCGATCTGCAGCGTGTCGGCGAGCAGCGCCAGGACCCGCAGGGACGGCGACGACAGGCCCCGCTCGACCTGGCTGATGAAGCCGATCGACAGGCCCGTGCTGGACGCCACCGCCTCCAGCGAGAGTCCGCGCGCGCGACGCAGGCCGCGCAGGCGCTGACCCACAGCCCGGTCGACCGGTTCCGGACCCGTTGCCTCGCCTCGGGGGATGCTCACCGTCACGCCAGCCTGCCTCTCCTGTGCTTCTTCATGCACGTGAAAGTCGCTTGCGTCGATACCGAAAACGTGCGGTATTCTTCACGAGAATGAAATCGGGCCCGGCTTCCGCCGCGTGACCCGGGCACTGCACGGGAGCGGCACCATGAGAAGACGGTTGGCCAAGCTGTGTCTGTCGTCGGCGCTGCTCCTCGGCGTCCTCGGCGCTCCCGTCGGCGCGCAGGCCCTGAAGGTGGGATCGACGCCCACCGGCCTGCCCTTCACCTTCCTCGATACCAAGACGAACAGCATTCAAGGCGTGATGGTCGACCTCGTCAACGCGGTCAGCAAGGAGGCGGGTTTCACGGTCGCGGTCGAGCCGCTGCAATTCTCGACGCTGATCCCGGCGCTCACCGCCTCGAAGATCGATATCATCGCGGCGGCGATGTTCATCACGCCGCAGCGCAAGGAGGTCGTGTCGTTCTCGGCGCCCGTCTACAGCTACGGCGAGGGGCTGATCGTCCCGAAGACCGACACGAAGGACTACACGTCCTTCGCCGACCTGAAGGGCGAGACGGTGGGTGCCCAGGTCGGCACCGCCTTCGTCGAGCCGCTGAAGAAGTCGGGCCTCTTCAACGAGGTGAAGATCTACGACGCGATCCCCGACATCATCCGGGACGTCAATTCCGGGCGGCTGAAGGCCGGCTTCGCCGACGCGCCGATCCTCGCCTACTACGTCAAGCAGGGCCTGTTTCCCGGCGTCCGCCTCGTCGAGACCTTCAAGCCGACCGTCGTCGCCTCGGTCGGCCTCAGCGTCCGCAAGACCGACACCGAGCTCCTCGCCAAGATCGACAAGGCGCTCGCCAAGCTGAAGGCCGACGGGACGCTCCAGGCGATCCTGACCAAGTGGGGTCTGCCGCCGTCGGCCGACCGGTCCTGACCTTCATGCGCGAGTTCCTCGCCGACGCCCAGGACTACCTGCCGATCCTGCTGCAGGGCGTGCAGCTCACGATCCTGATCACGATCGCGTCCCTGGTGGTCTCGACGCTGCTCGGGCTGGTCTGGGCGGTGATGCGGGTCTCCGGCATCGCGATCCTGTCGGGCTTCAGCGCGGTGATGATCAACATCCTGCGCGGCATCCCGATCATCGTGCAGCTGTTCTACATCTACTTCGTGATGCCCGATTTCGGCCTGTCGCTCACCGCCGTCCAGGCGGCGATCATCGGGCTCGGCATCGCCTACTCGGCCTATCAGGCCGAGAACTTCCGCGCCGGCATCGAGGCGGTGGATCGCGGGCAGGTCGAGGCGGCGCTGTCGATCGGCATGGGCTGGGGCATGACCATGCGGCGGGTGATCCTGCCGCAGGCGATCCGGATCGCGCTGCCGCCCTACGGCAACATCATGATCATGATGCTCAAGGACTCGTCGCAGGCCTCGACCATCACGGTCGCCGAGCTGGCGCTCCAGGGAAAGCTCATCGCCTCGTCGACCTTCAAGAACACCAGCGTCTACACGCTGGTGGCGCTGATGTACCTCGCGCTGAGCCTGCCGCTGATCCTGCTGGTCCGCCACTTCGAGGCGAAGGGACGGCATCGATGATCGTGCTGGAGGACGTCCGCAAGCATTACGGCGCGCTGGAGGTGATCAAGGGCGTCTCGGCCGAGGTCACCAAGGGCGAGGTCGTCTGCATCATCGGGCCCTCGGGATCCGGCAAGTCGACCCTCCTGCGCTGCATCAACGGGCTCGAGGCCTACGACGGCGGCGAGATCCGCGTCGACGGGCAGCGGGTCGACCGGGACAAGCGCGGCATCAAGGCGATCCGCACGCGGGTCTCCATGGTCTTCCAGCGCTTCAACCTGTTCGCCAACCGGACCGCGCTCGAGAACGTCGTCGAGGGGCCGATCCACGTGAAGGGCGAGCCCCGGGGCGAGGCCGAGGAACGGGCGCGCGCCCTGCTCGCCCGGGTCGGGCTCTCGGGCAAGGAGCACGCCCGGCCGAACGAGCTCTCCGGCGGGCAGCAGCAGCGCGTCGCGATCGCCCGGGCGCTCGCCATGCGGCCGGAGGCGATCCTGTTCGACGAGCCGACCTCGGCCCTCGATCCCGAGCTCGTCGGCGACGTGCTGAAGGTCATGCGCGCCCTCGCCGACGAGGGTATGACGATGCTCGTGGTCACCCACGAGATCGGCTTCGCCCGCGAGGTCGCCGACCGGGTCCTCTTCCTCGACGGCGGCCGACTCGTCGAGCAGGGGCCGGCCGCCGAGGTCCTCAACCGGCCGCAGAATCCGCGTACCCGGGACTTCCTGCAGCGCGTGCTGCACCCGCTCTAGGACACGCCGTGGCCGAACCGTTCCCGCTCGCACCCTCGCTCTGGGCCACGACGGCGGCGCCCGCGCCGGACACGCCGCCGCTGGCCCGATCCGGACTGGCCGAGGTGGTGATCGTCGGCGGCGGGTTCTGCGGCCTGTCCACCGCCCTGCATCTCGCCGAGCGCGGCATCCGACCCGTCGTGCTCGAGGCGCAGGAGGTCGGCTACGGCGGGTCCGGTCGCAACGGCGGCCAGGTCATCCCCGGCCTCAAATACGATCCCGCCGACCTCGTCGCGCGGTTCGGTCGGGAGCGCGGCGAGCGGCTCGCGCGCTTCGCCGGCGGGACCGCCGACGTCGTGTTCGACCTCATCGCCCGGCACGGGATGGACGTGCCGCATTCCCGCGCCGGCTGGATCCAGGGCGCCCACACCGAGGCCGGGCTCGCCGAGGTCGCCAAGCGGGCGGCCCAGTGGGCGGATCTCGGTGCGCCCACCCGCGTCCTCGACAGGGCCGAGACCGAGCAGCTGCTGGGGACCGACCGCTATCTCGGCGGCTGGCTCGACAGCCGCGGCGGGGCGATCCAGCCCCTGAGCTACGCCCGCGGCCTCGCCCGGGCCGCCCAGAAGGCCGGCGCCACGATCCACGGCGGATCGCCGGTCACCGGCCTCGAACGGACCGGATCGGGCTGGACCGTCACCACGGCCCAGGGCGAGCGGGTGACGACCGGCCGGGTCGTGCTGTGCACCAACGGCTACACGGGCGGCCTGTGGCCGAACCTCGCGCGGACGGTGATCGCGGCGAACTCGTTCCAGGTCGCCACGGTGCCGCTGACCGACAACCTGCGGCGCTCGATCCTGCCCGAAGGCCATGTCTCCTCGGACACGCGCAAGCTCCTGCTCTACTTCCGCCTCGACCATACCGGACGCCTGCTGATGGGCGGCCGCGGTCCGTTCCGGGAGCCGCGCGACCCCGCCGACTGGGCCCATCTCGAGCGGATCGTCGGCAAGCTCTTCCCCCAGCTCGACGGGATCGCCTTCGACCATCGCTGGTGCGGCCGCGTCGCGATCACCCGGGACTACCTGCCCCATCTCCACGAGCCGGCGCCCGGGCTCCTCATCGATATCGGCTGCCAGGGCCGGGGCGTCGGCCTCCAGTCGGCGATGGGCCGGGCGATGGCCGCCTACATCGCGACCGGAGATGCCGGCAACCTGCCCCTGCCGCTGACGCCGATCGAGCCGCTGCCGCTCCACGGGCTGAACCGGCTGTACGTCTCGGCGATCATCGCCTGGTACCGCCTGCGCGACGGCGGCATCCGCTGATCCTACCGGCCCGCCGTCACCGCGCGCGCCACAGCGCCCCGATCAGGCCCAGGGCGGCGAGCGCCAGCGCGAGGAGCATCCACCACAGGGCCCCCGGCCCGACATGGGTGAGCACGACGGCCCCAGCCGGCGGCGCCAGGGCCTGGGCGGCCAGGGCCGGCCGGGCGAGGCGGCCGACCACCAGCGGGTAGCGCACGGGGCCGAACAGGGCGAGCGGGACCGTGCCGCGAGCGATCGAGTAGATCCCGTTGCCGCCCGCGTAGAGCACCAGCCAGAGCGCCACGCCCGGCAGCCCGGCCGCAAGGAGCCACAGCCCGAGGGCGATCAGGCCGAAGGCGGCCGTCAGTGTCCAGAGCGGGTGGTGGCGGCCCTTGAGGGAGATCTCGGCGACGCGGGCGCTCACCTGCGCGGGCCCGATCAGCGCCCCGTACGAGACGGCGGCAGCGAGCGACACGCCGCGCGCCTGCAGCAGGGTGAGCAGGTGGACCGACACCTGGGACATGATCGCGCCGCCGAGGACCAGCACCCCCGCGAACAGCAGGAACGCGCGGCGCTCCCGGGTCGATAGCGGCGCGGGCCCCGTTCCCTGTGGCCCGTCGGAGACCGGGAGTGCCGGCGCGTGCGGGATCATCGCGAGGATGAGCGGCAGCGTCACCGCGAGGTGCAGGCCGGCATAGGTGAGACAGGCGCCTCGCCAGCCGATATGAGCCACCAGGAAGGCCGAGAGCGGCCAGCACACGGTGCTGGCGAACCCGCCCCAGAGGGTCAGCGTGGTGATGGCCGGCCGCGCGGCCGCGCCGTAGAGCCGCCCGAGGGTCGCGAAGGCGGGGTCGTACAGGCCGCAGCCCATGCCGGCGCCGAGGATCAGCCAGCCGGCGAGATAGATCGGAAGGTTCGGCGCCACGGCCACCACGGTCAGCCCGGCGGCGAGGAGCAGCGCCGCGAGGGCCAGGACCGGCCGCCCGCCGAGCCGGTGGATCGCCGCCCCGACATGCGGCGAGGCGAGGGCCGCGACGAGGAGGCCGAAGGCCAGTCCGCCGACCACCCAGGCGAGGGGCCAGCCGGTGCTCTCGGCGATGGGGGCCGCCATCACGGCCGGCAGGTAGAACGACGAGCCCCAGGCGAGGATCTCCACGACGCCGAGTGCGGCGATCACCGGCCAGCGGCTGGCTTCGCTCATGTCCGGACCGCCGCCGCCACGGCCCGCTGGCGCTCAGGCCGTGGCGACACGGCGGCCCTGCTCGTCGACCACCGGCTCGCCGTCCTCCTTCACGAAGCCGCCCCGCTGCGGCGGCAGGAGATCCAGCACCGCCTCCGAGGGACGGCACAGGCGTACGCCCTTCGGCGTGACCACGAGCGGCCGGTTGAGCAGGATCGGATGCGCCGCGACGGCTTCGAGCAACTGCCCGTCGGTCAGGTCCGGGTTGCCGAGGTCGAGCTCGGCGTAGGGCGTGCCCTTCTCCCGGAGCACGTCGCGCACCGACAGCCCGGCGCGGTCGAGGAGCTGCAGCAGCAGCGCGCGGGTCGGCGGCGTCTTGAGATACTCGATCACGTGGGGCTCGATCCCGGCGTTACGGATCATCGCGAGGGTGTTGCGCGACGTGCCGCAGGCCGGATTGTGGTAGATCACGACGTCGAACGGCTCAGACATGTGCTGCGTCTCCCGAGGGGCTGAGGCAGGCGGCCAGGGTCTCCGCCGCCGGCGTGCAGATCTCCGCGCGGCCCTGGCAGCAATCGCGCATCAGGAACGCGATCAGTTCGGCCAGCACCGGGTAGGCGGCACTGTAGAGGATGGAGCGACCGTCGCGCCGCGAGCTGACCAGCCCGGCGCGGCTCAATTCCTTCAGGTGATGCGACACCGTGGCGGCCGACACGCCGACCGCCTCGGCCAGCGTCCCGGAGGCGAGGCCCTCCGGACCGGCTCTCACCAGCGCCCGCACCAGCCGCAGCCTGTGCTCCTGCGCCAGGGCCGCGAAGGCCGCCAGGGCTTGCGCGTCGTCCATTTTCCCGACAATCTTCAAACGGTTGTTTGAACGTATGAGAAAGCGTCCCGGTGAGCAAGAGCCCGGCCCCTGCCCCTTCGGTCCGTGACGGCCTGCCGAATCTCAGCGCGGCGCATTTCGCAACGCCGACCGACGGGGCCGGTCGGGGGATCCCGCTCGCGCACGCGCCGCGCTTCCTGATCCTGTACGGGTCGCTCCGCGAACGCTCCTTCAGCCGGTTCCTGGCCTATGAGGCCGCGCGGCTCCTGGAGGCGATGGGCGGCGAGGTCCGCATCTACCACGCCGACGGCCTGCCGCTGCCCGACGACGCGACCGCCGACCATCCGAAGGTGCGGGAGATCCGCGCCCTCTCGGCTTGGTCCGAGGGGCAGGTCTGGGTCTCGCCCGAGCGGCACGGCGCGCTCACCGGCGTGATGAAGAGCCAGATCGACTGGCTGCCCCTGTCCGAGGGGAGTCTGCGCCCGACGCAGGGCCGGACCCTCGCGGTGATGCAGGTCTCGGGCGGGTCCCAGAGCTTCAACGCCGTGAACGCCCTGCGCGTCCTCGGCCGCTGGATGCGGATGATCACGATCCCCAACCAGTCCTCGGTGCCGATGGCCTACCGGGAGTTCGACGAGGCGGGCCGTATGCGACCCGGGCCGCTCTACGACCGGGTCGTCGACGTGTGCGAGGAACTCATGAAGTTCACGCTGCTGACCCGCGGATGCGCCGATTACCTCGTGGACCGCTACAGCGAGCGCAAGGAGCGCGATCCCGACCGGCTCGCCGGTGTCGCGGCCGATATCGGCTTCGCGAAGCCCTCACCGCCGGGCGCCTGAGCCCCGCCGGCCCGAGCGCGCCGCCACGCGGTCCGGCCCGGGCCGGTGCTCACTGGAATCGCCGCATCTCCGGCGCCAGCGAGCGTCCCGCTTCGAGGAGGGCGCGGACCTTGCGGGTCGCGTGCTGGAGGATGTCCGGCCGCGCATCCTCGTAGGACGTCTCCTCGACGAAGCTCCGCAGGGCCTCCGTGATCCGGTCCTCGATCTCGTCCATCAGGGCGAGCCCCTCCGGACCTTCCCGCCGCAGATGCGCGTCTGCGAGCGTCAGGTAGGCGGCGCTCGCCAGCAGGAAGGCGATCCCGTTCGCCTCCTGAGCCGCCGCGGAACTCGCGTCGCCGCCGTCCATGCCGTCTGCGACGTCGTCGTCCATCGGCTCACATACTCCCCGTTCGTTGCTCACGCTGTGCCGCTCCCGCCGCGTCGCGCCAAGTAGAGAAAAAGGGTCGGTCCCCGTCCCCATTCGGGCGACGTCGGGGGCCGATCCGGACCGCCGGCCCCGCGTCGCCGCCGAGCGCCGGACCGATCCGCTCGGCTCTCCCCGGGCCTCAATGGCCCGGATCGGTGCGGTCCTCGGTCGCGCGCCGCTCGCGCATCCGGAGCAGTGCCCGGCGCCAGGCATCCACCACCGCCGCGCGTGCGCGGGCATCGGTCTCGCGGTCGGACTCCGCCGTCCGGGCCTTGCCGTCGGCCTGCCTGCTCCGGGCTCTCGGATCTCGGTTCATGATCGCCTCCTGTCGTGTCCAGACCGAGAGACACCGGATCCTGGGACGCCGCGGTGAGGCGGCGCACGCGGACCATGGAAATCGCGTGCGGCGGAGCACAGGCGGCCGACGGCCCCGCGACGCGCGCAATTTTTCTGATCGTGGACCGAAGAGTTTTTCAGGAGCGCCGACACTCATTTTCGGAGTACTGTCACGGCGCCGGCATGTGCCCTCGTGCGATGCCGCAAATATTGATGCGGTGCAATAACGATCGTATTCAAAACTCAGCCGATCTCCGGGGCCGAGACGTCCCGGCACCACGGGGGCGGCGCATGGCACAGTCGGAGGCGACGGGCATCACGGCCGGCCGCTCCTCCACGTGCCGGGGAGGATCACGGGCTCCATGAGGAAGAACAAGGTCATCTCGGCGGAGGAGGCGATCGCGCTGATCCGCGAGAACGACGTCGTGACCACCACGGGGTTCGTCCAGAGCTGCATCCCGGAGGCCCTGCACGCCGCCCTCGAGAAGCGGTTCGTCGAGACCGGATCACCCCGCGGCCTCACCCTGATCATGACGGCCGGCGCCGGCGACAGCAAAGGGCTCGGCACCGGCCGCCTGCACCATGACGGCCTCCTCACGCGGGTCATCGCGGCCAATTTCGGCCGCATGCCCAAGGTCGCCAAGGCCGCGCAGGACAACCTGATCCGCGGCTACAACCTGCCCCAGGGCGTGATCTCCCAGCTCTACCGGGCCTGCGCGGCGGGTCAGCCGGGCCTGTTCTCGAAGGTCGGCCTGAAGACCTACGTCGACCCGCGCCACGGAGGCGCCAAGGTCAACGAACTGACCACCGAGGATATCGTCAAGCTCGTCGAGGTCGATGGCGAGGAGTGGCTGTTCTACACGGCGACCAAGATCGACGTGGCCTTCATCCGGGCCACCTCGGCCGATCCGTCGGGCAACCTCTCCTACGAGAAGGAGGCGCTGACCCTGGACTGCCTCGCCCAGGCCATGGCGGCCCGCAACAACGGCGGCATCGTCATCGCCCAGGTCGAGCGCATCGTCGACGACGGTTACCTCCTGCCGAAGGACGTGCGCGTGCCCGGCATCCTCGTCGACTGCGTGGTGGTCGCCGAGCCCGAGATGCACCGGATGAACTACGGCGTGATGCACGACGCGGCGCTCGCCGGCGAGATCCGGGTCCCGGTCACCGGCATCAAGCGGATGGCGCTCAACGAGCGCAAGATCATCGCGCGCCGCGCCGCCTTCGAGCTGCCGCCGAACGGCGTGGTCAATCTCGGCGTCGGCGCGCCCGAGGGCATCTCGTCGGTCGCCAACGAGGAGAAGATCACCCCCTACATCACCCTCACCACCGAGGCGGGCGCGGTCGGCGGGGTGCTGGCGTCCGGTTCGAGCTTCGGCGCGGCCACGAACGCCGACTGCATCATCGACCAGAACCAGATGTTCGACTTCTACGACGGCGGCGGCCTCGACATGACCTGCCTGGGCATGGCCGAGTGCGACGCGGCCGGCAACGTCAACACCTCGCGGTTCGGCGGCAAGCTGAACGGCTGCGGCGGCTTCATCAACATCTCGCAGAACGCCCGCACCGTCGTGTTCGCCGGGACGTTCACGGCCGGCGGTCTCGAGATCGCGGTGTCCGACGGTCAGGTGCGCATCGTGAACGAGGGCAAGGCCCGCAAGTTCGTCACCCAGGTCCAGCAGAACACCTTCTCGGGCCCCTACGCGGTCGAGCGGTCGCAGCCGGTCCTCTACGTGACCGAGCGGTGCGTCTTCCAGCTGACTCCGGAGGGCTTGGAGCTGATCGAGGTCGCGCCGGGGATCGACATCGAGCGCGACATCCTCGCCCACATGGATTTCGCCCCCGTCGTGCGCAATCCGGTGCCGATGGATCCGCGCATCTTCCGCGAGGAGCCGATGGAGCTGATCTCGGATCTGCTCAACCTCGATCTGAAGTCCCGCGTCAGCTACGACGGCGAGCGCAACATCCTCTTCGTCAACCTGGAAGGCTGGTACTGCCGGGTGAAGGGCGACATGGACGAGCTGCGCATGACCATCGTCGAGGCCTGCCGGAAGGCGGGCCAGCGGGTCAACGCCGTGATCAATCACGACGGCTTCCGGCTCAACGAGAACTTGGTCGACGACTACGCCGGCATGGTCCAGTACCTGCAGGCGAACTACTACGCGACCACGACCCGCTACGCGACCAGCGCCTTCCTGCGCCTCAAGATGGAGGAGGCCCTGAACAAGCGCGGGGTCGCGCCGCACGTCTTCGAGCGCAAGGAGGAGGCGCAGGCCTTCGTCAGCAGCACCGAGGACAAGAAGGCCCGCAAGCGCATCTCCCCGGCGGTCGCGTCGGCGGCGTGACGTCCGGCCGGCCGCGGGCCCGCGCCGGGCCCCGCTCGCGCCACGGCGCGGTCGGTGCCGCGGCCTGCCTCAGGCGACCGGCAGGCCGAGGACCCGCCGCGATTCCTCGGACAGCACCGCGTGGCGCGCCGATTCGGGGCCGTCATTCGGCGTCCGCGCGGCCGCCTGCGTGACGAGGTCCCGGAACCGCTTCTTGTCGAGGGCGCGGCCGCGCAGGCTTCCGAGCACGGCGTCCAGCACCATGCGGACCGCCCGGGCGCGCTGGCGCTCGCGCTCCAGTTCGGCGGCGAGCAGCGGATCCCCGAACTGGGCCGCGCCGAGCGGCGCCACCAAGACGGCGCCGTCGATGACGGCGGGATCCCGGTCGTCGGTCTCGACCGCAGAATCCGTGATGCCGTCGAGGATCTTGGTCGCCTCGGTCAGCAGGATCTTGTGCTGGACCGCCGCCGAGAGGTTCCCCGGAACCTTCTGGCTCGCCGCGCCGATCAGGCGCTTGAACTTGGCCCGATCCAGCCCGAAACGGCCGATGCTGGCCCGCAGCGCCGCCAGCACGGTGCGGAGCGCCTCGGTCCGGTAGGTCGCCTTGAGGAGCTGATCCCGCAGCGCCCCCGCCGAGGCCATCTCGACGAAGGACGTCTCGGGCAGTTGCTGCACCTGTTCCGCCAGCTCGACGATGGCGCGCTGCATCAGCGCGGTGCGCTGCTCGCGGATCTCGCCCGGCGCGAGCCGCTGGCGTCCCTTGCGGAGCCACACGAAGAATTCCGTCGCGTCCCGGTCGAGGAAATCCTCGACGCGCAGATCGATGTAGCCGAGCTGCGCAAGCTCCAGGATCATCAGATTGAAGCTCGCCGGCACGAACACCCAGGCATGGGCGTCGGCGTAGTAGGGCAGTTGCGCGGCGCCGAGCCACTGCGGCTCGTCGGTGAGCGGATTCGCGGGAATGGCCGGCCGCGTGTCCTGGCCCGACCAGGCGCCGACCGTGCCGTTGTCCTTCAGCGCCATGTTCAGGGCGTAGTCGATGTGGGTCCGGACCGTGTGCCGGTTCCGCTTCTCCAGGAACGCCGCGACCGCGTCCGCCGTCCCGGTGAGGGAACGGTAGAAATCGAAGCATTTGCGCTTGTCGGGCACGGCCAGGATCACCACGCCGTCCGGCCGAAGCAGCGTCTCGGCGGCGCGCAGGAAGGTCACGATGTCGGTCGTGTGCTCGATGACGTGGCTGGCGATGAACGCGTCGAAGGTGCCGTGCTGGTCGACCGGGACCGCGTCCGCGATCGAGCCGCCTGTCCAGACGAAATCCACCTCCTCGATGCGGTCGACCGTCTGGTCGTGATACTTCTCGATGAGCTCCGAGCGCGGCGCGTGATCGATGACGAACGTGTTCCAGCCGTCGCGCTTCGGCGCGAGCGGGCTGAAGCTCGGGCCAATCTCCACGATGCGGGCGTCCTTGGTCAACGACCTCAGGAGTTGCTGCGCACGATCCATTGCCACTAAGCTCCGATCAAACGCTTCGCGAATGCGCTGTAGAAGCGCGGTGAAGGCCGCGTTGGCGGGAAGGAATACCGTTGCACAAGAGGCCGCTCGCCGCCGTCACGATGGCCTACAACGAAAAGACCATGCTTCCGCTCTGGCTGAAGCACTACGAGCGACAAGTCGGGGCTGAAAACTGTTATATCCTCGACCACGGTTCCGACGACGGCTCGACGACCGGACTGCGCGCGAACGTCGTCCGGTTGCCGCGGTTGCCCCTGAACGAGTGGGAGCGCGCCCACACGGTCAGGGATTTCTGCGCATCGCTGTTCATCGGCTTCAAATATGTTCTCTATGCGGATAGCGACGAGCTGATCCTCCCCGATCCGGACGTATCGTCTACTCTCTCCGATTACATCGCCGCGCGGCCGCTGCCCCCCATCCTCGATCTGTTCGGGGCCGACGTTATGCACGTCGGGGACGAGGCCCCTATCGACGTCGCGGCGCCGATCTCCGGCCAGCGGGGCTACATCCGGCCGATATCGACCCTGTGCAAGGCGACCATCGTATCGGAGCGGGTCGACTGGCACGTCGGCTTCCACTGCCTGATCCAGGATCACCGCCCCGATTTCCGCGACCTGTTCCTGTTCCACCTGGCGTATCTGGACCACGACATCCTCTTCAGGCGTCAGCAGAAGCGGAATGCGGCCGCGCCGATCGGCATCCCGAACTCCCACCACGCCATCGACCCGACGGAGTTCCTGGCCTTCGTGAAGGCCGATATCGGTCGCGTCCCGCGCCGCCCCGTTCAGATGCGTCCGGGTGAGGCCCATTTCGAGACCACGAAGCGGTTGTTCGCCGACGCGATCGAGCGCAAGAGCGCGATCCAGGCGCCCGACCTCTGGACGCTGCCCGAGCGCTTCGTCGGATCCTTCTAGGGCAGGACAGTCGAACCGGCTCGGAGAACGCCGCGTCTGTGCCGGCACGGCCATCCGGTATATCCCGGGCCGCCCGACGCCGCTTCGGCCATGCCGGCGAACCCTTGGGGAGCTTCGACCCTGCGCGACGATCAGAGCCTCATCGCGCCGGGCGCGGACCGGAGCAACGCCGCCGCGCCCTGGGCCGAACGCGTCGCGGATCTCGCGCACGCGGCGCTCATCGGCGAACTGGAGACCTGGCCGAAGCCCGGCCTCGTGAGCCCGGTCGATTCCGGCAGCCACAACGACATGGATGCGGAGACGCTCCGCCGCAGCGCGGCGGCGCTCCGGCCGTTCTTCGCGGAACTGGTCGCGGCGGGCGCCCGCGATGCCGTAATGGCGGAACTCCGGGCAATCGGTCTGGCCGCCGAGACCGCGATGATGCGGGCGACCGGCGGCGTCAACGCGCATCGGGGCGCCATCTTCTCGCTGGGGCTGATCTGTGCGGCGGCGGGAGCGCGGGGCGTGGGGCCCGGTGCGGAGCGCGCGAGCGCCGAAGGGCTGGCGGAGGCGGTCGGTCATCTCTGGGGGACAGCGATCACCCGGGCGCCGGTCTCGGCCGTCAGCCACGGCGGCCGCGCCGCGCGGCGCTTCGGCGTCGGTGGCGCCAGCGCCGAGGCCGCGGCGGGCTTTCCGACCATCCGCGCCGTCGCCCTGCCCGCTCTCCGCTTCGGCCGATCGTGCGCCCCCGGCGATGCCGAGGCGGCCCGCGTGCACTGCTTCTTCGCCCTCCTGGCGGTCGTCGACGACACGAACCTCCTGCACCGCGGCGGTGCCGACGGCCTCGTCGGCGCGCGCGCGGCCGCCGCGACCTTTCTCGACGCCGGAGGCATCGCGGCCCCCGACTGGCGCGCGCGCGCGGCGGCGATCCACCGCGCCTTCGTGGCCGCGCGCCTGAGCCCCGGCGGCTGCGCCGATCTCCTCGCCGCGACGCTGCTGCTGGACGCCCTCGCCTGCCCACCCTGACGCGCGCGCAGCCCCGGGGCGCGTCGGTCGCAGTTTCGCGGATGCGGGCGCTACCTACATGCGGATTCTATCCCGCCCTCCCCGCCGGACCGCCCGTGACCCTGTTCAGGATCGCCCTCCTCGCGCTCGCCGCGCTCTTCCTCGTGCCGGTGGCGATCTCCGCCCTGCTCTACGCGACGCGGGCGAGCGGTGACTGGCGTCTGGCGGATCGGTCCAGCGCCGGCCTGCTGCCGCGCGCGGACGCGCATCCCGGCGCCGTGCTGCGCATCTTCTCGGCGCGGACCGTGAGCTGGCGCGGCATCGTGGCCACGCATAGCTGGATCGTCGTCAAGGAGCGCGGCGCCCGCGCCTACAGCCGGTTCGACTACACGGCCTGGGGCCAGCCGATCTGGGTCGACCGGTTCGTGCCGGACGGACGCTGGTTCGGGAACCCGCCGACGGTGGTGTTCGCCGCCGACGGCGCCGAGGCGGAGGCGATGCTGCCGCGGATCCGGCAGGCCGTGGCCGAGTACCGGTTCAGCCGGCCCGGCGACTACGTCGTGTGGCCCGGCCCGAACTCGAACACCTTCGTGGCCGCCGTCATGGCGGCGGTGCCGGAGATCCGCGAGAGCCTGCCCACCACCGCGATCGGCAAGGATTTCCCCTATGACGGGCGCTGGATCGGCCTGACGCCGTCGCGGACCGGGATCCGCATCAGCCTCGGCGGCTATGCCGGGGTGACCCTCGGCTGGGTCGAGGGCCTGGAGCTGAATCTGCTCGGCGGCGTCGCCGGGATCGACCTGCGGCGGCCCGGTCTCAAGCTGCCGGCCCTGGGTCGGGTCGGGCTCTGAGCGCCGACGCGGTCCCAGGGCGCGCGACCGTCGGCGCCCCGGGATGCGCCGCTCACGGCGCGAGGTCGTGGACCGGCTCCTTCACCGGCGTGGCGCTGCTGTTCAGCACGGTGCTGCCGGTCGAGACCGGCTTCAGCACGGCCCGGTCGATCTGCGGCGGGGTCGGGAGCTGGAGCTGCGCGCTCGTGTCGGTCCATTCGCGCGCGACACGGTCGGGATCGTCGTTGAGCTTCGTGCCGTAGCTCGGCACGATCTCCCGGATCTTCGCCTGCCATTCCGGCGTGGCGACCTTCTGGGCGAAGACCTTCTCCAGCACCTGCAGCATGATCGGCGCCGCCGTGGAGGCGCCGGGCGAGGCCCCGAGGAGCGCCGCGATGCTGCCGTCCTTGGCGTTGACGATCTCGGTGCCGAGCTTCAGCACGCCGCCCTTGTTCGGGTCGCGCTTGATGATCTGGACACGCTGCCCCGCCTGCCAGAGGCGCCACTCCTCCTTCCTGGCCTTCGGGAAGTACTCGCGCAGCGCCGCGATCCGGTCGTCGTCCGACAGCATCAGCTGCCCCGCCAGGTACTCGACCAGCGGGAATTCGTCGACGCCGACCTTCATCATCGGCCAGATGTTGCTGGTGGTCGTGGAGCTGAGGAGGTCGAAGTACGAGCCCTCCTTCAGGAACTTGGTCGAGAAGGTCGCGAACGGCCCGAACAGGATCACGCGCTTGCCGTTGATCACGCGCGTGTCGAGATGCGGCACCGACATCGGCGGGGAACCCACGGACGCCTTGCCGTACGCCTTGGCGAGATGGAGCGTGGCGACTTCGGGATTGTCGTTGATCAGGAACGAGCCGCCCACCGGGAAACCGGCATACTCGTCGCCCTCGGGGATGCCGGATTTCTGCAGGAGGTGCAGGGCACCGCCGCCCGCGCCGATGAACACGAACTTGGCGTCGGTCGTCCGGCGCGTCCCGTCCTTCAGGTTCTTGGCGGTCACCCGCCACGAGCCGTCGCCGTTCTTGGTGATGCTCTCGACCTCGGTCGAGAGCCGGAGGTTAAAGCTCGGCTGCTTCTGCAGGTGGGCGACGTACTGGCGGGTCACCTCGCCCCACTCGCAGTCGGTCCCGAGCGGCGACCAGGTGGCGGCGACCTTCTGCTTCGGGTCGCGGCCCTCCATCATCAGGGGCACCCACTTGCGGAGCTGCTCGGGATCCTCCGAGTACTCCATGCCGGCGAAGAGCGGGCTCGCCTTCAGGGCCTCCCAGCGCTTCTTCAGGTAGGCGATGTTGTCGTCGCCCCAGACGAAGCTCATGTGGGGCGTGTAGTTGATGAAGGCGCGCGGGTCCGTCACCACGCCGGTCTTGACCTGATGCGCCAGGAACTGCCGGGTCACCTGGAACGCCTCGTTGATCTCCACCGCCTTGGCGATCTCGATCTGCCCGTTCTTCTTCTCGGGCGTGTAGTTCAGCTCCGCCAGGGCCGAGTGTCCTGTGCCGGCGTTGTTCCAGCCGTTCGAGCTCTCGAGGGCGACCTGATCCAGCCGTTCGACCATCTGGATCGACCAGTTCGGCTCCAGCGCGTTCAGCCAGACGCCCAGCGTCGCGCTCATGATCCCGCCGCCGATCAGCAGCACGTCGACCTTGCTGTCCGCGCCCTCGGCCAGGGCCAGCGCGCCCGGCAGGGCCGCCAGCGCCAAGCCGGTGGCGGCCGTGCCGAGGAGCCGCCGCCGGCTCAGGGGCAGCACGTCCGCGGCCCGGCGGTCGCGCCGGTGTTGGGTCTCGTCGTCGCCACGCATGGGCAGATCCCGCTTTTGCGTACCGCACGGCCCGATCGGCCGCCGCGCGTACGGAAGACACTCGATGCGACGGGCGCGAATCCCGCCCGTCCGGCCTTCCGGATCGTTTCCCCGTTCCCGTCGCGGCACGCTCGCGGTCTCGCGCGACCCGGCACGACGGTCCTGCCCTGGCCCGCATCGCGTCCGTCGTCCCCGAGCCGCACGGATCGTGGGACGACGGGGCGCGCTCGCGCGACGCAGAGGCCTTCCCTCCGCCTAGGCGCGCGATCTCGCCGGAGAACGGATCACCGGTTCAAGACCTCGCTCGCGCGGTGGCGCGATTGCCGGGTGGGCGGGAAGATGCTGGCTGGCTTGGCTCAGCAGATTGATGGTGGCCTCATAGAGGACGGGGCCTGAAAGGACAATTACTGCCAGGGTTGCAATCGCCGCCATCCTGTCAGTCCGTCGCGACGACCGGCGCGCATGGCGGCGACCCGCCGATAGACTGGCCGCGATCGGTCGCCCGATCGGTCGCCCGGTCCGTCGCTCGACGCGACGGACCGGGCGAAGGCGCGCCGCTACGGGATGTGCTTGAACCGGATGATGCTGCGCGACAGGCGGCCGTCATCCCAGTTGGGCATCACGCGCCAGGGAGTCGTGACGTCGGCGTAGTCGCCCTCGATATGGATGGTGCGGCGCTGCTCGGTGCCGACCCATTCGGGCGCCCACGCGGTCTGCACGCTGGTGACCCACTGGTCACCCTCGATCCGGTAGCGGCCGATATAGGCGACGAGGGTCTTCATCAGCGCGGCCCGCTCGGCGTCGGTGGTCGCCGGCGTGCGGGCGCTGCCCTCGAGGTTGAAGGCGACCCAGCCGTCCTTGGTGAAGATGACGCGACCGCGCGGCGTGCCGCCCATGGCGTCGACGAACGTGCCGGTCTCCTTGTCCTCGACCTTGTAGGAGACGAGTTCCCAGGTGCCGACGATCCGGTCCGCCAAGCGCGCCCCGACCACCGCCGCGCCGACGCGGTCCGGCGCGGAGGCGCTCCAGGCCAAGTCGGCCGCCAGGAGACCGGAAAGCGCCAGGAGGGTACGGACGGCCGCGGCGGCCGATCGTTGTGCGGGCATGGTCTGGACCGGGGACTCGCGTGTCGCGGCGCCGGAACGCGCCGCCACCGCGTTCTGCGGGCCGGCACGGCGCGTTCCAAGCGCCGCGCGAGCAGTGCTGGTAGACCGTCTGCGCGCTTGCGGCCGTTGCCGCGGGCGAGCCGTCGTCAGCCGCCGTTGCGGGCCATGCGGGTCGTGACCGTGCCGGCGGCGAGGCTCGGCAGCGGGTCCTGCGTGCCGCTGACGACCACCAGCCGCTGAACCTCGCCGCGCAGGAAGGCCTGGAGGAACCGGTCGTAGTCGCGGAACGACACGCAGCCGTTCGAGTCGCCGCGCGGGCCCAGCATATAGGTGTGTGCCAGCAGGCCGACACGGCCGTAGACCGCCTCGTTGCCGCCGACCGGCGTGAGGCGGATCGCCCGCACGCCATGGAAGGGCCGTTCGCGCTCGGTGAGATCGTAGGTGCCGGGCGGAGTCGGGCCGCGCATCCGGACGTTGACGAAGCGCGGCTCGTCCATCCCCTCGCCCAGGCCGGAATGCGCCTCCAGGCGCTCGCCGTTCGGAAGGGTCACGGTCCGGGCGGCGATGTTGTAGACCGCGATGCCGGCCGAGGGGCCCGGATCCCGGGCCGGGGCCAGCGGCGGCGAGACGCGCTGCTGCGGCGGCGCGACGTCGGCCGGCTTGCTCTCGAGCGCCGTGTAGGCCAGCGCCGGTCCGCGCTCGATGCCGAACAGCTTCTCGATGAACGAGCGCTCTTCGGGTTGGGGGATAGGCTGAGCCGCCGGCGGCATCTCGCGGCGCGCCATGCGCCGGTCGGACCGCCGGGCGAGTGCGGTGCCCGCGGGCCCGCGGAACTCGGGCGGACGGGGGATCGGCAGCGGGACCACCATCGCGCTGAGCGGTGTCTCGGTGACCTGCGTTCCGGGCTGCGCGTCGGCGCCGGCATCGGCGCCTTCGGGGACGGGTTCGGGCGTCAGCGAGGGTGGGGCGATCTGATTCCAGGCCCATCGTGACTGCGAATTGCCGAGGGCGTCGCGACCGGGCTCGGGCGATTCGGCGGCCTCCGGCTCGGCGGCGGCGGTCTCGGCCCTGTCCTCCGCGGACGGTGCGGGCACCGGCGCTTCCGTCCGGGCGTTCTCGATGCCGGTTACCGGGACCGGGGCGCGATGCAGGACGCTGCCCCCGAGGGCGGCGAGCGTCACCGCGCCGGTGAGCACCGTCAGGGGCGCGAGCCACGTGCTGCGCGCGTTCCGGGTCTTGAGGCCGTCCAGCGGCACGGATTCGACAGCCATCGCGGTTGCCCATGCTCCTCGTCGCGAGGCGGGGCTTGCCGGCTGCCGCCCTCCGCACAGGCTGCGGATCCGCGACGGGCGGACCGGCCCCGCTCAGCGTGAGACAGCGGGGTCGGGCCGGCTTTTCTGGGGCGATGCGATGGTCGATCTTGGCTCGATCGGGACCATTTTCGGGCGCGCCGCCGCAGTTCTCGCAATACGTCTCGGTCTATTCGAGGCCGAGATACTGCTAATTGTTGTCGATCTGGCGCCCGAGGATGGCGATCGCCTTCTCGTAGACCGGCGCCGCGTTCCAGCCCTGGATCGCCGCGAAGTTCGGCTCGCCGGGCTGGTAGCCGGCGCCGGCTCGCCAGCCATGGGCCTTGAGGAAATTGGCCGTGGACGACAGGGCGGCGCCGACGTTGTTGAGGTCGCCGGTGCCGTAGGCCAGCACGTTCTTCGGCAGGAACTGGGTGTGCCCGACCTCGCCGTGCGCCGCGCCGCGGGTATTCGGTGTCAGGAGCCCGCGATCGACCAGGGTCAGCGCAGCGTAGAGCTGGTCCGTGAAGTATTCGGAACGGCGGCAATCGTAGGCGAGCGTCGCGACCGCGGAGAGCGTGTTGACGTTGCCGCGCACCGCGCCGAAGCCGGTCTCCATGCCCCAGATCGCCAGGAGCGGGCCCGGCGGAACGCCGTAGCGCTGCTCGATCGAGTCGAAGAGGGCCGCGTTCTGCTGCTTCAGGGCGCGGCCCCGCTTGACGATGGTCGGGCCGCCGCGCTTGGCGAGGAACTGCTCCAGCGACAGCTTGAAGCTGTGCTGCCCCCGGTCCGCCGAGATGGTGGCGGTCGAGTAGGTGGTGTTCTGCAGCGCCGCGAGGCTGGCCGCGCTGGCCCGCCCGCGCGCCTCCTCGGCGAATTGCCGCTTCCACGCATCGAAGCCGGCCGCGGTGTTGCCGCACTGCGCGGCCTGCGCCTGCCCGGCGCTGAGAGCGATCCCGGCGATGGCCGCGACCGCGATGGTCTGACGCCGCAAATTCTCGATCACGCGAAACACTCCTTCGGCGCGTCGTCGCGCCCTGTCCTGCTGGGGATACCGGGTCACATCTCGTCGATATCAGGGCGAGAAAATGTCGAAGGCGCGACCTGCAGGCTTCCCGCCCTCAAATCATCGCGCATCTCGGGATCTGCGACGAGGCCGCAACGGCAGGGTGTTCGGAGCATCGTGAACACCGCGTGTGCGAGAAGACGAAGCACGGCCGATGCGCGGCCGAGGCGTTCGTCAACGGGCAAGATCAGGTAGCTCGAAGGGTCGCAAATCACCCCTCGTGCATAGATGTGGCGCGCGGCACATCAGTATTTTGCCAGCAAATGGAATGGCCGTTGGCGTGTTTGACGGATATGTCACAAGCTTGTCAAACGAACGACATAGCTTTGCCGGCGGAAAGACTTCTGCGGAGAGGCGGCGTGGGGTCGTTGATGATCCGGGCGGCGTGGCACGATCGAGATCCCGCCTCCCTCGCCCATTGTGATCGCCCCCTGCCTTGTCGCGACGCCGCTCGGCGCTCTCGAGGCGGACAAGCGCGAGCCCTTGGCCGGATCTTGGTCTGACCAAGCGGACGCGCAGTGACGCGAACTGAGCTGGTGAACGCCTGCCTCAGACCTGCAGCCGACGGTCGAGGCGAGCCGTCGGGCCGACCTAGCCGACAACGAGACAGGACGCCCATGGCCCTCGGAATGCACGACACCGGTTCCTCGCGCGCGGGCACGCTCGGGCCCGATCTCGACCGCGACGGCGTCGCCAAGGCCTACGGCCGCTGGGCCCCGGTCTACGATCTGGTCTTCGGGCCCGTCTTCGCGCAGGGCCGTACCCTGGCGGCGGCCGCCGCCGAACGGATCGGCGGCCGCATCCTGGAAGTCGGCGTCGGCACCGGCCTGTCGCTGCCGGCCTACAGGCGCGCCCGCAGCATCGTCGGCATCGATATTTCGGCCCCCATGCTCGAGAAGGCGCGTCAGCGCGTGGCGCGGCTGCGTCTGCGCAACGTGGAGCGCCTCGCCGTCATGGACGCCGAGCAGCTCGACTTCCCGGACGCCGCCTTCGACGTGGTGGTGGCGCAGTACGTCGTCACGGCTGTCCCCAATCCAGAGGCGGCGCTGGACGAGTTCGCCCGGGTGCTGCGCCCCGGCGGCGAGATCGTGATCACCACGCGGATCGGCGCCGAGGCCGGCCTGCGGCGCGCGGTGGAGCGCACCCTCGCTCCGGTGACGAGCCGCCTCGGATGGCGGACCGAGTTCGCCTGGGAGCGCTACGCGGCCTGGGCCGCCGGCGCGCCGGTGGAGATCGTCGAGCGCCGGGCGCTCCCGCCGCTCGGCCACTTCTCCCTGCTGCGCCTGCGCAAGCGCGCCGCCTGAACGCGCATCAGCTTCGACCAACCCACCACCATCGATCGGGGACCCACATCATGGCGAGTTTTCGGGAGGCACTGCGCGTCCAGCGCTGGGACGACCACCGCTATTATCACCACAACCGCGTCAATCAGAGCTTGCACGTGGTGAGCGCGATCAGCTTCCTGGTCGCCTACGCCCTGGCGTTCAGGGATCCGGCCACGGCGGCCCTGATCGGCTGGCTGGTGGCGATGACCTCGCGGCAGGCCGGCCACCTGTTCTTCGAGCCCAAGGGCTACGACCACGTCAACGACGCGACCCACGAGCACAAGGAGGAGATCAAGGTCGGCTACAACCTGCAGCGGAAGGTCGTGCTCCTGGCGATCTGGGCCCTGTCGCCCCTGCCGCTCTACTTCGACCCGAGCCTGTTCGGCCTGATCGCGCCGCACCAGAGCACCGCGGACCTGATCCGCAACGTCGGCTGGATCTGGCTGTGGCTGGCGCTCGCCGGCCTGCTGTTCCGGATGGTGCAGCTCTTCGTCCAGCGCGACATCCAGACCGGCCTCGTCTGGGTGACCAAGATCCTCACCGACCCGTTCCACGACATCAAGCTCTACCACAAGGCGCCGCTGGCCCTGCTGCACGGCGAGCTGGTCGAGGAGCGGGAGCCGCACGAGCGCGGCGCCTGAGCATAGGTCGCGCGCCGGGCCCGTCGCCCGGCGCGCCGGATTAGCCCTTATCCGGTGCCCGCAGGCCCAGGCGGGCCCCGAGGCCGCCCAGACGGATGGCCGCGACCTCCCGCAGGATCGACCGGCGGATCGCCCTGTTGCTCGGCGCGCCGCCGTCCCACCAGCCGTCCGCCCGCATGGCCCGCGCCGCCGCCTCGAAGCGCGACGCCACGGCCTCGAAGGCCGCGTCGTCGTACGCGAGGCTGAAGATCATCCGGCCGGTCCCGACCCACGACAGGGCCAGCCCCTCGGCGCGCAGGTAGAATTGCAGCATCCAGTTGTAGCGCGACGGCTCGGTGTACAGGATCGTCCACACCGTCGACATGTTGGCGACCCGCACCGGCAGGCCGGCCTCCGCCAGCCGGGCGTTCAGGTGACGCGCGCGCGCGTCCCAGGTCGCGTCGAGGTCGGCGTAGAGTGCGGCCACCGCCGGGCTGTCCAGCCGGTCGAGGAACGCGCCCATCGCTCCCATCACGTAGGGATGGGCGTTGAAGGTGCCCCGCGCGAAGCAGATGTCGACGGGCCGGTCCTCCCTGTACCGGCGCATCAGGTCGGCGCGCCCGCAGAGGACGCCGACCGGCAGGCCGCCCCCCAGGGTCTTGCCGTAGGTGACCATGTCGGCGCGCAGGCCGAAATACGCCTGCGCGCCGCCGCGGGCGAGCCGGAAGCCGAGGAAGACCTCGTCGAGGATCAGCACGATGCCGCGGGCACTGCACACCGCCCGGAGGTCGTGGAGCCATTTGGTGTAGGCGGCGCGGTCGAAGGACGCCCTGCGGCCGCTGTCGACCAGCGCGGAATCGGCCGGCGCGCCGGCATTCGGGTGCATCGCCTGGAGCGGGTTGACCAGGACGCAGGCGACGTCGCGGCGGCCGGCGAGCACCCGCAGCGTCCGTTCGGACATGTCGGCCAGGGTGAGCGTGTCGCGGGTCGGGACCGGGTTGCCGATGCCCGGCTGCACCTCGCCCCACCAGCCGTGATAGGCGCCGCACAGGCGGACGATCCGGCGGCGGCCGGTGTGGTAGCGGGCGAGCCGCACGGCCTGCATCACCGCCTCGGTCCCGGACATGTGGAACGAGACCTCGTCGAGGCCCGAGATCGCCTTCAGCCGCGCGACGTTGCCGGTGACGACCGGGTGGAGCGGCCCGAGCACGGGACCGAGGGCCGAGACCCGCGCCGCCCCCTCTTCCAGGCAGGCCCGATAGAAATCGACGCCGAACAGGTTCACGCCGTAGGAGCCGGCGAGGTCGTAGAAGACGTTGCCGTCGAGGTCCGTGACGGTGACGCCGGCGGCGGCGGCCGCGAAGGCGCCGGTGCCGAGATGGGCGCGCACGTGCCGGGCGTACTGGAACGGCACCCGGTAGAGCCCGGTGAACTGGAGATCCGAGAGCCCGTCGCGGACCGCCTCGGTCTCGGCGCGTGTCCGGGCGAAGCGCGCCCGGAACAGGTCGGACAGCCGCGCGAAGCCGGCCTCGCGCCGGCGCGCCACCGCCTCGTCCGGATCGTCCGACCGGAAGAAGGCGCGCTCCGAGTAGGCGTAGTTCGGGATCAGCCCGGCGACGCGCCGGGCCATGCGGGCGTGGCCGGTGAGCGAGCGATGCTTCGCCCGGGAGAGCTGCAGGCGCTCGGCCGCCCGCGGCAGGGCGAGCACCGCGGCGACGGTGGTGGCGGACAGGGTGACGAGGAGCGCGGACATCGCCCCGCGCCCTACCGGAGGCGGTTCACGGCATGATGACGGTTTCCGGATCCCGGCTGCGGACGGTCCTGGCGCGTGTCGGGGCGCAGGAGGATCTCAACTTCCTGCTGACGAACCGCCTGCCGCGCCGTCTCGCCACCCGCTTCATGGGCTGGTTCAGCCGGATCGAGCAGCCGCTGATCCGCGACCTCTCGATATCGACCTGGCGGCTGTTCTGCGACGTCGACCTCCGCGACGCGCGGGAGACACGCTTCCCCAGCCTCCACGCCGCCTTCGTGCGCGCCCTGCGTCCCGGTGCCCGGCCGATCGCGGCCGATCCGGCCGTGCTCACGAGCCCCAGCGACGCGATCCTCGGGGCCCATGGGCGCATCGAGGCCGGCCGCCTGCTCCAGATCAAGGGCCTGTCCTACCCGCTCGCCGACCTGCTCGGCGGGGACGTCGCGCTGGCGCGCGCCCACGAGGGCGGCAGCTACGCCACCCTGCGCCTGACGGCCGGGATGTACCACCGATTCCACGCGCCGCACGACCTGCGGGTCGAGGCGGTGCGGCATATCTGGGGCGACACCTGGAACGTGAACCCGATCGCCCTGAAACGCGTCGAGGCGCTGTTCTGCCGGAACGAGCGCGCCGTCCTGCGCTTGCGCCTCGCGGAGGGCGGCCACGCGGTGACGCTGGTGCCGGTGGCGGCCATCCTCGTTGCCGGGCTGCGGCTCGGCTTCCTGCCCGAGGGTCTCGCCCTGCGCGAGACGGGCGGACGGACCCTGCCCACCGCGGCGCGCCTCGCGAAGGGCGCCGAGATGGGCTGGTTCGAGCACGGCTCCACCATCGTGGTGCTGACGCCGCCCGGCTTCACGCTCTGCCCCGGGCTCGCCGTCGGATCGATCCTGCGGGTCGGCGAGCCCCTGATGCGGCTGCCACCGCTTCCCGGATCGCCCGGCCCCTGAGCGTGTCGCCTCAGGCGGCCCGCACCGCCGCCAGGTACTCCGCGACCGCCGCGTTCAGGGTCTCCGACTGTCGCGACAGGGCGGTGGCCGCGTCCAGGGCCGCGGCCGCGGTCCGGCCGGTCTCGCCCGCGGCCTGCGTGATGCGCCCGATCGTGACCGTGACCGCCTGGGTGCCGTCGGCGGCCTGGCTGACGTTCCGCACGATCTCCTGCGTCACCGCCTCCTGCTCCTCCATCGCGGCCGCGACGCCCGTGGCGATGGTCCGAAGGTCCAGGACAGCGGCGGTGATCGCCTGGATGACGTCGACCGCGCGGTGGGTCTCCTTCTGAATGGTCGCGACCTGTTCGGAGATCGTCTCGGTCGCCCGGACGGTCTGCGCCGCCAGCGCCTTGACCTCTGTGGCGACGACGGCGAAGCCGCGTCCCGCCTCCCCGGCGCGGGCCGCCTCGATGGTGGCATTGAGCGCGAGCAGGTTCGTCTGCGCGGCGATCCCGGCGATCAGGCTGACCACGGTCCCGATCCGCTCGGCGCCGTCGGCGAGGCTCATCACGAGGGTGTTCGTCTCCGACGCCTCAGTGGCCGCGCGCCGGGCCATGTCCGAGGAGCGCGTGATCTGGCCGTTGATGGACCCGATCGGCGTGGCCAGTTCCTCGCCGGCCGCCGCGACGGTCTGAACGTTGACCGCTGTCTGCTCGGCCGCCGAGGACACCTGGAGCAGCTGCGTCGCGGTCTCGCCGGCGCTCCGGTCCATCGTCGCGGCGGCGGCTTCCATAGACGAGGCGCTGGCGGACAGCGCCTCGGTCAGGCGATCCATCCGGGCACGGAACGCCGCGGTGGCGCTGTCCAACGTCTCGGCGCGGCGCGCCTTCGCGGCCGCCTCGTTGGCGGCGGCAGCATCCGTCGCGCGCTTCGCGACGAGCGCGTCCTTGAAGACCTGGACAGCCTTGAGCATCGCGCCGATCTCGTCGCCGCGGTGCGCACCGTCGATCCGCACGTCGAGGTCGCCCGCGGCGAGACGGGTCATCGTCGCCGTGGTCCGCGCGATCGGGCGGGTGACTTGGACGAGGATCACGCGGATGCCGTACCCGACCGCGAGCGCGGCCACGGCGAGTGTCGCGAAGAGCAGGACTCGCAGGCGCCGCGCCATCGCGTCCGCGCGTTCGAACTCGGCGCGGGCCTCGCGGACCTGCAGGTCGGACAACTCGCCGATGGCCGCCGTCGTCGGACCCATCGCGCGGAGCAGATCGATCCGGGTCGCGGTCACAGCGTTGAGGTCCCCCTTCGTCAAGGCGCGGACGAGGTCGGTGACGATCGCCACGTCTCGATCGAATCGCGTCGTCAGGCTCGCGACGAGCTGTGCCTCCTCGGGCGTGAGGTACGTGGTCAGGTAGGCGGACCAGGCTTCCTTCGCCCGTGCCAGCTGGCGATCGAGGATCGTCACAGCTTCGGCCGCCTGAATCGCGTGGAACTCGAAATCCCGCGTCGCGGTCAGCATGGCATCGAAGGCATCGCGCATCGCGCCGAACTGGCTGAGCGGCATGACCCTGTCGGCGTAGATCGATTCGAGGCCCCGGAAATCTTTGTAGAGCGCGTAATTGCTGAGCGCTGCTGATCCTACGAGGAGTGTACCCAGCACCCCGAGAAGCGCGAAAAGCCTACCTTTGATCGTGTGAATCATCGATGGCGACCGTATCGTAGTCGGAGTCTCGAGCAACGATGGCGGTCTAACACTCTGCATGAGCGTTTCAAGAATTTTCGTGTACTTCGAGACGGCGATGCCGTGGAGATTTCACCACGTAAGATCTGTTTTATCGGAAAAAGGACAGTTTCATTGAGATAATGACTTATTCATTGGTCCGATCGTGCGAGCAATGCCAATTCTGTTCCTCGAATGGACGTTGAAGCGCGGGCGTTCAGGTGATGCGTCCAGTTCGATGCCGGCGGCTCCGTGAACGCGGCGCAGCACCACAGCTACGACTCGCGCACAGCGCCGTCGATTCTGCGGAACGGTGTCCTGCTGTAGCCCGGCGTACAGACCTTCGGGTGGCGGGCCGCGTTCGACGACGAAGTTTGCCGCTCAGCGCTGCACGGCCTCGATATCATCCTCGTAGATCGAGTCCGGCTGGCAGGCGTGCCATTCCTTCTTCTCGTCCGCCTGCCCCTTGCGGCCCCAGCAATAGCCCGCCTGCGCCAGGCGTCCGCTCAGCCGATCGCGCAGCCGACACTGCTCACGCGTGATGGCGGGATCGCCGGTGCTCTCGCAGGCGCGTGCGGCGTTCGCCTCGGCCGTCAGCAATTCCGGGACGGTCGGAAGCTGCTGCTGGGCGCGCGCGCCCGTGGCGGCGAAGACCAGAGCGAGGACGGCGAGATCGGCGCGCATGGGCGCACGATAATCGAGCTCCGGCGTTCCGCAACCGCGGGCCAATCTACGCCGGCGCCTTCGGGGCCGTGGCCGCCGAGGTCGGCTCGTTGCTTCGGCCATCGATCGATCGCTCGTGGACTCTCCGCGAGCCGGTCATCACCCTGTGGCGGCCGCGCGGACATGCGCGAACAGGCCGCTCCCGCCGCGCTCGATGTCCTCGCGCACGGCATCCCGGGCCGCCTCCGGGTCACCGCGGCGCAGGGCGTCGATGATGCGGCGATGGGGGTGCGGTTCCCAGTCGGGGACGCCGTCATCGTAGAGATGCGACAGGATCGGGCCGCAGCGCACCCACAGCAACTCCACGATCTCGTACAGGATCGGCATCTGCCCGAGCCTGCACAGCGTCAGATGAAACTCGGTGTTGAGGTTCACCGCCCGCGCGAAGTCGCGGCTCGCGTGACAGTGCGAGATCTGCGCGTGGATCGCCTCGAGGTCGTCGACCTCGGCCGCGCGGCTGGCTGCCCCAGCGGCGGCGGCACGCCCCTCGAGATCGGTGCGGATCGCCCGGATCTCCAGGAGCTGATCCAAGGTCAGGCGGGGCACGACGACGCTGCCGCGCGCGTCGAGGGCGAGGGCCTTCTCGGCGACGAGCCTCAGAAGGGCCTCGCGCATGGGGGTCGCGCTGATGCCGAACCGGGCCGACATCGGCCGGAGCCGCAGGCGCGTGTCGGGTCGCAACTGCCCGCGCATCAGCGCGACGCGCAGCTCGCGGTAGGCCCGCTCGCTCAGGCTCTCCTTGACGATCGGACGGACCCAGTCCGGCACGATATCGCCTGTTTCCGGTTCGGACGCCGAAGCGCTTGACATATTCCTCCCCTTCGTCCGATGTTTGTTATAACAAATTACGTCTAGCGTCGACGGCACGTGCCGCGAGGCAGGCCGCCGGGCCGGCAGGCTCGGCGGGAGACAGGGGACGGAAATGCTTGCGTTGCGCAAGGCGACCGCCGCCTTCGGGGCGGACCTCGTCCACGTCGATGCGCCCGCTGCCCCGGGCACGGGACGCGTCACCGTCGCGGTCGCCGCGGCCGGCATCTGCGGCAGCGACATCCACGCCTTCGAGTGGACCCCGGGCTACGGGTTCATGACCGCGTTCATGCCGGTCACTCTCGGTCACGAGTTCTCCGGGACGGTCCGGGCGGTGGGGGACGGCGTGACCGCGCTCGCGGTCGGCGACCGGGTCACCTGCTGGCCGACGGTGCCGTGCGGCGCCTGCGCGGCCTGCGCCGCCGCGCGGCCGCAGGATTGCCAGGGCCGCCGCATCGTCGGCCTGCACGCTGACGGGGCCTTCGCCGATCAGGTCGTCGTCCCGGCCGATAATTGCCGCCGCCTGCCGGACGGGTTGCCGCTGACCGTCGCGGCCCTGGCCGAGCCGCTGGCGGTCGCGGTCAACGCGGTGGACGTCGCGGAGGTCGGTCCCGGCGACCGCGTGGCGGTGCTCGGGCCGGGCCCGATCGGCCTCTGCATCGCCTTCGTGGCACAGCAGCGGGGCGCGGACGTGCTGCTCGCCGGGCTCGACGACGCCGCGCGCCTCGACCTCGCCCGGCGGATCGGCATCCGTCACACGGTCGATCTCGCCGACATCGGCCTGGACGACGCCGTCCGGCGCGCCTTCGACGGGGAGGCCGACCGGGTGGTCGAGGCGACCGGTTCCGCCCGGTCGGTCAGTGACGGGTTGGCCGTCCTGCGCTCGGGCGGCGTGATGGTGGTGGCCGGCATCCATTCCGGCTCCCTCGACCTCGACCTGACGGGTTTCGTGCGCAGCAAGAAGCAGCTGCGCGCGGCCCACGACACGACGGCGCGCGCCTTCGACGCCGCGCTCGCGCTCCTCGCGGCGCATGCCGGGACGCTGGCGGCGCTGATCACCCACCGCCGCCCCCTCGCGGAAGCCGGGGCGGCGTTCGAGCTGGCGCGCAGCCGGCAGGCCATGAAGGTGCTGCTTCTCCCGGAAGCGGCGGCGAGCCGGGAAACGGAGCGATGAACATGGGCATGCGAGCCGTGATCGCCGACGGACAGGGCGGTCCCGAGGTCCTCCGGATCGTCGAGCGTCCGCGCCCGGAGCCGGGACAGGGCCAGGTGCTCGTGCGCGTCGAGGCCGCGGGCATCAACCGTCCGGACGTGATGCAGCGCGAGGGCCGCTACCCGCCGCCCCCCGGCGCCTCGGACGTGCTCGGGCTCGAACTCGCCGGGATCGTCGAGGCGCTCGGGCCCGGCGCGGGCCGCTTCCGGATCGGGGACCGGGTGATGGCGCTGGTCCATAGCGGCGCCTACGCCGAGTGGGCCGTCGTCGACGAGGCGGTCGCGCTGCCCGTGCCGGCGGGCCTCCCGGCGGTCGAGGCGGGGGCGATCCCCGAGACCTACTTCACCGTCTGGAGCAACGTGTTCGAGCGCGCCCGGCTGCAGGCGGTCGAGAGCCTCCTGATCCACGGCGGCTCCTCGGGTATCGGCACCACGGCGATCCTGCTGGCGAAGGCCCGGGGCGCCCGGGTGATCGTCACCGCGGGCTCGCCCGAGAAATGCGCGGCCTGCCTGACGCTCGGCGCGGACGCGGCCATCGATTATCGGCGGGAGGATTTCGTCGCCGCGGCCAGGGCCGCCACCGGCGGGAGCGGGCCCGACGTGATCCTCGACATGGTCGGCGGCCCTTACATCGCCCGCAACCTCGATGCCGTGGCGGTCGACGGGCGCATCGCGCAGATCGCCTTCCAGCAGGGCTCGCGGGTGGCGGAGATCGACTTCCAGCCGCTGCTGATGAAGCGGGTGACGCTCACGGGCTCGACGCTGCGCGCCCGGCCGGTGGCCCTGAAGGCGCGCCTCGCCGAGGCCCTCGCCGAGCACGTCCTGCCGCTGCTCGCGGCGGGCCAAGCGCGGCCGCCGATCGATTCCGTGTTCCCGTTCGAGCGGGTCGCGGAGGCCCATGCCCGCATGGATGCGGGCCAGCATATCGGGAAGATCGTCCTGTCGATGTGCGACGCCGCGCAGGGGAGCCGCTGATGTCCGAGATGTCCGAGCGCGCCAACATGACCGGTGCCCACGCCCTCGCGGCCGCGCTCCACCGGCACGGCGTCCGCGACGTGTTCGGCCAGAGCATCCCCTCGGCGCTGTTCCTGGCCGCGCCGCACCACGGCATCCGCCAGATCGGCTACCGCACCGAGAACGCGGGCGCCGCCATGGCCGACGCCTACGCGCGGATCTCCGGCCGGGTCGCGGTGGTCGCGGCCCAGAACGGGCCCGCCGCGACCCTGCTGGTGCCGGGCCTCGCGGAAGCCCTGAAGGCCTCGATCCCGGTCGTGGCGATCGTCCAGGACGTCCACCGCCGCTTCACCGACCGGAACGCCTTCCAGGAACTGGACCACCTCGCCCTGTTCGCGGGCGTCGCCAAGTGGGTCCGCCGGGTCGCGGTCGCCGAGCGCATCGACGACTACGTCGACATGGCCTTCGCGGCCGCGGCCTCCGGGCGGCCCGGGCCGGCGGTGCTGCTGGTGCCCCTGGACCTCCTCGACGAGCGGCCGGACTTCGAGGCCGCCGCGCCGCGCCGGTCGGCGAGCCTGGGCACCTACCCCCTCGACCGCACGGTCGCCGACCCGGCCCGGATCGCCGAGGCCGCGGACCTGATCGCCGGCGCGCGGCGTCCCCTCGTGATCGCGGGCGGCGGCGTCCATTCCTCCGGGGCCTACCCGGAACTCGCCGCCCTGCAGGGTCTCGGACTGCCGGTCGCCACCACGGTGATGGGCAAGGGGGCCGTCGCCGAGACCGACCCGCTCTCCGTCGGCGTCGTCGGGTACTTCATGGCGCCGCGGGCGCGCTCGTCCCACCTGCGCAGCCTCGTCACGGAGGCCGACGTCGTCCTCCTCGTCGGAAACCGCACCAACCAGAACGGCACCGACAGCTGGTCGCTCTACCCGGCGGACGCCCGCTTCATCCATCTCGACGTCGACGGGGGCGAGGTCGGCCGCAACTACGAGGCCCTGCGCCTCGTCGGCGACGCCAAGCTGACCCTCGCCGCCCTCGCCGAGGCGCTCCGGCAGCGCGACCTCGCGGGATTGGAGGGCCGCCACGCGCCGCTCGCCGACACGATCGCCCGCGCCCGCGAGGCCCAGGCCGGCGACATGGCCCGCCTCGTCGACATGGAGGCCGCGCCGATCCGGCCGGAGCGGATCATGGCGGAGATCGACGCGGTCACGACCGCCGAGACCGTCGTCGTCGCCGATGCGAGCTACGCCTCGATCTGGATCGCCAATTTCCTGACGGCGCGGAAGGCCGGCCAGCGCTTCCTGACGCCGCGCGGCATCGCGGGCCTCGGCTGGGGCCTGCCCTTCGCCCTCGGCGCCAAGGCCGCCCGCCCGGACGCGCCTGTGATCTGCGTGACCGGCGACGGCGGCTTCGGCCACGTCTGGGCGGAGCTGGAGACGGCGCGGCGCATGCGGCTGCCGGTCATCGTCGTCGTCCTGAACAACCAGATCCTCGGCTACCAGAAGCACGCGGAGCTGAGCCTGTTCGGCGACTTCACCGACGTCTGCGACTTCGAGGCGGTCGACCACGCCGCCATCGCGCGGGCCTGCGGCTGTGCCGGGACGCGGGTCGAGCGCCCCGAGGATCTCGCACCGGCGCTGCGCGACGCGCTCGCCGGCGGCGCCGTGACGGTGATCGACGTGATCACCGACCAGCGCGCCTACCCGCCGATCACCAGCTTCGAGGGCAAGGACGCCCTCGCCTACTGACGCCGACGATTGACCCGACCGAAAGGCGCGCGAAGCGCCGGGTCGACGACTGACACGGGAGGAAACAATGAGAGTTCTGGCGCGTGCACTCGCCGCCGCCCTCGTGCTGGGCGCCGCGGCCCAGGCGGCGGGACCGACGACGGCCCGAGCCGCCGACGTGAAGTTCGGCGCGCTCTTCCCGTTCAGCGGGCAGCTCGCCCTGCTCGGCGAGGAGAGCGCCCGGGGCGTCGAGATCGCCGTCGACGAGATCAACGCCGCCGGCGGCGTCCAGGGGCAGAAGGTGGTGCTCGCCCGCGGCGACGCCGTCGACAACAACCAGGCGATCGGCGAGGCACGCCGCCTCATCTCCCTGGAGAAGGTGGCGGCGATCTTCGGCTCCTACTCGTCCGCCCGCTCCATCGCCGCGAGCCAGGTGGCCGAGCTGTCCGGCATCCCGTATTTCGAGCTCGGCGCGGTGGCCGAGGAGGTCACCGGGCGCGGGCTGCAGTATCTCTACCGCACCAACCCGACGGCCGAGGACATGGCCAAGCTCGCGGTGGAGATGATCGTCAACAAGGTCGCCGCCGGGCTCGGCAAGAAGCCCGAGGACCTGAAGATCGGCATCATCTACGAGGATTCGAGCTACGGCACCTCGGTGGCGGGCTTCCAGAAGAAGTTCGCCGCCCAGGCCAAGCTCAACGTCGTGACCGCGCAGGGCTACCCCGCTTCGACGGTCGACATGTCCTCCCTCGTCCTCGACCTGAAGGGGCGCGGCATCGACGTCCTGCTCCAGACGTCCTACCAGAACGATTCCGTGCTGTTCCTGCAGCAGGCCAACGAGGCGGGCTTCAAGCCGGGCGCCATCATCGGCGGCGGCGGCGGCTACTCGATGCAGCCCACCGCCGACGCGGTCGGCCACAAGGTCATCGAGGGCGTGCTCGACACGGATTTCACCCAGTACCTCGTCAACACGAAGTACACGCCCGGTATCGAGAACTTCGTCACGGCCTATCAGAAGAAGTACGGGAGCGCCCCGCGCTCCGGGCACTCCCTGAACAACTACGTCGGCGCCAAGCTCATCCTCGAGGCCATCGGCAAGGCGAAGGGCTTCGAGCCCGACACCATCGTCAAGGCCGTCCAGGCCATCGACGTGAAGGACGGCGTTACCGCGGTCGGCTACGGGTTCAAGTTCGGCAAGAACAACCAGAACGAGCGCGCCGCGATGATGGGCATGCAGTGGCAGGGCGGCAAGCTCGTCACGGTCTATCCCGACAGCGCCGCCGTCGCGCCCATGGAGATGCGCAAGTAACCGCAGGTCTCCGAAGGTAACAGCGCCGCCGTCACGCAGGTCCACGGAGATCGGGGATGGACGTCTTCCTCCAAGTGCTCGCCAACGGGGTGATGCTCGGCGGCCTGTTCGCGATCGTCAGCGTCGGGCTGACCCTGATCTTCGGCATCGTGAAGGTCGTGAACTTCGCCCACGGCGAGTTCCTGATGGTCGGGATGTACCTGACCTATCTCGCGGTGACCGGGCTCGGGCTGCACCCCTTCGCGGCGGTGATCCTCGTCGTGCCGGTCCTGTTCCTGCTGGGCGCCCTCACCCAGCGGTTCCTGATCCAGCCCCTGCTCGCCGCGGGCGACCATCACATCCAGATCTTCGCCACGGTGGGCCTGTCGACGGTGCTGATCAACCTCGCCCTCCTCGTCTTCGGGGCCGATATCGCCAACACGCCGCCATCGGGCCTGCGCCAGCCGCTGGAGATCGGCCCGGTCCGGGTGCTGCTCGGGCAGGTGGTGATCCTCGGCTCCGCAATCGTGCTGGTGGCGGGGCTCCAGGTGTTCCTGGCGCGCACCCGCACGGGCCGGGCGATCCGCGCGGTCGCCCAGAACCGCGCGGCGGCCGAGCTGATGGGCATCGACGTCGACCGGATCTACGCCCTGACGTTCGGCATCGGCGCGGCCTGCGTCGGGGTGGCGGCGGTGCTGATCGCGCCGCTCTACCCGACCTCGCCCAACAGCGGCACCTACTTCGTGCTGATCGCCTTCGTGGTCGTCGTGCTCGGCGGCCTCGGCTCCATCCGCGGCGCCTTCGTCGGGGCGATCCTGATCGGCCTGATCGACAGCGTCACGGGCTTCTACGTCGGCGCCGACATGCGCGAGGTCGCGGTCTTCGGCGTGTTCCTGGCGATCCTGATCCTGAAGCCCTCGGGCCTCTTCGGGCGGCAGCTGCGGCTGTCCCACGTCTCGCCGTGAGGGAGCCCGCGATGACCGATATCCCGCTCGCCGCAGCACCGTCCGCGGCCCCGACAGCCGCACCGTCCGCCGCATCTTCCGCCGCATCGTCCGCCTTCCCGCGCCGGGGCGCGGCGGCGCTGGCGCTCGTCCTCGCGGCCCTGGTGGCGGTGCCGGTCGCGATCGGCAACCCGTTCATCTACCACGTCTTCATCACGATCTGCGTCTTCGCCGCGCTCTCGACCGCCTGGAACATCGTCGGCGGCTACGCCGGCCAGCTCTCCCTCGGCCACGGCATCTTCTACGGTCTCGGCGCCTATTGCGGGATGCTGCTCGTCGGCGCCGGGATCAGCCCGTGGATCGGCATGGTGGCCGGCGCCGCCCTCGCCGTGCTGGTGGCGCTGGCGATCAGCTACCCGTGCTTCCGGCTGCACGGGCCGTTCTTCTCGCTGGCGACCATCGCCTTCCTCGAAGTCTTCCGCGTCCTGGCGCTGCATTTCCGGGACCTGACCGGCGGCGCCACCGGTCTGATGATCCCGCTGAAGTTCGGCTGGACGTGGATGGTGTTCCGGGACCGCTGGCCGCCGCTGGCCATCGCCTTCGGGCTCCTCCTGCTGACCCTGGCGGTCGCGTGGTGGATGCGCAGCCACCGGATCGGCTTCTACCTCGTCGCCACCCGCGAGCGGGAATCGGCCGCGCGCGCCGCGGGCGTGCGCACGGTGCGGGTGCGGCTCGTCGCCGTGGCGGTGTCGGGGGCGCTCACCGCGATGGTCGGCACCTTCCACGCCATGTACCTGACCTTCATCGAGCCGGCGGCGATGTTCTCGCTGACCCTGTCGATCCAGATCGCGATGTTCGCGCTGATCGGCGGACTCGGCACGGTGTTCGGGCCGCTCCTCGGCGCGCTGCTCCTCGTGCCGATCACCGAGCTGGCCCGCGGCTGGCTCGGGGCTAAGGCTCTGGGGCTCCACGGCCTCGTCTACGGCCTCGTTCTGGTGCTCGTCGTCCTGTTCCTGCCCAACGGGCTGATGGGCCTCGTGTCCCGCTTCGCGCGGGCCCGCGCGGGCGGCCGCGGCGCGCAGGCGGCGTCGGTTCCGGCCGTTCCGCGGGCCCCGGAGCGGCCGCCGGTCGGCGCGGACCTGATCCGGGTCGAGGGCCTGCAGAAGCGCTTCGGCGGCCTGCACGTCACCAACGATGTCGGCTTCACGCTCCGGGAGGGCGAGATCCTCGGCCTGATCGGCCCCAACGGGGCGGGCAAGACCACCGTCTTCAACATGATCTCGGGCTTCCTCAAGCCCGATGCCGGCACGGTGAGCGTCCGCGCGCCGGACGGGACGTGGCACCGGCCGGGCCGGCCGTCGGATTTCGCGACGCTCGGCGTCGGCCGCACCTTCCAGATCGTGCAGCCCTTCGCGGCCATGACGGTCGAGGAGAACATCATGGTCGGCGCGTTCCACCGCCACAGCGACGTCCGCGAGGCCCGGGCGGTCGCGCGCGAGACCGCCGAGCGGATGGGGCTCGCGCCCTGGCTCGGGAGCGAGGCGCGCGGCCTCACCATCGGGGGCCTCAAGCGGCTCGAGGTCGCCCGCGTGATGGCGATGCGCCCGCGCGTGCTGCTGCTCGACGAGGTCATGGCCGGCATCAACCAGACCGACGTGCGCCGCGCCATCGACCTGATGCTGTCGATCCGCGACACCGGCGTCAGCATCATCGCGATCGAGCATGTCATGCAGGCGGTGATGGCGCTCTCCGACCGGGTGATCGTCCTGAGTTCCGGGCAGATCATCGCCCAGGGCAGCCCGCAGGACGTGGTGCGCGAACCCGCCGTGATCGAGGCGTATCTCGGCAAGGAGTTCGCCCATGCTCACGCTTGAGCGCGTGGATGCTGGTTACGGCGCGACCAGCATCCTGCACGCCGTCTCGCTCGAGGTGCGCGCCGGCGACGTGGTGACGATCGTCGGCGCCAACGGGGCCGGCAAGACGACGACGCTGCGGACCATCGCGGGCCTGGTGAAGCCCACCCGCGGCCGGATCCTGTTCGAGGACGAGGACGTCACCCGGCTCTCGGGCCACGAGATGGTGGCGCGCGGCGTCACCCTGATCCCGGAGGGGCGCCAGCTCTTCCCCGAGATGACGGTGCGGGAGAACCTGCTGATGGGCGCCTACCGCCGCGCGGCGCGCGAGCGCCAGTCGGAGACGCTCGCGGACGTGCTCGACCTGTTCCCGCGGGTGCGCGAGCGCCTCGACCAGAATGCCGGCTCCCTCTCGGGCGGCGAGCAGCAGATGGTGGCCATCGCCCGCGGGATGATGGCCCGTCCCAAGCTCCTGATGTTCGACGAGCCCTCGCTGGGCCTCGCGCCGATCGTGGTGGCGCAGGTCTTCGCGGTGGTCGACCGGATCGTGAAGACCGGCGCCACCGTCCTGATCGTCGAGCAGAACGTGTTCCACACGCTGCAGGTGGCCGACCGGGGCTACGTTCTGGAGAACGGCGAGATCGTCCTCGCCGACGCGTCCGCGGCCCTGCTCGACAACGACCACGTCCGACGCGCCTATCTGGGGATCTGAGATGACCGAGCGGCAGACGAACGCCGAGGCGATCGCGCGGCGCCCGAGCCACGCCGGCCGGCGCGTCCTCGTCACGGGGGCCGGCCGCGGGATCGGCCGGGCGATCGCGGAAGGGTTCGGCGCGCGGGGCGCCCTGGTGGGCGTGGCCGACGTGAACCCGGACGACGTCGCGGCGACCGTCGCGGCGATCGAGGGCGGAGGCGGTCGCGCCCTGCCGCTGCGCCTCGACGTCGCCGACTACGCGGCCGTCGAGGCGGCCCTGTCGGAGGCCGCCGCCGCGATGGGCGGCGCGTTCGACACGGTGGTCAACAACGCCGGCATCTCGCCCAAGCACGACGGGGCGGCCCACCGGGTCTGGGAGATGGATCCGGCGGAGTGGAACCGCGTCGTCGCGGTCAACCTGACGGGGGCGTTCAACACCGTCCGCGCGCTGGCGCCCGCGATGTGCGCGGCCGGGCGCGGCTGGATCGTCAACATGTCGTCGGTGGCGGGCAAGACCCACTCGCCGATCGTCGCCTGCCACTACGCGGCCTCGAAGGCCGGGCTGATCGGGCTCACCAAGCACCTCGCGGCCGAGCTCGGCCCGTTCGGCATCCGCGTCAACGCGATCGCGCCGGGGCGGATCGAGACCCCGATGGTCCGGGCGGTGGGCCGCGCCGTCAACGACGAGCAGGTGCGCCTGACCCCGATGGGCCGGCTCGGCGCGCCCGAGGAAGTCGCCGATCTCGCCCTCTACCTGACCTCCGCCGAGGCCAGCTTCGTCACCGGCCAGACCGTCGACGTCGCCGGCGGCCTCTACATGACGTGAGCCGGGACCGGTCGGGACAGGCGATGGACGGGAGGACGGCCATGAGCAGCGCGGTCACCGCGACCGGGATCACCGGGCGGACCCGGGTCTACGGGATCCTGGCGGACCCGATCTACCACGTGAAGGCGCCCGAGGTGATGGGGGCGCTCTTCGCCCGCCACGGCGTGGACGGCGTCCTTGTCCCGCTGCACGTGACGGCGGACGGCCTCGCCGCCGTGATGGACGGGCTGCGGCACCTGCGCAATTTCGGCGGCTTCATCGCCACGGTCCCGCACAAGACCGCGATGACCGGCCTGTGCGACGCCCTCACCCGGGAGGCCGAGCAGATCGGGGCGGTCAACTGCGTCCGGCGGGAGGCGGACGGGCGCATGGTCGGCACGATGCTCGACGGGATCGGCTTCGTCGAGGCGCTGCGCGCCTCGGGCCTGGAGCCGCGCGGCCGGAGCGCGGCGCTGGCGGGGGCCGGCGGCGCGGCGAGCGCCATCGCCTTCGCGCTCGCCGAGGCCGGTGTCGCCCGCCTGACGATCCTGAACCGCACCGCCGACCGCGCCCAAGCGCTGGCGGAGCGCCTGCGCGCCGCCTATCCCGGGCTGGCGGTCGCGGCCGAAGGCGTCCAGGCGGAGCACGATCTCCTCGTCAACGGCACGTCGCTCGGGATGCGCCCGCAGGACGCCGCCCCCTTCGACCTGGGCGCCCTCCACGCCGGCCAGTTCGTCGCCGAGGCGATCATGGATCCGGAGACCACGCCGCTGCTCGCCGCCGCGCTGAGGGCGGGCTGCGGCGTCCAGAAGGGCCTGCCGATGCTGGAGTGTCAGATCGCCCTGATGGCCCGCCACATGGGCGCCCTCTGAGGCGGGAACCGGGGACTGAGCTTGGGGCGCACCGTGGGACCGACCGACATCGACGCCGTCGCGGCCGGCGCGTTCGACTACGTGATCGTGGGCGGCGGCACCGCGGGCTGCGTCCTGGCCAACCGCCTGACCGAGTCCGGGACGCACCGGGTTCTGCTCCTCGAGGCGGGGGGACGGGCGCGCAGCCCCTGGGTCGCGATCCCGGCGGGCTTCAGCCGCCTGCTCCAGCACCCATCCTACAACTGGCGGTTCCGGACCGAGCCCGAGGCGGCGACCGGCGGCCGGGTGATCGCGGTCCCGCGGGGCAAGGGCCTCGGCGGGTCGACCCTCATCAACGGCATGATCTACGTGCGCGGACAGCCGCAGGATTACGATGCCTGGGCGCAGGCCGGGTGCCGCGGCTGGGGATTCTCGGACGTGCTCCCCTATTTCCGCAGGCTCGAGGATTACGAGGGCGGCCGTGAACCGTTGCGCGCTCGCGGCGGTCCGCTGCCGCTGACGGAAGTGGCCGAGCGTCCTGCGATCGCGGAGGCCTTCATCGCCGCCGCGCAGGCGGCAGGCTACCCGCGCAATCCCGACTACAACGCGGAGAGCCAGGACGGCTTCGGCTACTACCAAGTGAACCAGCGGCGCGGCCGGCGCGTCAGCGCCGCCGATGCCTATCTGCGGCCGGCCCTGGGCCGCCCGAACCTCGCCGTCGTGACCGACGCGCACATCCTGCGGCTGATCTTCGACGCGGACCGGGCGAGCGGCGTCGCCGCTCTGGTCGGCGGCCGCGAGCGTCTCTTCCGCTGCCGCGGGGAAGTGATCCTCGCCGCGGGTGCGGCCCAGACCCCGCAGATCCTGGAACTGTCCGGCCTCGGCGATCCGGCGATCCTCGGAGGGCTCGGCGTCGCCGTGCGGCGCGCCCTCCCCGGCGTCGGCGCCAACTACATGGACCATTACTGCACGCGCATGAACTGGCGCGTGCGCCTGCCGGTGACGCTGAACGAGCAGACCCGCGGCCTGCGCCTCGGCCTCGCGGCGGCGCGCTACCTCGCGACGCGGCAGGGCATCCTGGCGCTGGGGACCGGTCTCGCCCACGGCTTCGTGCGCACCCGGCCGGGGCTCGACGGGCCCGACGTGCAGTACTTCTTCATGCACGCGAGCTACGCCAACGCCGCCGAGCGCAAGCTCGACCGCCTGCCCGGCATGACGATCGGCGTCACGCAGTTGCGACCGGAATCGCGCGGGACGATCCACGCCGCGTCGCCCGACCCGCTCGCGCCGCCCGCCATCCGCCCGAACTTCCTCGCCACCGCGGAGGATCGCCGGGCGATGGTCGAGGGCATGAAGATCGCCCGCGCCATCGTCGCGCAGGCGCCGATGGAGCGCTTCCGCGGGGCCGAGCTCAACCCCGGTCCGGACTGCCGGACCGACGCGGACTGGCTCGATTTCGCCCGCCGCGACGGCCAGACGATCTACCACATCTGCGGCACGTGCCGCATGGGCGACGATCCGGATTCGGTCACGGATCCCAGCCTGCGCGTGCGCGGCGTGGCCGGCCTTCGGGTGGCCGATGCCTCGATCATGCCGCGCATCGTCTCCGGCAACACGCAGGCCGCGGTGTTCATGATCGCCGAGAAGGCCGCCGACCTGATCCGGGCCGATGCCTGATCCGGTCTGGCCATCGGGCGCCGCGGCGCGTACGGCAGCCCCGCGCCGGTCTCGGCCGCGTCTCGGCGTCGTCCGGCGCTTCGCGACGCAGCAGACCGCAGGTCAAACGCCCCGGCACGACCGGCGGCAGAGGTTCGACGTCATGCTCTACATGGTCCACATGCAGGTCAACATTCCGGCGTCCCTCCCGAAGGAGGAGGCGGCTCGCCTGAAGGCCGAGGAGAAGGCCTACGCCCAGAAGCTCCAGCAAGATGGCCGATGGCGGCATCTCTGGCGCATCGCCGGGCAGTACGCCAATTACAGTGTCTTCGACGTGGCTGGAAACGATGAACTTCACGAAGTCCTGAGTTCGCTGCCGCTCTACCCGTATATGGCGATCAGCGTGACGCCGCTGGCGCAGCATCCCTCCGCGATCGCGGCCAACTGACGGGACCACCGCCATGCCTTACATGATCGAGACCTTCGACAAGGCCGGGAGCCTGGACGTCCGCAGGGCGAACCGCGCGGAGCATCTCGTCTACCTCGACCGGATCAAGGACCGGCTGCTGGCCTGCGGCGCGAAGCTGAACGACGACGGGAGCGACGCCGGCGGCGGCCTCTACGTGGTCGACGTCGAGACCCGCGCGGAGGCCGAGGCGCTCATCCACGCGGACCCGTTCTACAAGGTCGGGCTCTTCGAGCGCGTCGAGATCCGGCGCTGGCGCAAGGCCTACCTGGACGGCCGCAGCTATCTCTGAGACCGAGGGAACGCGGTTTCGAAGGACAGGCGGCCTTCCGGTACGGGGCAGCCGCTGACGAACAAGAGATTGGGGAGGAAACAATGATCCGTCGTCCTTGGGTGGCGGCCGCCGCGTTCGGCGCCGCTGCCCTCACCGCCCTGCCCGCCTCCGCGCAGTACGCGGATGGCGGCATCAAGATCGGCATCCTGACCGACATGTCCGGCGGATACTCGGATCTGGCCGGCCGCGGCTCGGTGACGGCCGCGCAGCTCGCGGTCGAGGATTTCGGACGTCCGATCAACGGTCGGAAGGTCGAGCTCGTCTTCGCCGATCACCAGAACAAGGCGGACATCGCCTCGTCGATCGCGCGCCGGTGGTTCGATACCGAGGGCGTCGACGCCATCTTCGACACCAATTCCTCGGTCGCGGGGCTGGCGGTGCGCGAGGTCGCGCGCAGCAAGGGCAAGATCGACATCAACTCCGGCGCCGGCTCCATGGCACTGACCAACGCCGCGTGCTCGCCGACCGGCGCCCACTGGTCGTGGGATACCCACTCGCTCGCGGCCGGAACCGCCGCGGCGCTGGCGGACGATCCGAAGAACACGTGGTTCTTCATCACGGCCGACTACACCTTCGGGCACGATCTTGAGGCGCAGGTCACCCGGGTCGTGAAGGCCAAGGGCGGCACGGTGCTCGGGTCGGTCAAGCACCCGTTCCCCAATCCGGATTTCTCGTCCTACCTGCTGCAGGCACAGGCGTCGGGCGCGAAGATCATCGGCATGGCCAACGCCGGCGCCGACACGATCAACACCATCAAGCAGGCGAGCGAGTTCGGCATCCTGCAGGGTGGCCAGAGGCTGGGCGGGCTCAACATCTTCCTGACCGACATCTACTCCGTCGGATTGCCGGCGGCGCAGGGCATGATCCTGACGACGGGCTTCTACTGGGACATGGACGACCAGACGCGCGCCTTCGCGCGGCGCTTCGGCGAGCGGATGGGCGGCCGGATGCCGACCATGGTTCAGGCCGGCGACTACTCGGCGGTGCTCCACTTCCTGAAGGCGGCCGAAGCCGCCGGCACGGATGACGGCCTGAAGGTGATGGCCAAGATGCGCGAGCTGCCGATCCAGGATTTCTTCGCCCGCAACGCCACGCTACGCCCGGACGGCCGCATGGTCCACGACATGTACCTCGCCCAGGTGAAGTCCCCGGCGGAATCGACGGGGCCCTGGGACTTCTACAAGATCCTGAAGACGATCCCGGGCGACCAGGCATTCCAGCCGCTTTCCGAGAGCACGTGCAAGCTGGTGAAGGGCTGACGCGCGCCTTCGCGGCTCGTCACTCATAGGGGGCGCGGGCCGTGCACCCCTGTCTCCACCGGGGTCGCCGCTCGCGACGGCCCTAGTGGGACGTGCTCTCGACCGCGGCGGCGAAGACGTAGCCGACCCCGCGCTCGGTCACGATGAGCTTCGGGTCGCTGGGCCTGCGCTCGATCTTCCGGCGCAGCCGCAGGATCTGCACGTCGATGCAGCGATCGAAGACGTCGTCGTGGACGCGGGTGACCTGGAGCAGGTACTCGCGGCTGAGCGGACGCTGAGGTGCGTCGAGGAACGCCGCCAGGAGCGCGTAGTCGCGCTTGCCCAGGACGACCTCTTCCCCGTCGGGATTGATCAGACGCCGGCGTCGACGGTTCAGGACCCAGCCGTCGAAGCGCCGGCACGGCGCCTCCGCCGGTCGGGACGAGGCCTGCGCCGCGACGCGGCGGAGGACGACGCGCACGCGCGCCAGGAATTCGCGCAGGCCGTAGGGTTTGACGATGTAGTCGTCGGCGCCGAGTTCGAGGCCGAGCACGCGGTCGAACTCCTCGCAGCGATGGGCCGTCGTCAGGATGACGGGAACATCGCTCACCGCGCGCAGGTCCCGCAGCAGGTCGAGGCCGTTCTCCGCGCCCGGGCGAAGATTGAGCACCACGAGGTTGAACTGCGACGGATCCGCGAGCTCTCCGCGCGCCTCGGCCCGCGTCGACGCCGGGACGACGTCGACCCCGTGCCCGTCGAGGTATCCGGAGACGACACGCTGAATCTCCGCGTCATCGTCGACGAGCAGAATGCGCAGGCCGTGATGATGCATAAGCGATGCTCCTCCGGAGTCCCGACTGGCGCGATCTTCGGAGCAGCGGTCCGAGGGTGTCCGGCCGTCCCGGCGCGGCCGGATGCGCGTCGTCATCCCGTCGCCTGTCGATCGGCCTGGCCGCTGCTCCCACGGCCTGACGGTTCAGCGGCAGACCCGCTCGTAGCGGCCCCACACCGGGCTGAAGACCAGGTGACAGTCGCCGAAGTAGCTGCCCGCGGCGTATCCGCTCGCCGGGCTCCACCAGCCATGGCCGCCGAAGCGGTGATGGAAGCCGTGATGGAAGCCGCCGTGGTGGAAGCCGTGATGGAAGCCGCCATGGTGCCCGAAGCTTCCGTGCCCGAACCCGCGCGCTTCGGCTCGTCCGGGCACGGTCGCCAGGGCGGCGAGGGCGAGGCAGGACAGGATCGCGGTCTTCGTCGAGGTGATCGTCATGAGTTGTCTCCCGTTGCGATACGGGGACGATGCACCGGAGAGCCCGGGGTGGACTGTGACCCGAGTCACAGTTTCAGTGTGATCCTCCGGCCGGCCAGCGACGCGCTCGGAGGAGCGGCTAGGACGTCGTCGCGCGCGGGTGGCGCAGCCAGACCTCGAGGGGCTGGCTGCGGCCGCGGATCGCCGCGGTCCGGCTCTCGAACGCGCCCTCCGACCGCTCGAGCCCGGCCGCCTGCGCCAGCTCGGCGCTGAGTGCCAGGCGGGCGTGGGCGTCCGCCGCGACCGCCAGCAGGCGGCTCGCCACGTTGACCGTGTCGCCCGTCGCGGTGATGTGCTGGTTGGTGTCGCTGCCGAGGCGCGAGAGGATCACCGGCCCGTAATGCGCGCCGATGCGCAGATCGAGGGCCGGCCCGGCCCCGTGCAGGACCGGGCTGTCCGCGATCCAGGCGCGCGTGCGGACGATGAGTTCCTCCGCGGCCTGGACGGCGTGCGTCGCCTGGTCCGGGTCCGGATCGAGGGCGCCGAACAGGATCATGGCGCCGTCGCCCATGAAGTTCACCACGACGCCCCCGCGCAGGGTCACCGCTTCGTCCACGAGATCGTGGAACGTCTTGAGCATCGCCCGCGTCCGCGCCGGGCCGAGCTGCTCGCTCCGGCGCGTGAAGCCGGTGAGGTCGACGAACAGCACGGGAATGTCGCGCGCGACCGGCTCGGCGAGGTAACCCGGATCGCGCGCGAGCCGCTCGGCCAGGGCGGCAGGCTGCATCCGCCGCAGCACCTGCTCGGACCGCGCCACGCGCGCGCTCTGGCGGCGCTCGAGCGTCTGGCGGCCGACCGCGCAGACCAGCGCCGGCAGCCCCACCGCCGCGAGCGGTAGGGCGGCGCTCAGCCAGATGCCGTGGGCGAACGCGACGGCGCCCGCGGCGAGCCAGCCTGCCGTCGCGAGCAGGACCAGGATCAGGCCCGGGCCCGGCGGCAGCAGCGCGATGGCGAGCGCGGACCCGACCGCCAGGAGGACCGAGGCCGCGGCGTCTCGCTGCCGCACGCCGGCGTCCCGGACGAGGGCGTCCCCCGTGGTGAGGTGGGCGATGCCGGTGGCGAGGAGTTCGACGCCGGGCAAGACGGGATCGAACGCGGTGGCGAAGGTGTCGCCGCCGCCGAGCGCGGTTACGCCGATCACGACGATGCCGTCCGAGAGCGCCGCGGCCGGCGCCATCCCGTCGAGGAGGGCGGCCGCGCTCACCGTCGCGATCGTGCGTCGCGGACCGTAGGGGCGCAGCGGGAGGTGGTAGCCGAGGTCCAGCGACAGGGCGCGGTCGCCGATCTGGACGCGCCCCTTGCTGAGCACGGGGTCGTTGCGCGCCGCCAGGGCGGCCGCGCGCAGCACGAAGGACGCGGCGACGCCGTCGGCCGTGCGCACGACCAGGGGGAGATGGCGGGGTACGCCCGACGCGTCCTCGGCGACGTTGACGACACCGGACGCGACGTCTTCGCCGAGCTTCGGCGACGGCCGGTGGAGCGCGGTGGCGAACGGGATGCCATCCTCGCTGGCGCTCCCGTCGAAGACCGCAGCCGAAGCCAGGATCGCTGTGGTCTTCCCGAGGGCGACGGCGAGCGCGCTGTCCGCCTCCGGCTGCCGCCCCGCCTCGAGGAAGAGCAAGTCGACGGCGATCACGCGCGGGCGGGCCTCCGCCACCCGCTCGACGATCCGCGCCATCGTGGTCCGCGAGACCGGGAAGCCGCCTTCGCGCCGCACCGTCGCGTCGTCGATCGCCACCACGGTGAGGTTGGCGGGCGGCGTGCGCGGGCCGGCGAGCCGCAGGCGCAGGTCCGTGAGGGCGGATTCCAGGCGATCGAGGGGCGTCGCGCGCCCGGCGATATGGAGATGGCCGAGCCAGGCACCCCAGGCGAGCGCGCCGAGCGACGCGGCGAGCAGGAAGACGCGCCGCGCCAGCCGGAAGGTCCGGTCGGGCGTCGGAGCCGCCGGCCGACCGGCCTCGCTCAACGCCCGAACCGCTCGAGCAGGCTCCTGACGCGCTCCTGGGGCCAGCGCCGGACCTCCAGAGGGTCGCGGCCGTCATCGACGTCGACCCCCTCGCCCGGCCCGAGCGTGACGGCGACCTGCGGGTCGGTGCGCCGGGCGACGTCGACCCGTCCCTGCGCCACGAAGACGGACGTGCGCGCTCGCGTCACGTCGACGGCGTAGACCGTGCCCCGCACCGAGGCCACCGCGTGGGGGGTGAGGATCTGGAAGCCGTCGCGGCGGACGCGGCGGCTCGCCGGGATGGTGACGAAGACCGCGTTGCCGCCAATCTCGGCGCCCTTGAGATGTCCGTCACCGTCGGGACCCACGGGGCGCAGGCTGCCCGCGCGCTCGGTTTCGAGCGTCAGGCCGTCGGCGCAGTGCAGGATCCGCAAGGGCGGATCGAAGCGCGTCGTCTCCGTACATCGCGTCTGCGCTGCGGCGCTCGACGCCGCGAGGGTGAGGGCGGCCGTGGCCGCCAGGCGCGCTGTCGTTCTCATGCGGTGAAGCCCTGTCGCCCCGATCATGTCTGCGCCCGCGCGCCGAGCGCGACGAGCCGGTGTGAGGCCCGCACGGTGACGCGCGCGCGGCCGAGATCGATGAGGCCCGATCTCTGCCAGTCCTGCAGGACGCGGTTCACGCTCTCCCGCGCCGCGCCGACGAAGGCCGCGAGTTCCTGCTGCGTCACCTGGATCTCGGCGCCGTAATCCTCCGACAGCATGATCAGGCGCCGGGCGAGGCGCATGTCGAGCGGCAGCAGCGTCGCCTCCTCCATGCGCGCGCTCATCCAGCGCAGGCGCTGGCACAGCAGGCCGATGATCCGGACCGCCAGGGCGGGATCGCCGTGGAGCAGTTTGAGGAAGGCCCGCCCCTCGACGACGAACAGGTCGGCCGGCTCGAGTGCCACGGCCTCGGCGGTCCGTGGATGGCCGTCGAGGAAGGCGATCTCGCCGAAGACGTCGCCCGGCCCGAGCAGGTTGAGGGTGACCGCGCGCCCGTCGTCGGAGCCGGCCCCGATCCGGATCTGCCCGCGCCGCACGGCGTAGAGGGCATCGCCCGGATCGCCCTTCTGGAAGAGGATCTCGTGTCGCGCGAGGCTGCGCGTCGTGCAGAGCCCGGCAATGGTCTCGATCGCCTCCGGACCAAGCTCAGCGAAGAACGCGTTGGCCTTCAGAAACCGAACGAGCGTGTGCGGCGTGCTCACGACTGCATCTCTCCGGCCGTCGAGCTGGGGCTTATGCGCGTGTCGAGGGCCGATTAGCAAGGCTTACACTGCGAGAGCGGAGGATGATCATGGTCTCCGCCCGCGGGCGTGCTCACGGCGGCGACGATTGTTACAGGCCGCGCGCCCGCTCCAGCATGCCGGTGGCCCGTTCGCCGATCACCCCGCACGGCGCCTGGCTGTCGCCGGCGGCCGCGCGGGGCAGGATCGAGGCGTCCAGGACCGTCCGAACGTCGCGGCCCGCTCGGGCGGTGCAGCCCTGGAGCCGGTCGGTGACCGCGGCAGCACGGATTCAGTCCGCCCTTGCCGCGCCGGACGGGCGGAACGCCCGCGCGCTGCCGCGGTCGCGGCAGAGGTCGGCGCGGGCCGCGGTCGCCGTCACGTCGACCGGGTGGGACAGGTCGTTCGCCTCGATGACCAGCGGCGTCGCCATGTCGGCGCGCCGCGCGCGATCAGGCTTCTGGAGAGCGTCTGCGGCGGGTCGGAGCGACTGTCGCGCGCGGATCGTATCCCCGTGGACGATCACTTGTCCGAGCGCGTCTTCCTCGGATCGTCGGAGGGGTTGATGTAGTCGAGCCCGAAGGGCCCTGTTCCCGAGACCTGGATCACGGCCGGGTCGCGCGTCGTCCAGAGCGCGTGGGGCATCTTGGCCGGCAGTTACAGGAAGGCACCCGGCCGGAGAGACTGACCCCGGCTCGCGTCGATCGTCTTCCCCATGTCGTGGACAAGTGTGCCGGACAGCAAGGTCACGCTCTCGTCGGTCGCGTGCGTGTGCGGAGCGATGACGTAGTTCGGCGGGAACCGGAGCCTGAGCGTGAACGGTCCGGGCTTGTCCGGATCGCCGGCGATGATGCTGATCTCGCTGCCCGTCGGGAGGGAGGGCGGCGCGGCGCGCCACTGGACGGCGTCGTCACCGGTGGCCATGACCATCTCGCCCGCGCGCGCGTCCGGCGCGAGGCATGCGAGGAAGAGGACGAGACAGCAGCTCTGGCGCAAACGCATCGACAATCTCCAGATCGGCGCTGGGGCGAGCCCGGATTGAACCTTTCCGCTGACATCGAGCCCGCTTTACCGTCGGCTGCGCTCGCGACAGGGTCCGTCCTGTTAGACCGTGCGCCTTCGGACCCGCTACGGCAGAACGCCCGTACCGACCCGGGCAAATCGCACGACCTTGCCGCGGACGCTTCCAAGACGGTCGCGGGCTCGCGTACTCTCGGCCTTTCGGGAGAACACGGGTGACACCCTTCAGGCTCAAGCAGGTCCTGACCGTCTGGGACGCGCGCGAGCTGGATCTCAAATGGGCCCTCGTCGGCCGCATCGCGCTGATCGCGATCCTCTGCGCTGCCGGAGCGGCCGCCTACGCGATGCACGACGTCGCGGCGAAGACCCGACAGCGGAACGCCGAGACGGCCGATGAGGTGCACAAGCAGCTCCGCCTCCAGCTCCTGCGAATCGAGCGGGCGGCCGACATTCCCCAACGCTTCCCGGATTGGGAGATCGTCACCCGGTACGCTCTGCAACCGGGCCAGTGCGTGCAGCTGATCCCGGCGGAGGCCGGTCCGACACGGTCGAGCTGCTTGGGCGTCGAGGCGCACGCGCGCGCCGCACCCGACTGGTTCGCGACGCTCTACCGGTTCCTCTTCTTCGCCGGATCCACCGTCAGCCTGCCGCTCGAGCATCAGGGGTCGCGGATCGGGATCGTCGAGGCGGACATCGATCCCGACGCGGTCGTCGGGTCGGCGTGGATCGTGCTGAAGCAGGTGTCCGGCGCTCTCGCGGCCATGACCGTCGTCCTGTGCGTGCTGGTCTACGGCGCGGTGGCGCACGCGCTGCGTCCCGCCAACGAGATCCTGTTCGGTATCGATCGCGTCGCGAAGGGCGACCTCGGATGGCGTCTGCCGAGCCTCCGCCTGCGCGAGCTCCGCCGCATCGCGACGGTCTTCAATCAGCTTGCCAGCCATCTCCAAATCGCCACGCGGGAACGTGCCGAGCTCGCGCGCCGGCTGATCGATGCCCAGGAGCAGGAGCGGCGGTGGCTGTCGCTCGAACTGCACGACGACGTCGCGCAGCGTCTGACGGCGTTGAGCCTTCTCGCCCGGTCGATCCAGGAGGGCGCGCGCTCCTCGTCGCCTTCGGTCGTGGCCGAGAGTGCCGAACTCGCCACCATGGCGTCGGACGCCGTGCGCGCGCTCCGGAGCACTCTCGCCGCGCTCAGGCCGCCGGAGATCGACGATCTCGGGCTGCGGGTCGCGCTCCGGAGTCTGATCGCCGCCCAGGCGCAGCGCGCCGGGGGCCGGATCCACGTCACGCTCGCGGCCGACGCGCAGGCCGATCGCCTTCCCAGCGACGCGGCGGCCCATATCTACCGGATCGTCCAGGAAGGCCTCACAAACGCCGTCCGCCACGCGGCCGCGCGCACCGTCGCGATCGCGCTGAACGTCGCGGAGACCGACGGCGGCGCCGAGGTCCAGCTGATCCTCACGGACGACGGGAGCGGCGCCCCCGTGGAGGCGCTGGAGCGCCCGCATTCCGGTCTCGGCCTGCTCGGCATGCGCGATCGCGTCCACGCGCTCGGCGGGCAGATCGTGACGGAAACGTCCCCGGGCGGCGGGTTCCGCCTGCGGGTCCGCTTTCACGCCGCGCTCGCGGGCGACGAGGTGTCATGACCAAACGGCGCATACGCGTGATGCTCGTCGACGATCACGCCGTCGTGCGGGAGGGCTATCGGCGGCTCCTGGAGCGGCAGCCCGACATGGAGGTCGCCGCCGAGGCCGGGGACGGCGCGGAGGCCTATCGCGCCTACCGCATGGTGGAGCCGGACGTCGTCATCATGGACATCAGCATGCCCGGCCGCGGTGGGATCGACGCCATCCGTCAGATCCGGCAGGTGGATCCGAGCGCTCGCATCCTCGTCTTCAGCGTGCATGCCGCGGTGAGCTACGCGCTCCAGGCCATACGCGCCGGCGCCCGCGGCTACATCACCAAGAGCAGCGCTTCGGATCTCCTCATCGAGGCGGCGCGAAGCGTGTTCAACAACAAGCTGACCCTGTGCGCGGAGATCTCGCACCTGCTGGCCGCGAGCCGGCTGGCGGAGGAGACGTCGCCGATCGACCAGCTGTCGCCTCGGGAATTCGAGATCCTGCGGATGATCCTCGACGCACGGCACACGGACGCGATCGCGGCCGATCTCAGCCTCTCGCCCAAGACCGTCGCGAACTATCACTACGCCATCAAATCGAAGCTCGGCGTCAGCTCGGACGTGGAACTCGTCTACTGCTGCATCCGGTGCGGGCTGATCGATCCCTTCGCGGTCGTCGGAGCGGACTAGAACGCGCGGGCGCGCGGCCCGCAGCGGTGCGCGTCACACGTCCAGGTTCGCGACGCTCAGCGCGTTCTCCTGGATGAACTCGCGCCGGGGCTCGACCACGTCGCCCATCAGCTTCACGAACAGGTCGTCGGCATCGGTGACGTCCTTGACCTTGACCTGCAGCAGCGAGCGGACGTCGCGGTCGAGCGTGGTCTCCCAGAGCTGCTGGGCGGTCATCTCGCCGAGGCCCTTGTACCGCTGGAGCTGAAGGCCCTTGCGGCCGAAGGCCATCACCGCCTCGAAGAGCGCCACGGGCCCGTGGAGCACCGTCTCGTCGGACTTCCGCATCAGCGTGGCCGGCTCGCCGTAGATCTCCCGGAAGGCGTCGGCCCGCTCGGAGAGGCGCCGGGCCTCCTGCGAGGTGATCAGCCCGGCGTCGAGGGTCGAGACCTGCCGAACGCCCCGGAGCGTCCGGCTGAGGCGATAGCCGTCCTCGAACGACTCGCCCTGCCAGCCCCGCTCGATCTCGTCGGCGATCGCGTCGAGCCGGCGGGCGGTCATGTCGGCCAGGACCTCGGCCTCACCCGCCCGCGACGCCGCCTCGGCATCGAAGGCGCCGGCCAGCACCGCCTGCTCGACCACGGAGCGGTCGTAGCGCGTGTGCAGGCCCTGCAGGATGCTCCGGAACGTCCGGGCCTCCTCGACGAGGCTCTTGAGCTGCGCCCCGGCGAATTCCGCGCCGGTGGAGAGTCGCAGGATCGCGCCGTCGGTGCCCTGGTCGATCAGGTAATCCTCGAGGGCGCGCTCGTCCTTCAGGTAGATCGCCCGGCGGCCGCGCTCGGCTTTGTAGAGCGGCGGCTGCGCGATGTAGAGGTGGCCGCGCTCGATCAGCTCCGGCATCTGCCGGAAGAAGAAGGTGAGCAGGAGCGTGCGGATGTGCGAGCCGTCCACGTCCGCGTCGGTCATGATGATGATGCGGTGGTAGCGCAGCTTCTCCGGGTTGAAGCCCTCCCGGTCCGTGGAGGAGCGCCCGATCCCGGCGCCCAGCGCCGTGATCAGGGTGCCGATCTCCGCGGAGGACAGCATCCGGTCCGCGCGCACGCGCTCGACGTTGAGGATCTTGCCGCGCAGGGGCAGCACGGCCTGGAAGGTCCGGTCGCGGCCCTGCTTGGCCGAGCCGCCGGCGGAATCGCCCTCCACCAGCAGGATCTCGCACTTGGTCGGGTCGCGCTCCTGGCAGTCGGCGAGCTTGCCGGGCAGCGAGGCGATGTCGAGCGCGCCCTTGCGGGTCACGGTCTCCCGCGCCTTGCGGGCGGCCTCGCGGGCTGAGGCCGCCAGCACCACCTTGCCCATCACCGACCGGGCCTGACTCGGATTTTCCTCGAGCCACGTGGACAGGCCCTCGTTGAGGACGTTCTCCACGGCCGGGCGCACCTCGGACGAGACGAGCTTGTCCTTGGTCTGCGACGAGAATTTCGGGTCCGGCACCTGCACCGAGATGACCGCGGTGAGGCCCTCGCGGCAATCCTCGCCGGTGAGCGAGACTTTCTCCCGCTTGGCGACGCCGCTGGACTCGGCGTAGCCGGTGATCTGGCGCGTCAGGGCGGCGCGGAAACCGGCCATGTGGGTGCCGCCGTCGCGTTGCGGGATGTTGTTGGTGAAGGGCAGGACCGTCTCGTTGAACGAGTCGTTCCACCAGAACGCGACCTCGACGCGAATTCCATCGCGCTCGGAGCTGACGACGACGGGACTCGTCATCCCGTCGATCGGCTTGCGGGAGCGGTCGAGGTACCGGACGAAGGCCTCGATGCCGCCCTCGTAGTACAGCTCCTCGCGCTTCTTCTCGGCGTGGCGGGCGTCGGTCAGGACGATGCGGACGCCAGAATTGAGGAAGGCAAGCTCGCGCAGGCGCTTCTCCAGCGTGCCGTAGTCGAACTCGATCATCGTGAAGGTGTCGGTCGACGGCAGGAAGGTGACTTCCGTGCCGCGCCTCCCGTTCCCGGGCCCGATGATCTCCAGGGGCGCCACGGCGTCGCCGTGGCGGAACTCCATCGCGTGCTCCTTGTCGTTGCGCCAGATGCGCAGGCGCAGCCACGACGACAGGGCGTTCACCACCGAGACGCCGACGCCGTGCAGGCCGCCGGAGACCTTGTACGAGTTCTGGTCGAACTTACCGCCGGCATGCAGCTGGGTCATGATGACCTCGGCCGCCGAGACGCCCTCCTCCTTGTGAATGTCCACCGGGATGCCGCGCCCGTTGTCGGAGACCGTGCAGGAACCGTCGGCGTTGAGCGTCACGGTGACGAGGTCGGCGTGGCCGGCCAGGGCCTCGTCGATGGCGTTGTCCACGACCTCGTACACCATGTGGTGGAGGCCGGATCCGTCGTCGGTGTCGCCGATATACATGCCGGGCCGCTTGCGGACGGCGTCGAGGCCCTTCAGCACGCGGATGGATTCCGCGCCGTAATCGGCGGGCTCGGTCTGGGGGGTGTCGGCCATGAACTTCCTCGGCAGGCGGGCCTGATCGCGTCGGTGGCAGATGCGCCCTCGGGCGCCCGCGCCTGAACTCTCGCTTGGTCCGCCTGATATAGGGGTTCCGCGTTGAGATTGCACGATTTTACGGGTCCGCGGCGGGCCCGTCCCGTCGCTTTTGTGACGCCCGTCGCTTAACGCTGCGTTAGCCCTCGATGCCGCCCGCGCTCGCCGCATCCAGGCGGTCGATCGCCCCGGGTGCGAGCGTCAGCCGGACGGCGCCGAGCAGCTCGTCGAGCTGCGCCACGGAGGTCGCGCTCGCGATGGGCGCGGTGATGCCGGGGCGGGCGATGATCCAGGCGAGCGCGACCTGGGCCGGACTCGCGCCGTGGGCCTGCGCGACCGAATCGAGGACGTCGAGCAGCGCGAGGCCGCGGGGGTTCAGGTACTTGGCGACCCGGTTCTCCCGCGGGCGTCCCGCCGCGTCGTCGGCACTGCGGTACTTGCCGGTCAGGAAGCCGGCCGCCAGGGAGAAGTAGCCGATCACGCCGATCTGCTCCGCCCGGCAGAGCGGCTCAAGCTCGGCCTCGTAGCCGCGCTGGGCGAGGCTGTAATCGGGCTGCAAGCACTCGTAGCGCGGCAGGCCCGCGGAGGCCGAGACCGCCAGCGCCTCCGCGAGCCGGGCCGCGGTGTAGTTCGAGGCGCCGATCGCCCGGACCTTGCCGGCCGCAATCAGGCGCTCGTGCGCTCTCAGGGTCTCTTCGAGGGGCACCGCCGCGTCGTCGAGATGCGACTGGTACAGGTCGATCCGGTCGACCCCGAGGCGCCGCAGCGAGGCCTCGCAGGCCCGCTCGATATGGGCCGCCGAGAGGCCCTGGCCGGCCTCGCCGAGGTCCATGCCGACCTTGGTCGCCAGGACGATCCGGTCGCGCGCGCCCGGACGGGCCGCGAGCCACTTGCCGATCACCGTCTCGGATTCCCCGCCGACGTGGCCGGGGGCCCAGCGCGAGTAGACGTCGGCGGTGTCGATGAAGTCGAAGCCGCTCTCCACGAACCGGTCGAGGATCGCGAAGGACGCGGCCTCGTCGGCCGTCCAGCCGAAGACGTTGCCGCCGAGGCATAACGGCGCGACCGTCAGGTCGGAGCGGCCGATGCGGCGCCTGTCCATGCGCGTCAATCCTGGAGGAAGGGGTTGGACACGCGCTCCGCGCCGAGAGTGCTGGTCGGTCCGTGGCCGGGGATGAAGGCGACGTCGTCGCCCAGCGGCAGGACCTTGTCCTTGATGGCGCGAATGAGCTGCTCGTGGTTGCCGCCGGGCAGGTCGGTGCGGCCGACCGAGCCCTTGAACACCACGTCGCCGACGAGGGCGAAGCGCGCGTCCCGGCTCACGAACACGACGCTGCCGGGCGAGTGGCCGGGGCAGTGGAGGATGTCGAAGCCGAGCCCGCCGACCGTCACGGCGTCGCCCTCGTCGAGCCACCGGTCGGGCGTGACCGGCCGGGCGGCGCCGAGGCCGTAATTGGCCGCCGTCTCGGGGAGGGAATCGAGCAGAAACTTGTCGGCTTGGTGCGGGCCCTCGATCGGCACGCCGAGGCGCTCGCGCAGCTCGTCGGCGCCGGCGGCGTGGTCGACGTGCCCGTGGGTCAGCAGGATCTTCTCCACGGTGACGCCCTGCTCGCGGATCGCCGCCTCGATCCGATCCAGATCACCGCCGGGATCGACAACGGCGCCGACCTTGGTCGCGTCGTCCCAGATCAGGGTGCAGTTCTGCTGGAAGGGCGTGACCGGGATGATCCCGGCCCGTGGTGTACCTGGCATGTCGTTCCGCGAGTTGGCAGCGCCGCTCCGGACGCCCTCGGCCCGAGTCTAGCGCAGAACGCGGGTGGGCGGCACCCTCTGCGGCAGGCTCAGGCCGCGTCGCCCTTCGGGCGGCGCAGGCCGTCGTGAAGCGCTAGCATGTCGGCCATGCCGAGCGCCCGCGAGCTCCAGTGGGTCTCCGCCGCGTTGACCTGCGTGAACCGGTCGTGAGACCGTCCGCCATAGGCGCCGAACAGGGACCTGCCCGGCTCGACGGCACCGTCGCCCCGCGCCGTCTCGTCCGGCCGGTCGATCCGGTAGGACGGCGTCGGCGATCGGCCGGTCACGCCGATCCGCACCCAGGCGTCGCCGTAATGCTTCTGGCACATCCGCATCGTGACCAGCACCTGGCGCAGGTAGTCTTCCCCGTCGGCCAGGTCCGGCAGAATGTCGGCAATCGTCGCGTCCGAGGGATAATGCTTCGTCCGGGCCATGGTACACCTTGCTCGGGCGTGTCCTACCGTCTCGGCCGGCCGAGGGCGAGCCGGGCTCCGGTGTTCCTCACGTCGGCCGCCGCTTCAGCAGCGCGTCGAGCCCGCCAACGCGGAACCAGTGGTAGCCGTATCCCTCCAGGAACAGGCAGTGGCGGCCGTCGTCCTTGACCTCGCTGCGGGCGCCGGTGAGCAGGTCGACGAGGATGTCGTGCTCGCGATCCTCGGATCCCGACGCCATCGCGAACTCGACGGGCTCCGGCGCGAGATTGTGGACGCACAGGATGGCATTGCCGCGCCACGCGTAGCGCAGCGCCAGGACCGACGGGCGCCCGGTCTCCATCGCGACGACGTCGCCCCAGCCGATCTCCGGCGCCTCCTTGCGCTGCCGGATCATGCTCTGCATCCAGTTGAGCAGCGAGCCCTCCTCGTGGCGCTGGTCGGCGACGTTCACGTGCGCGTAGCCGTAGGGGCCGTGGTCGATCAGCGGCAGCACGGTGCGCTCGGCCGTCGAGAACCCGCCCTGGTGCTCGCTCGTCCACTGCATCGGCGTGCGGGCGCAGTCGCGCTCCGGCAGAGCCAGCTCGTCGCCCATGCCGATCTCGTCGCCGTAGCGCAGCACCGGCGTTCCCGGGAGGGTGAACATCAGCGAGTAGGCGAGGCGGATCCGGCGGGGATCGCCGGCCAGCATCGGCGCGAAGCGGCGGCGGATGCCGCGGTCGTAGAGCTGCATCCCCTTCTCGGGTCCGAAGGCGTCGAACACGCTCTGGCGCTGCTTGTCGGTGAGGCGTCCCAGGTCGAGCTCGTCGTGGTTCCGCAGGAAGATGCCCCACTGGCAGGAGAGCGGGCGCGGCTTCGTCCGCTCGATCGCCTTGACGAGGGGCCGCGCATCGTGGGCCGCCAGGGCGTAGAAGGTCGCCTGATTGACCTGGAAGTTGAACATCATGTGCATGCGGTCAGCGTCGTCGCCGAAATAGTCGAGGTCCTGCTTCGGCAGGATGTTGGCCTCGGCCAGGATGATCGCGTCGCCCTGGCGCCACTGCAGGAACTCGCGCAAGTCGCGCAGCATCTCGAACTGCTCGCGGGGCTTGCCGCCGACATCGGCCCCCTTCTCGGCGATGACGAACGGCACCGCGTCCATGCGGAAGCCGGAGACGCCGAGCTGGATCCAGAAGCCCATGATCTTCAGGATCTCGGCCAGCACCTCCGGATTGGCGGTGTTGAGATCCGGCTGGAAGTTGAAGAAGCGGTGGAAGTACCAGGCCTTGGCCTTGGTGTCGTAGGTCCAGGTGGTTTCCTGAACGCCCGGGAAGACCATGCCCTCGTCGGCGCTCGCGGGGCGCTCCTTCGACCAGACGTACCAGTCGCGGTAGGGCGATTTGGGGTCGGACCGGGCCGACTGGAACCACGGATGCTGGTCCGAGGTGTGGTTGACGACGAGGTCGATGAGGACGCGCAGGCCCCGCTGCTTGGCGGCGTGCGTGAAGGCGACGAAGTCCCCGAGGGAGCCGTAATCCGGATCGACGCCGTAATAGTCGGCGATGTCGTAGCCGCCGTCCTTCTTGGGCGAGGGCTGGAACGGCATCAGCCAGACCGCGGTGGCGCCCAGGCCCTGGATGTAGTCCAGTCGGCGCTCCAGCCCGGCGAAGTCGCCGATGCCGTCGCCGTTGGCGTCCATGAACGTGCCGACGGACAAGCAGTAGATGATCGCGTTCTTGTACCACAGGTCGTTGATCATGGGCCCCCCGGCGTCGTCGCGCCTCACGAACGTGGGAGTCGGCCAAAGCGTTGCCGTGCGGCGTCTCCTTAAATCAGCCGCGTTGTGCACGCCCTGTTCAGGCGCGCTCCCGAAAGGTCCGCGCTCGCCCCGTCGCGTCCCCCGAACCCGGCTCGTATGAACGCCATCCTGATCAAGCTGTTCGCGACCGCCCTGACGCTCAGCCAGGTCACGACACGGCCGGACGCGGTCCGGACGCAGTTCGATCCCGCGACGGACGGCCCGGAGGTGGTGCGCCTGCTGCGCGACGGCTGCGCCCACATGCGCAAGGCCTTCGACATCGAGGACATCAATCTCGACGAGTTGATCACCACCGCGATGGAGGATCCGTCCACGGTCGCCGGTCCGGCCGCGCCGAAGATCCTGCACGGTCTCGACCTGACCGAGCTGAACACGAGCTACAAGCAGTTCTGCAAGGGCGAGAACCCGGCGAACTCGCCCTTCGACGCGAAGGCGGTGATCGAGTTCTACGACAACGCCACCAAGGATCTGCCCAGCGCCGAGGCCCTGCGCGACAAGGCCCTGCCGGGGATGACCCGGATCCTCGACGGCGCCGGCAAGCCCTTCGCCGAGGCATCGGAGCCGAACGGCCGCCGCATCGTGGTGCCGATCACGGCCGTTCCGAACCTCGTCCAGAAGGCCTTCATCGCCGCCGAGGACAAGCGCTTCGAGACCCATCACGGGATCGACGAGCGCGGGGTGATCCGCGCCTTCATCGCCAACCTCGCCTCGCCGGGGCGGCCGGCGGGCGGCTCGACCATCACCCAGCAGGTGGTCAAGAACCTCTCGGTCGGCGACGACGTCACCTACGAGCGCAAGATCCGCGAGATGATCGTCGCGTCGCGGCTGGAGCGCATCCTGACGAAGCCGCAGATCCTGGGGCTCTACCTCAACGGCATCTATCTCGGCCGCGGCGCCTACGGCATCGAGATGGCCGCGCAGAGCTATTTCGGGAAGCCGGTGGGGCAGCTGACCCTTCCGGAAGCGGCGCTCCTCGCCGGCATGCCCAAGGGGCCGAACTTCTACAGCCCGGACAAGTACCCCGACCGCGCGCGGGAGCGGCGCGCCTACGTGCTCGCCCGCCTCAAGGAAGAGGGGACGATCACCGAGGCCGAGATGAGCGCGGCGATCAAGTCCGATCTCGGTCTGAAGCCGATCGAGACCGCGCGGCGCGACTCCGGCTTCTACGTCGTGGATTTCCTCAATCGCGAGGCCCGCACCTTCGCGGGCGTGGATTCGCTGACCTCCGGCTCGCTGACCGTCCGTTCGACGATCAACGCGGGGCTGCAGCGCGCCGTCGAGGACGCCCTTCAGGACGGGCTCGCCAATTACGAGCGCGCCACCGGCCGTCAGGCCTTCACGGGGCCGGAACTCAACCTCGCCGACAGCGTCCGGCGGATCCAAGCGGCGACGCCGGCACCGGAGGGCTCCGCCTCGGCCGCGCCCGCCGTCACCGGCGCGCGGCCGGAAGCCGCGAAATCCGATGCCAGGCCGGAGGCGGGGCCGGCCGCGAAGCCGCGCCGCGGCGAGAGGGTCGCGGCCGTGCCGCAGAAGAAGCCGGCGTGGCTCCTGGCACTCGAGAGCGCCCGCCCGGTCCTCTACGACGTTCACTGGCCGATGGCGGTGGTGCTGGAAACCGGCCGCGGCGGCGTGAAGGTGGGCCTCGCCGACGGCCGCACCGCCTCCCTCGACCCCGGCATCGCCCGCGGCAAGCTGCAGCTCTACGACGTGATCCGCGTGAAGCTCAGCGCCGGCAAGGGCGGCCCGCGCGCGCAGCTCCGCGTCCGGCCGACCGTCCAGGGCGCGGCCCTGGTATTGGAGAACCAGACCGGCCGGATCCTCGCGATGGCCGGCGGCTTCTCCTACCCGCTGAGCCAGCTCAACCGGGTCACCCAGACGGTGCGCCAGCCCGGCTCGACGCTGAAGCCGTTGACCTACCTCGCCGCGCTCAACGCCGGCCTGCAGCCGAACACCCTGGTCATGGATTCCGCCGTGACCCTGCCGCCCATCGGCGGGGCCGGCGATTCCTGGTCGCCGAAGAACTACGAGGGCGGCGGCTCGGGACCGACGACCCTGCGGCGCGGCCTGGAATTCTCCAAGAACCTCGTCACCGCCCGGCTCCTCCAGGGCGGGATCGCCCCGAAGGCGCCGGCGAGCCTGAAGCGGGTCTGCGACATCGCCCTCGAGGCGCAGATCTACGCCGAGTGCGAGCCCTACTACCCCTTCGTCCTCGGCGCGCAGCCGGTGCGGATGCTCGACCTCGCGGGCTTCTACGCGGCGGTGGCCAACGAGGGCGCCCGCCCGGCGCCCTACGCTCTCGAATCGGTCGAGCGGGACGGCAAGCCCCTCTACGCGCACGCCGCCAAGGAGCCGGTGCGGATCGCCTCGGCGGACCGCGTGGCCTTCTACCAGCTGAAGACCATGCTGCAGGGCGTGACCCAGCACGGCACGGCCGCGGCGCTCGCGAAGGTCTCGGCCTACGTCGCGGGCAAGACCGGCACCTCGGAGAACGAGAACGACGCGTGGTTCGCCGGACTGACCAACGAGATCAGCGTGGTTGTCTGGGTCGGCTACGACAACGCCGACGGCACCCGCAAGACGCTCGGCCGCGGCCAGACCGGCGGCCACGTCTCGGTGCCGATCGCCTCGGCGATCCTGCAGGCGGCCTGGGCGAACGGCGTCGCCAAGACGCCGCTGCGGGGCCCCTCCCCCGAGGCCCGCCCGTTCATCGCCGACCTGCCGGTCGACCCGCGCAGCGGCGTGCGGGTCGCCGGCGGCGGATTCCTCGAACATTTCCGCACCAGCGGCGACGGCCGGATGGCGGACACGCAGTACCGCCTCGTCCCCCGCGAGACGCTCTACGCCATGCGGCCCGACGCGCAGGACGGCGATCTCGCCGGCGACGACGGCGCGAGCGTCGCGGGCGACTACTACGGCAACATGACCGGCGAGCGGCCGCGATCCGACTTCCTCGACCCGTTCGGCGAGCGTCCCGCGCCGCGCAGCCGCCGCGCGCAGGGCGACGTGGATCTCTACGGTCAGGATCCCTACAAGCCCTGGCCGGGCCAGACGAATCGCTCGCCCTTCGGCGGGGACGACGACGCGCGCCGCCCGCGCCGCCGCGATCCCGACTACCTGTTCGGCGAAGACCCCGGTTACTGACAGCCCTCCCCGACAGACGAGAATCCCGTTGCGCCAGCAGCTTCCCGCGGCCCTGGCGGCCGCCCTCACGGCCGCGCTCCCGGCCCTCCCGGCACGCGCCCAGACGCCCGCCGCCAACACCGCCCCGGCGCCGGGGCCCGAGCGGATCAAGGAGGTGCCCTCGGTCACGGCCGTCGATCCGGCCGCGATCAAGCCCGGCCAGATCCTGTTCACCGACCACCGCGACAACCCGTCGGCGCCGGAGAACGGCCTGATCCCGTACCTCGACTGGCTGAAGGCGCGGCCGGCCGAGGCGGCGGCGCTCGCCCCGTATCCGGGCTACAAGGAGCCGGACTACACGGTCACGGTGAACGGCGTGACCAAGCCGCGGCACGAGACCCTGAAGGTCTACGTCGCCGAGGGGCGCTTCGTCGTCCCGCGGCCGCCCGAGGCGATCGACCTCCAGGCCTTCGCCAACCTCGCTTTCGTCCAGAAGATGGATCCGGCGATCAAGCACCGCACCCTGGCGGTCGCCGACGTGACGCCCAACAAGGACCCGGCCGCCGCCTTCGCCAAGCGGCCCGACCGTCCGTGGTGCGAGGGCGCGGGCGCCTGCATCGAGTCGCGCTACGACCTCGAGGGCAAGTTGCCGCTCGGCGTGAAGCTCGCCAACAAGCTCGAGGAAGGCTCGACCAAGAAGATCGCCGAGTTCGTCTCGTTCCAGAGCGAGTTGCGGGTGCTCGGGCCGGACCAGGGCGACCGGCTCAAGGCGCTGACCAAGATCGACACCGCGGTGACCGGCGGCCTGGAGCAGACGATCTTCTGGGTCAATCAGATCCTGCGCTTCGGCAAGTTCCTGGCCGTGTTCCAGCCGATGCCGAACGACCCGACCAAGACGGTGGTCACCACCTACATGGCGCTGGCGATCAAGGGCGACGTCCTCGACCGCAAGGCCGAGTACGCCCGCGTTCCGGTGCTGAAGAACCTGCTCCCCGCGCAGGTGCTGATGGGCAATTCCAGCTTCAACACCGGCAACTCGATCAGCGCCGGCCTGCCGGTCTACGCCCGCAACCGGATCGCCACCTTCGCGGACGCGCTCACCAAGCGGTGACGCGCCGCGCGCGCTTCACATCCCGCGGTTGCCGATCGTCGGCAGCGTCGGCTGGGTGTAGGCGCGGTTCACGTCGCGGCGGGTCTGGGTGCCGTTGGTGTTACCCGAGGCCCGGTAGTTGTCGAGGTTGAAGGTCTCGGCGAGGCCGCTGCGGGAATCCGGGCCGTCGCTGGTGCTGCAGGCGCAGAGGCCGCCGAGCGTCAGCGCGGAGAGGGCGAGAAGGGTCAAGCGCATCGCGTATCCTGAAAGCGGGCCGTGGCCGGCCCGCGACCGGCCACGGCCGGAGCGGCCCTCACGGGACGTCTCGCGGCATGGTCAGCGCGGAGGCGCCTCCGTCAAGGTCGCGCGCAAGATGTAAATCCGTTCTGCCGCCTCCGATGCGCGCCGGCCACGGAAAATCCACCACAGACCGGGATTGCGGCGGATAGGGCCGGCCAATCGTGTTGAGTTCGGCCCCCTCCCCCTGGCGAATCCCGGTCGTTTCGGGCGACAACCCTCCGCGATGAGCAACGTCTTGCCCTTCCGTCCGCGCCCGACCGTCACCCGCCTCGCTCGCTGCGAAGTTGTGACCGTGGCCGGTGATCTCCTCGCCCTGCTGGAGCAGCTCGAGGATGTGAGCGCCCGCGCCGCCGCGATGGGGCGTCCGGCGATCGAGGTCGAGCGCACCGTTCAGCACCTCCTGGATGCCGTGAGCGCCGTGGAGCGCGCCCTCGACTGCATCGGCGAGGGCGAGCAGTCGGCGCCGGGCTAGACCGCGTCCCTGCGCGCTCGGGCGCGCCGGGATCCTGACCGCGGGCACGTCGAATCCCGCGCCGGCGGGTCGCCGCGGGGCGTTCCTAAGCAGACTCTAAATCATCCGGAACCCTCCAGTACGCCTTGCGGTTGAGGGTCGGATGCTCGCGTCGGGCGTCGCTTCCGGAGGGTGCTATGAGGCTTCGCACGAGCAGCTTGCTGGCCGTCATGGCGGCCGGCGGTCTCCTCGCCGGGTCGGCGCTGCGCGCCCAGGCCGCCGAGGTCGGTTTCCTCGAGATGCTGTTCGGCGCCCGGCCGGCCCCTCAGCAGGCCCAGCCGGCCCCTGCCCCGGCCCCCGCCTTCGACGGCCGCGCCTTCGGCCGCCACGCGACCCCGCGGCTCGGGGCGGCGCGCCGCCGCTTCCAGACCCGCTACGCGGCGCTCCCGCTCAAGATCCGCGTCAAGGAGCGGGAGATCAGCGAGCGCCAGACCCCCATCGACATGAAGGGCGGCGCGACGGCGGCGCTGCTCAAGGACGAGACGCTGCGGCCCGGCGACATCGTGGTGCTGAATTCCGGCGCCCGGGTGTTCACCGGAAATCCCGACAAGCGCCACGCGATCCGGGATTTCGAGCCGGTCCAGAACTCGCGCTTTGTGAGCCGGGGCACGCGGAAGGTCCTGGCCGGGCTGTTCACGCCGGTCGGCGCCGTGCCCGCGCAGGAGGCGCGGCGGATGATGGCCCGCGCCCGGCAGCCGATGCCTGAGGTGGCGACGCCGATCCCAGCGCAGAAGACCGCCATGCGGGTGATCAACCCGTGGCAGAGCGGGCAGTGACCGGCGCCGCGCTGCTCAGAAGAAGCGTTCCTTGATGACGATCGTGTCTCCCGGCCGGACCGCGTAGGTCATCGGCACGATCCCGGAGATCAGCGAGCCACCGGCGTCGCGGGTCAGGACGGCGTAATCGCGCGCTGCCCTCGGGCCGAAACCGGCCGCGATCGCTACCGCGGTCTCAACGGTCATGCCGTTGACGAACGGGTACTGACCGGAGGTGGTGACTTCGCCGAGGATGTAGAACGGTCGGTAGGCGTCCACCTCCACGGTGACGTGCGGCTCGCGCACGTATCCGGAGGCCAGCTTGGCCTCGATCGCCTTGGCCGCCTGCGCGGTCGTCTGGCCGCCCACCTGCACGGTCCCGATCAGCGGCATGGCGATGCGCCCCGCGCCGTCGACCGCGTATATGTTGGACAGGTTGTCCTGGCCGAACACGATCACCCGCAGCTTGTCGCCCGCCGCCAGCGTGTACCGCGCGGCGATCGAGCCGGTGCCGGTGGCATCGAGCTGGTCGGTGCGGAAGCTCGGCCGCAGGCAGCCGCCGAGCGCCAGAGTCGAGCCGAGTGCGAGGAGCAGAGCGCGCCGGTTCATCACCATCGCCGTCATGGATGCAGTTGCGGGGTGATGTAGGCCGTTAAGGTTAATGAAACTTGATCACCGCGCGACGGAGGCGGCGCCGTCACCGGTCCGCGCGGCCCTTAACTCTTGAGCAACCTTAACATCCACTAATGGCCGCGGGACGGCAGTAATGCCCGCCCGGCCTGTCTCCGCGTTCAGAGCGTCCGCATGTCCACGATCCGTCAACGCTCGACCTACGCCGTGCCCGGATCCCAGCCGCGCGCCGAGGAAGGCCTCGGCCTCGCGCAGCTGCCGCGGATCCTGCGGCGCTCGATCGGCTGGATCGTCGGGCCGACCCTGGTGGTCGCCCTGGGCGCGAGCGTCTTCGTCAACGTGGTCAGCCCGCGCTACACCGGCGAGGCGAAGGTGCTCCTCGAGAGCCGCGACCCGGCCTTCGCCCGCACCGCGCAGGAGCGCGGCGACCAGCTCGCGCCGATCGACGAGCAGGCGGTGGCGAGCCAGGTGCAGGTCGTGATGTCCCGCGATCTCGCCCGCGAGGCGATCCGCCGGCTCAAGCTCGTCGGCAACGCCGAGTTCGATCCCGGCGCGGGCAGCATCGGCGCCGTGCAGCGCGTGCTGATGATGCTCGGCATCGGTCCCAATCCCCTGGACCGCCCCGCCGAGGACCGGGTCCTCGACGCCTACTTCGACCACCTCCTGGTCTTCCCTGCCGGCAAGTCGCGCATCCTGACGATCGAGTTCCGCGCGAAGGACCCGAAGCTCGCGGCCGAGGCCGCCAACACCATCGCCAAGCTCTACATCGGCTCGCTGGAGGCCGATAAGGTCGACACCGCCCGCTACGCCTCCACCTGGCTCGGCGGCAACATCGACGGGCTGCGCAAGCGCGTCGCCGAGGCGGAGGCCAAGGTCGAGGCGTTCCGCGCCAAAAACGGCCTCGTAGGCAGCACCGGCCTGGCCGGACGGCCGCTCAACGCCCAGCAGCTCGGCGAGCTGTCGAGCCAGCTCTCCGCGGCGCGGAGCCTGAAGGCCGACCTCGACGGCAAGGTGAAGGCCATCAAGGACCTGATCAAGGACGGGCGCGCCTTCGAGATTCCCGACGTCGCCAACAACGAGGTCATCCGCCGGATCGTCGAGAACCGGATCTCCGTGCGCGCCCAGCTCGCCCTCGAGTCGCGGACCCTCCTGCCGGCTCACCCGCGGATCAAGGAGCTGCACGCCCAGCTCGAGGACCTCGACGCCCAGATCAAGGCCTCGGCCGAGCGCGTCGTGCGCACGATGGAGAACGACGCCAAGATCGCGGGCGCCCGGGTCGAGAGCCTCCAGGCCGCCGTCGACGGCCAGCAGGACGTCGTCGTCCGCGGCAACGCCAGCGAGATCCAGCTCCGCGCGCTGGAGCGCGAGGCCAAGGCGCAGCGCGAGCAGCTCGAATCCTATCTCGGCCGCTACCGCGAGGCGGCGGCGCGCGACGGCGAGGCCGCGACCCCAGCTGACGCCCGTATCGTGTCCCGCGCGGTGACGCCCGAGGTTCCGTCCTTCCCGAAGAAGCTGCCGATCGTCGCTTTCGCGACGCTGCTGACGCTGATGCTCTCGGTCGGCGGGGTCATCGCCAGCGCGCTGCTCGCCGAGTCCGGCCGCGCCGCCGGCGACCGCGACGGCGATCCGGCAGACGATCGGCGGCGCCGCGAGCCGGTGCTGGATCGGCCGTCCTTCACCTTCCCGGAGGCGACACCGGCCGCCCGCTGGTCCGAGGCGTCGGGCGCGGCTGCCGCCGCGTCGGCGGCGCCCGCCGCGGCCGCGGCGCTCCGCTCCCCCGACATGTTCGATCTCGCGCCGCTCGTCGCGCGCATCGCGGCGGCGCCCCGCGCACCGGAGGCGCAGGCGGGTCGCCGCGTCCTGATCGTCGAGACCGAAGCCCGTCGCGGCGTCCCGGCGCTGTCCGAGGCCCTGACCCGCGCGCTCGGTCGCGAGGGAAGCCTCGTCGCCGTCGACCTGAACCTGCCGAACGACGGCACGGCGCGGCTCGGCTTCGCCGACCTCATCGCCGGCGAGGCCGCGTTCCTCGACGTGATCCAGGCACGCCGGGACGGCGGCCAGCATCGGATCGAGGCGGGGCTGCTGGAGTCGACCGTCCTGTTCGACGAGCCCGATGCCCTGGCCCTGACCTTCGAGGCCATGGCCGAGGCCTACGACTGGGTGGTCTTCCGGCTCCACGCCGCGCCGGGGGCCGTCGACCTCCTCGAGCTCGTGGCCGGCTTCATGGACAGCGTCGTCATCGCGTCGAACGCCGATGCCGAAGATCCGGCGTTGGCCGACCTCTACGCCCTCGCCGAGGAGGCCGGCGCGGGGCAGATCCTGGTCGCGCAGGATCGCCCGGCCGCGTCCGATGTCGAGGAGGCGCGGGCGGAGCTGCGCCTCAACGCCGCCTAGGCCGCGCGCCGATCAGGACCGGCGCAAGGTGCGGAGCCGCTTGAGGGCGGCGTAGAGGCGCGGGTCGCGCTTGATCCGCCGTTTCGTCCGCGTCAGGCCCCGGCGCAGGGAGCCGTAGGCCCGGCCCCGCAGGGTGACCGGGATGATCGTCTCGACGAGGCTGATCGTCTCGTCGCAGATGCTGGCCTTATAGCGCGCCTCGCCGACGCCGAGATCGAAGCCCTGCCGGCCGCGGGCGGTCTGGTCGCGCACGAGATGCTGCAGGAGAAGGTCGCCGGGACTGTAACGGGCGACCTCGGGGTCGCCGTCGAACGCCGTCATCATGCCGCTGAAGCGTCGGTCGCTGACGGCACCGCCGAAGGTAGCGAGAACGCGGCCGCTCTCGGCGAGACACAGGGCGTACAGCTCCATGGCGGGCTCTGCGCCGGTCGACGCGGCCGTCAGGAAGGACCGGATCGCGGGATCGGCGTAAGGGTCGGCCACTCCCATGCCGGCGAAGCGGGCCGATTTCTGCGCGAAGAACGCCGCCAGCAGGCGCGCCGCCTCGTCGGCGGTCTCGGCGCGGCGGTAGACGATCGCGCCGTGCGCCTCCACGAGGCGCTTCTCCTTGGAGCGCAGCTTCTTGCGGGCGTCCGCGCTGAAAACCCGGCGCACGGTCGCTTCCGGATCCGGCCCGAGCATGAGGCCGTAGCCGTCGCTGGCCTCCGCCTCGCCGGTCGCGGCGAGCGGGTTCGCTGCCCCGTCCCACATCCGGGGCTGGTGCTTGAGCGCGAAGGCGTCGATACCCTCAGCGCGGCCGGCGCGGATCAGCGCCGCGACGATGCTGCCTGGCCCGATGGCCGCCGCGTCGCGGGTGGCGAAGAGCGGCATGTGATAGTTGGCGTGCGTGCCGCCGACCGTGCGCGCGAGGCGCAGCCCGTGCTCCCGGCTCAGGGTGAACGGGACGAGGATGCGCGGCCGTCCGTCGTCATCCCGCAGGACCGCGACGCGCGCGCGCTCGGCCTGTCCCGTCGCCCGCAGGTAGGCGCTGATCCAGTCGAACCGCTGATACGGCGTGCCGAGGCTCGCCGGATCGGCGTCCAGGCGCCGCCACAGCGCCTCCGCGGCGGCCAGATCGGGGATGATCTCCGCGACGAGCCCCCCGACGCTGCGCGAATCGACCATGTCCGTTCCCGCTACGTGGACACCGACCGCCATGACCCGATCTCCCGGGGACCGCGCGCGATCCCGTGCCGCGCGCACCCTGACGGCAAGCGGCTGAACAGCCCGTCACTCCGATCGATGATGGCGCGATACCGGCGCCGGACGGTCCGCCAAAGAACAGTCGTGGCTAATGATAGCTTGCCTTCGCCGCAGTCACGCATGCTTTCGGCTTTGTTTACCCGGGCGAGCCAAGGCTGTGCCGAGCTGGGCCGCGGGCCCGAACGGTTCAGGGCCATGCTGTCGTCGCGTGCCAAGCATCGGGTCTTCGCGTCCGGGTTCCGCGCGATCCAGGCGCTCGGGGCGGACCGCTGGCTCAGCCCCGCGGCGCGCGGCCTCGGCGTGATCCTCACTTTCCATCACGTCAGCCCCGACCCGGTCCCGGCCTTCGCGCCGAACCGCCTGCTCGGCATCACCCCCGAGTTCCTCGATCTGACCCTGCGCGAGCTCGATGCCCGCGGCTTCGAGATCATCGGTCTCGATTCGGTGCCGGAGCGGCTGGCCGAACCCGATTACGGGCCGCCCTTCGCGGTCCTGACCTTCGATGACGGCTACCGCGATAATGTCGAGCACGCCCGTCCCGTGCTGGCCCGCCACGGCGCGCCGTGGACCCTGTTCGTCACCAGCGGCTTCGCCGACCAGGCCGGGCGGCTCTGGTGGATCGAGCTGGAGCAGGCGATCGCGCGCGTGGACCGGGTGCGCATCGACGTCGGCGCGCGGAGTCTCGACCTTCCGGCGCGCAGCCCGCAGGAGAAGGCGCTGGCCTTCGAAGCCCTGTACCGCGACCTGCGGCGCGGGGACGAGGCGGACCTCCTCGACCGGATCGCGGCCCTCTGCCGGCAGGCCGGCTTCCCGCCCGGGCGCCTCGCCGCCGACCTGTGCCTGTCCTGGGCTGAGCTGCGCGACCTCGCCGCCGACCCGGCCGTCACCGTCGGCGCCCACACGGTCAGCCATCCGATGCTCGCCAAGCACGCTCCCGCGATCGCGGCGCGCGAGATCGCCGAGGGGCGCGCGCGGATCGAGACGGAACTCGGGCGGCCGGTGCGGCACCTGTCCTACCCGGTCGGGGATCCGACCTCCGCCGGCCCGCGGGAATTCGCCCTGGCGCGGGAGATGGGCTTCGCGACGGCCGTGACCACGCGGCCCGGCCATCTCTTCGCCGAGCACGCCGCGCACCTCCAGGCCCTGCCCCGGGTGTCGGTGAACGGTTGCCATCAGACGCGCGCGGCGCTCGCCGGACTGCTCTCCGGCGTCCCGTTCCTGGCGTGGAATCGCGGGCGACGGCTCAACATCGCCTGAGGCGACGCCGCGCCCGCGCGCGGCGTCAGCGGAACAGCGCGTCGAACAGGTTCTGCGGCTGCTGCTGCGGCGGCGGGGCCGGCGCCGGCCCCTCGTTCGACGGGAAGAACTTCCGCGAGGGCTTCTGGCGGGGCTGCACCGGCACGCCGCGCGGCGCCTCCACGTCCACCTGCCCGTTGGCATTGAGCTGCTGGGCGGTCTTGGTCGCATCCTTGCCGGGGCGCTTCGCCTTCTCGGGCTTGGCCGCCACGGCCGGGACGTCCTCCTGCTCCTTGGCCTCGGCGATCACGTCGCTGCCGCCCTTACAGTCGACCAGCCACACGTCGTAGATCGGGTGCTCGATCGCGTGCAGGCCGGGGCTCGACGCGAACATCCACCCGGTGAAGATCCGGCGGTACTTGTTGTCGAGGGTGACCTCGTCGACCTCGAGGAACGCCGTGGTCTTGGCGCTCTCGGTCGGCGGGCGCGTGTAGCAGACCCGCGGGGTGAGTTGCAGGGCGCCGAACTGCACGGTCTCGTCGACCGCCACCTCGAAATTGACGATCCGGCCGGTGATCTTGTCGAGGCCGGAGAACACCGCGGTCGGGTTCTTGATCTTGTCGGCGGCGGCGGGGCCGGCGCAGACGAGGAGCGCGAGGCCCGGGGCGAGCGCGCGGCGTGCGAGGGCGGTGATGCGGCTCAAGGCTCGGACCCCTGGACGAGGGTGACCGGCCGCGCCAACGGGTGCGCGGCGGGCGATCGGGATTGACCCGTCATGAACACCGGAACGGTGGCGGCAAAAGGGCGCCGGCTCCGCGACGGGTCGCGGCTCTACTCGCCCGGCGTCCAGGACACATAGTCGCCCGTCGCGGCCGGCCGCTGGCCCCAGGAGAGCTGCGAGCCCGCCGGCCGGTACGCGTTCGCGGTGCCGGTCTGGTTCTCGATATGGGGCTTCTGCCACGCCTTCGGCTGGTAGGTCTCCTCGCTCGGCGCGACGTCGACGTTGTGGCAGAGCCAGCCGCGCCAGCCGGGGGGCACCTTCGAGGCGTCGGCGTAGCCGTTGTAGACGACCCAGCGGCGCTCCGAGCCCACCGATCGGTCGATCAGCGCGCCCTCCGCCTTGTAGTACTTGTTCCCGAACTCGTCCTCGCCGACGAAGATGCCGGTGCGCGCGGTCTGGAGCGCGACGGAGACGGTCTGGCCGTTCCACCACGTGAAGATGCGCAGCAAAGTGTCCTTCAGCGCCATCGCCGGTCCCGGAATCGTGGCGCGCCGCGAGGGCGCTCGTCGGCGCCGTTATGGTGACCGCGCGCGTGTGAGTCCAGCCGCATGACGGAAGTGTCGCCCCGGGGCAACGCTCGGCCCGCGCTTTCGGCCTCCGGTTCCGGCCATCCGCCGGTTCCGCTCCCTAGGGTTGTGAATCTAAAATTTTCCCGATCCGATTCCCGAAAGCCGGAAGGACACTTATCCCGGCCCGGGACGATATCCACAGGCTTTTGCGAGCCGGCACAACATCTAGCGGGGAACAAGGCCGTCGAACACCACTTGTTGACGTGAGAGTGAAGGCGGCGGTAATCTCCCTGCATCGGTCGCGCTCCGCGGAAGTGGTGCGTTGGGCAGGGGCGGCCGTTCCTAATTTTCGTTCGCGGGACCGAGGCACGTCTCTCAGCCGGGCGTGGTCGGCCGCGAATCCCACTATCGGGCTAGACCCCGCGTCGCGCGGGGCCGGGACCCTCGTGTCCCGACGGGAGAGGTGTGTTTCATGCGGTTCGAGCGTCGCTACACCACGGCCGGACAATCGCCCTACGCCGGGATCCCCTTCCGCAAGGCCCTGAGCGAGATCCGCAACCCGGACGGCTCGGTCGTGTTCCGCCTCGACGGCATCGACGTGCCGGAGAGCTGGAGCCAGGTCGCGAGCGACGTTCTCGCGCAGAAATACTTCCGCAAGGCGGGCGTTCCGGCGCGGCTGCGCAAGGTCGAGGAGAACGCGGTCCCCTCGTTCCTCTGGCGCTCGGTGCCGGACGACGCGGCCCTGGCCGAGATCCCCGAGGACGAGCGCTTCGTCTCCGAAGCCTCCGCCACGCAGGTCTTCGACCGGCTCGCCGGCTGCTGGACCTACTGGGGCTGGAAGGGCGGCTACTTCTCGTCGGAGGAGGATGCCTCGGCCTTCATGGACGAACTGCGCTTCATGCTGGCTCGCCAGATGGTGGCGCCGAACTCGCCGCAATGGTTCAACACCGGCCTGCACTGGGCCTACGGCATCGATGGCCCGAGCCAGGGCCACTACTATTGCGACCCGCAGACCGGCGTGCTGACCAAGTCGGCCTCGGCCTACGAGCACCCGCAGCCGCACGCCTGCTTCATCCAGTCGGTCCAGGACGACCTCGTCAACGACGGCGGCATCATGGACCTGTGGGTGCGCGAGGCGCGCCTGTTCAAGTACGGCTCCGGCACCGGCTCGAACTTCTCGATGCTGCGCTCGGAGAACGAGAAGCTCGGCGGCGGCGGCAAGTCCTCGGGCCTGATGAGCTTCCTGAAGATCGGCGACCGGGCGGCCGGCGCGATCAAGTCGGGCGGCACCACGCGGCGCGCCGCCAAGATGGTGATCGTCGACATCGACCATCCGGATATCGAGGCCTTCATCGACTGGAAGGTGAAGGAGGAGCAGAAGGTCGCCGCCCTGGTGACGGGATCCAAGGTCGTCTCCAAGCACCTGACCCTGGTGATGAAGGCCTGCACGCAGTGCGAGGCCGAGGGCGATGCCTGCTTCGATCCGGAGCGCAACCCAGCTCTCAAGCGCGAGATCAAGGCCGCCCGCCGCGCCTCCGTGCCGGATTCCTACATCAAGCGTGTCGTACAGTTCGCCCGCCAGGGCTTCACCAAGATCGAGTTCCCCGTCTACGACACTGACTGGGATTCGGAGGCCTACCTCACGGTCGCCGGCCAGAATTCCAACAACTCGGTCTCGCTGACCGACGACTTCCTGCGCGCCGTCGAGGCGGATGCCGACTGGCAGCTGACCGCCCGCACCACCGGCAAGGTCACCAAGACCCTGAAGGCCCGCGACCTGTGGGAGCGGATCGGCGAGGCCGCCTGGGCCTCTGCGGATCCGGGCCTGCACTTCAACACCACGATGAACGACTGGCACACCTGCCCGGCGGGCGGGCGGATCCGGGCCTCGAACCCGTGCTCCGAGTACATGTTCCTCGACGACACCGCCTGCAATCTCGCCTCGGCGAACCTGCTGACGATGTATGACCGGGATACCAAGCGCTTCGACGTGGAGGCCTTCGAGCACCTCAACCGCCTCTGGACGGTGGTGCTCGAGATCTCGGTGATGATGGCGCAGTTCCCGTCCAAGGAGATCGCGGAACTCTCCTACCGCTACCGGACGCTGGGTCTCGGCTACGCCAATATCGGCGGCCTGCTGATGACCATGGGCCTTCCTTACGATTCCGACGCGGGCCGGGCGCTCGCCGGTGCCCTCACCGCCATCATGACCGGCGTCGCCTACGCCACCTCGGCCGAGATGGCCGCGGAACTCGGCACCTTCCCGGCCTACGACGAGAATGCCGACGCGATGCTGCGGGTCATCCGCAACCATCGCCGGGCCGCCCACGGCGAGGCCGGTGGCTACGAGTTCCTGAACGTCGCGCCGGTCGCCCTCGACCACGCGAACATCCCGCAGGCGGATTTGGGCGACCATGCCCGCGCCGCCTGGGACCGGGCGCTGAAGCTCGGCGAGGAGCACGGCTACCGCAACGCCCAGGCCACCGTGATCGCGCCGACCGGCACGATCGGCCTCGTGATGGATTGCGACACGACCGGCATCGAGCCCGACTTCGCCCTGGTGAAGTTCAAGAAGCTCGCCGGCGGCGGCTACTTCAAGATCATCAACCAGGCCGCTCCGGACGCCCTGCGGGCTCTCGGCTACCGCGAATCCGAGATCGCCGAGATCGAGGCCTACGCGGTCGGCCACGGCTCGATGGGTCAGGCGCCGGGCATCAACCCGACGACGCTCCGCGCCAAGGGCTTCACGGACGAGAAGATCGCCGCGGTGGAGAAGGGCCTGAAGTCGGCCTTCGACATAAAGTTCGTGTTCAACCGCTGGACGCTCGGCGACGATTTCCTCACGCAGACCCTCCGGGTCCCCGCCGAGAAGCTGTCGGACCCGACCTTCGAGCTGCTGCCGTTCCTCGGCTTCACCAAGAAGGAGATCGAGGCCGCCAACACCCACATCTGCGGGGCGATGACCCTGGAGGGCGCGCCGGGCCTGAAGCTCGAGCACTACCCGGTCTTCGACTGCGCCAACCCGTGCGGCCGGATCGGCAAGCGCTACCTCTCGGTCGAGAGCCACATCCGCATGATGGCGGCGGCGCAGCCCTTCATCTCGGGGGCGATCTCCAAGACCATCAACATGCCGAACGACGCCACGGTCGAGGATTGCAAGGCGGCCTATCTGCTGTCCTGGCGCCTCGCCCTCAAGGCGAACGCCCTCTACCGCGACGGCTCGAAGCTGTCGCAGCCGCTCAACTCGGCGCTCATCTCGGATGATGAAGACGAGGCCGATGAGGGGATCGAGGCCCTGATCCAGGCCCCGGCCGCCGCCAAGGCCGCCGCGGCCGCGGAGAAGATCGTCGAGCGCGTGATCGAGCGCGTCGAGCGGATCCGCTCCCGCGAGAAGCTGCCGGCCCGCCGGAAGGGCTACACCCAGAAGGCGGTGGTGGGTGGCCACAAGGTCTACCTGCGCACCGGCGAGTACGACGACGGCCGCCTCGGCGAGATCTTCATCGACATGCACAAGGAGGGCGCGACCTTCCGGAGCCTGATGAATAACTTCGCCATCGCGATCTCGCTCGGCCTCCAGTACGGCGTGCCGCTCGAGGAATACGTGGAGGCCTTCACCTTCACGCGGTTCGAGCCGGCCGGCTTCGTGCAGGGCAACGACGCGATCAAGAACGCGACCTCGCTCCTCGACTACGTGTTCCGCGAGCTGGCGGTCTCGTATCTCGGCCGCGCCGACCTCGCCCATGTCAGCCCCGCCGAGATCGGCGGCACGGTGATCGGCGGCGGCGAGAGCGGCGACACGACCCGCGAGGGCCCGAAGCCCGCGCCGGCCTCCTCGGTCGTGTCCCGCGGCCTGCTGCGCGGCTCGGCCGACCGGCTCACCCTGATCCAGGGTGGCCCGGCCGGTGCCAGCCTCGGGGTCGGTGCGGCCAGCACCGGCCAGACGGCGCCTGCCGGCGGCACGGTCCACGCCATCCGCGGCAGCGCGGCGCTGAAGGCGGAGCCGGCGGTGGCCGGTCAGGCCGAGACGATCGCCGACACCCTCCCCTTCGCCAAGGCGGAGAGGAGCGTCGCCGACCGGCGGGCCGAGGCGAAGATGAAGGGCTACGTCGGCGAGGCCTGCCCGGAATGCGCGAACTTCACGCTGGTCCGCAACGGCACCTGCCTGAAGTGCGATACCTGCGGTTCGACGACCGGGTGCTCCTGATACGCCGACGGCTCGTACGATAAAGAAGGCCTAAGTTGCTTGCCGCTCTGAGTTGAACCTGCTGAGGTTTCAGCGAGATATATCTCAAAGTGGCATTCGACCGGGTGCGTCCGAGAGGGGCGCCGATCAGCGGACGATATCCACGCTCGCTGTACCGGTCAGTAATCCCCCGAACATGTCGAGCATGTTCGGGGGAAGCTGCGCTTAGACGGACCGATGGTCTCTGCGCTGCGCGTGCGACGAGATCGAGACCTGTTCGCGATGAGCCGGTCGCACCTGTGATGGTGCGGATCAGGCCTTCGCCCTAACCGAGAGCGGGAAGGGTGCACGACGACGCGGTCATCGCGGCTGCCAAGCGGCCAGAGGGCGCCTATGTATCGGGCGAGGCAACGCCAGCCATCGAACCGGGCTGGTCTCGACTGAAGGTAGCCGATCCGCGCGCTTGCTGAGACGACGTCGCCATGACCTCATCGACTTCGACCAGCGCGGTCGTGATCGGCGCCTCCGGCGGCATCGGCCGAGCCCTTGTCTCCGGACTGGCCGCGAGTGGAGCCTATGCTCCGATCTTCGCCCTCTCGCGCTCGCAGCCATCGTTCCCGCACGGCATCCGCAGCTACGCGATTGACCTCGTCGACGAGACGTCGATCGCTGCGGCCGCGGCCGCGGTCGCGGAGGCCGGACCGGTCGGTCTGGTCATCGTCGCGACCGGCATCCTCCATCAGGACGGCGTCGCGCCCGAGAAGGCGCTGAAGGCGCTCGATCCCGGCGCGATGGCCGCCGTGTTCTCCATCAACGCGATCGGTCCCGCCCTCGTCGCCAAGCATTTCGTCCCGCTGCTGGCGCGAGAGGGACATTGCGTGTTCGCAGTCTTGTCGGCACGGGTCGGCTCGATCGAGGATAATCGCGCAGGCGGATGGTACGCCTACCGCGCCTCGAAGGCGGCTCTGAACCAGATCCTGCGGACCCTATCGATCGAGGTGGCCCGCAGCCGCCCGGACGCGATCGTCGTCGGCCTCCATCCAGGCACAGTCGCTTCCAACCTGTCGCGGCCCTTCCGCCCAGATCCGGGTGCACCCGGCGTCTTTCGACCCGACGAGAGCGCAGCTCATCTTCTGCGCGTGCTCGGCGAGCTCGACGTGGCGGACACCGGAAGCGTCTTCGCCTGGGACGGCGCGCGCATCCCGGCCTAGGGCTCGGAACCGGTCAGCGCGAGGCGGCGGTCCCGCCAGGCAGATCGCGTTGCCCCGGACGGATCAATCCGCGTCGTCCTGGACGTAGGACGCCAGGCCGTTGCCGAAGGACCACTCGTCGCGCGCGTTCGGCGACAGGACTATGAGCACGTCTTCCGGACGAAGACCGGGATCGACGACAAGGTTGTCGGTGATCGCTCTGTAGAGAGCCTTCTTCTTCGCCGTGTCCCGCCAATTGCCCGCGACGATGTTGATGATCACCACGTCGTCGGTGCGGTGAAGCCCGAGATAGTCGGAATCGTAGATCAGCTCGTCCGGCGCGTGCTGATGGATCAGGTGAAAGCGGTCGTCTGCGGGCACGTCGTAGGCGTCGCGCAGGCCGCGATGGATGCCGTCCGAGATGGCTCTGATATGGGCCGGTGACTTGCCCTTAAGGAGCGAGATCCGAACGAGGGGCATGGCTTGCGGTCTCCTGCGACGTCGAGCGGCTAGCCGCCTTGACGCTCCCCGTTTACGCCCCCAGGATCGTCCGGAAAATTTGAAACACCTGAATAAAGACTTTCCGGAAATCGAAGCATGGCGACGCGCACCAACCTCGACATGGACGTGCTCCGCACCTTCGTGACCGGGTTCGAGCTCGGCAGTTTCGCCCGCGCGGCCGAGCGGCTGGGGCGGTCGCAATCGGCTGTCAGCACGCAGCTCCGGAAGCTGGAGGAACAGGTTGGTCAGCCGCTCGTGCAGAAGGCGGGACGCGGTCTCGCGCTGACCGCTGCCGGTGAGAGCATGCTCGGCTACGCGAAGCGGCTCTTGGAACTCAACGACGAGGCGGTCGACCGGCTGCGCGGACCCGAGCTCGAGGGCTGGGCGCGGCTGGGCCTCGCGCAGGATTTCGCCGAGGGCTGGCTGCCGGCGGTGCTCAAGCGGTTCTCGCGGGCCTATCCGCGTGTGCGTATCGAGGTTCAGGTCGGGCTCGGCGCGCAACTCGTCGAGAAGACCCTGAAGGGTGAGCTCGATGTCGCGCTGGTCTGGGGGGACGGCAGCGGTGCCCCTCACGCGCACCGGGTCGCCGAAGTGCCGATCCACTGGATCGGACCCCCGGATTGGCCGGGTCTCGCGGACCCGGTCCGGGAACCCGTCCCGTTCGCGGCCTTCACGCCGCCGTGCACGTTCCGGTCCGCGGCCGTGTCTGCCTTGGACGGTCGCGGCTTGCCCTGGCGGCTCGTCTTCACCAGCCCCAGCCTCTCGGGACTCTGGGCCGCCGCCGAAGGTGGCTTAGGTGTCACCGCGCGCACCGCCGTCGGCCTGCCGAAAACGCTGAGCGTTCTCGATCCGGCCGCGACCGGCCTGCCGCCTCTTCCGAGCGCGTCACTGACACTCCACCAGGCCGAAGCCGAATTGGCGCCGGCCGTTGCGCGGCTCACCGATATTCTTCTCGAGACCATAAGGGAGCACGTCGCGTAAGGGCGCGATGGCCAGTGACGGGCTCTCGGCGCGCCGCAGACACCCCGGCCATCAAACATCAGTCCTCTCGGCCTCCGCCCGCGCGCGAACAGTGACCGATCGCCCTGGCCAGGACTTCTCGAGGAGAGACCGCGAGAGGCACCCGACCGCTGTTCGGACCTTGACGTGTCCGCGTCGCGAGGCTCGATCACGGGGCGGCGGAGCCGAGGGTGACGTGGCTCGCGCCAGCGGAGATGAGGCCGCATCATTCGTTTTTGCCGAACATAGGGTAGCGATCTTTCAAATTATCCGAACTAACAAGGTCACGTAACCCTTCGTCCGTTGGCCGCTGCGGCGGTCGCGAAGCCACGGACCGACGACCATGCCCTTCATCAATGTCAAAGTCGCGGGCACGCCCCTCGCACCCGAGCAGATCACGGCGATCCAGGCGGGCATCACCCGGCTGATGGCCACCGTCCTGCACAAGGTCGCGCCTCTGGTCGGCGTACTGGTCGAGGCGGTGCCTGCCGCGGGATGGAGCGTCGGTGCCGAGCCGATCGCCCGGGCCGCGCAAGTGGATGCCATCATCAGCGCAAACACGAACACGCCCGATGAGAAATCGCGCTTCATCGCTGAAGTAAATCAGCTCCTGAAGACCGTCCTCGGGGCCGAACTGGCGGAGGTGTCCTACATCGTCATCCACGAGGTGCCGAAGGACAGCTGGGGTTACGACGGCCTGACCCAGGCGGAGCGCGGGCGCCGCCGCGCGTAGCTCGCAGCGTTCCGCAGGTGGGGGCGCCGGATCATGTCTCGGCCGACCGGCGCCGCCGGCCTGTCACGAACGCGCCCGGCGCTTAATCCGACTGCCGGCACCAACGACGTGAAATTGTGGTGCCTGCAGCTTTTACGACATGTGGAACGGACAATCTGTATTAATCGTCTGGGATCGCCCAAAATCTCAGCTTGACGGCTCGACCCGTCTCGGGAGATCTCCCTCCCAGAGTGCCACGGTGAAGGGCACACCGCGCACGCGGAATCTTGGAGAGGAAACGATGGTCTTCGCAGGTCGCGCTGCAGCCGCGGTGCTGTTATTGACGATGGTGTCGGCCCCGGCGCGGGCCGCGGACCCGATCAAGATCGGGCTGAGCGGGCCCTATACGGGCGGCTCGTCTTCGATGGGTGTCTCGATGCGGGACGGCGCCAAGCTCGCCGCCGCCGAGATCAACAAGGCCGGCGGCGTTCTTGGCCGGCCGATCCAGCTGATCGAGCGCGACGACGAGGCCAAGAACGAGGTCGGCGCGCAGGTCGCGCAGGAACTGATCAACAAGGAGAAAGTCGTCGCGAGCGTCGGCTTCATCAATACCGGCGTGGCTCTGGCCGCCCAGCGCTTCTACCAGGAGGCCGAGATCCCGGTCTTCAACAACGTCGCGACCGGGACGATCATCACCAACCAGTTCAAGGAGCCGGACTACGACGCCAACTACGTCTTCCGGAACTCCGCCTACGACGTGCTTCAGGCCGGCCTGATGGTCGACGAGGCCCTCGCCCAGGGTCACAAGAAGATCGCGGTCCTGGCGGACTCGACCAATTACGGGCAGCTCGGGCGCGAGGACATCGAGAAGTATCTCGCGACCAAGAACGTGAAGCCCGTCGCGGTCGAGAAGTTCAACATCAAGGACGTCGACATGACGGCCCAGCTGCTGAAGGCGCAGCAGGCCGGCGCCGAGGTAATCCTGGCCTACGGCATCGGGCCGGAACTGGCCCAGATCGCCAACGGCATGGCCAAGCTCGGCTGGAAGGTTCCGATGATCACGAGCTGGCCGTCCTCGATGCAGAGCTTCATCGACATCGCCGGCACGAACGGCAACGGCGTGATCATGCCCCAGACCTTCATCGAGGATCAGACCCTGCCGAAGCGCAAGGCGTTCCTTGAGAACTACTACAAGACCTACGGTGTCACGAAGATCCCGACCCCCGTGGCCGGCGCCCAGGGCTACGACTCGATCTACCTCCTCGCCGCGGCGATCAAGCAGGCCGGCGGCACCGACGGCGCCAAGATCCGCGCCGCCCTGGAGAACCTGAACGAGAAGGTCGAGGGCGTGGTCACGACCTACGATAAGCCCTTCACGGCGAAGGACCACAACGCCATCTCGCGCAACATGGTGGTGTTCGGGAAGGTGCAGGACGGCAAGATCGTCTACGCCAAGGACGAGGACGCCAAGAACGCCGGCGTGGTTCGTCTGAAGGAGAAGTCCTCGAATTGAGGATCCGGACGCTGCGCCCGCGACGGGCGCGGCGTCTCCCTAAGGACCGGCGGCGTCACAGCCCGCTGGCGCTCAGCACAGCGGTCCCGCGGCGCCCGCCGCGCGACCGGACGTCCCTCCGGCGACAGCGATCCCATGGAAATCCTGCTCCAGCTCATCGCGTCCGGCGTCGCGGTCGGCATGATCTACGCCGCCATCGCGTTCGGCTATCAGCTGACCTTCGCGACCTCGAAGACCCTCAATTTCGGCCAGGGCGAGGCGCTGGCCCTCGGGGCCCTGTTCGGCCTGACCCTGGTGCCGTTCGTCGGCTACTGGCTGATGATCCCGCTGGTCCTGGTCTTCGGCTTCGCCCTCGGAGCCGTGGTCGAGCGCCTCGGCGTGCGCCCGGCCGTGAAGATCAAGTCCGAGTACGGGTGGATCATGGCCACCATCGCGCTCGGCATCATCTTCAAGAACGTCGCCGAGAACGTCTGGGGACGTGACGACCTCAAATTCCCCTCCCCGCTGCCCGAGACGGCGCTCCAGGTCGGCGGCGTGCGCGTCCTGCCGATGGAACTGCTGATCGTCGCGGGCGCGCTGCTGATGATGCTGGCGGTGGAGATCTTCAATCGCAAGTCGATCTGGGGGAAGGCGGTTGTCGCCACCTCCAACGACATCGACGCCGCCGGGCTGATGGGCATCAACACCCAGAAGGTCATCACCCTCTCCTACTCGATCAGCGCCATGACGGCGGCCTTCGCGGGCGTGCTGGTGGCGCCCGTCACCCTGACCGGTGCGACGATGGGGTCCGTGCTGGCGCTCAAGGCCTTCGCGGTGGCGATCATCGGCGGCCTCGAATCCGGCCTCGGCGTCATCGTCGGCGGCCTGATCCTCGGCGTCGCGGAGACGCTGACCGGCTTCTACATCTCGACCGGCTACAAGGATGTGCCGGGCCTGATCCTGCTCCTCGTCGTCCTCTCCATCCGCCCGGTCGGCCTGTTCGGCAAGGCCGTCATCAAGAAGGTCTGAGCGTGACCTCCCGCGCAATTCTCACGGCAGCCTGAGCCATGGCGCAGACCCTCGCCCCCACCGAAGCGCCCGCCCCGGCGGCCGCCCCCAGCCTGTCGCGCCACGTCGGCATCCTCGGCGCCGTGCTGCTGGTCGTCGGCCTCGCGGTCTTCCCGCACGTGGTCACGAGCTCGTACTACATCCACCTGATGATCGTGATCGCGATCTACGCGATCCTGATCCTCGGGCTCGACATCGTGGTCGGCTATACCGGGCAGGTGAGCCTCGGCCATGCCGGCCTGTTCGGCGTCGGCGCCTACTCGGCGGCGGTGCTGTTCCTGCACTTCAAGCTCGGGATCTGGTGCGGCATCCTGGCCGGGATCGGGGTGACCTCCGCCTTCGGCGTGCTGCTCGCCGTGCCGGCCCTGCGGGTGACCGGCCCCTACCTCGCCATGGTGACGCTGGCCTTCGGCACCATCGTCCAGATCTTCATCAACGAGCTGACGCCGCTGACCAACGGTCCCCTCGGCATCACCCTGCCGCCGGCCCGGGTCCTCGACTTCTCGCTGCTGGGCCTCCAGGCCCCCTGGGGCGCGGCCGGCCGCAAGCTCGAGTTCTACTACCTGGTCTGTCTGGCGCTCCTGGCCACGATCCTGGTCGTCAACCGGGTGGTGCGCTCGCCCTACGGCCGCGCCTTCGAGGCGCTGCGCGACTCGCCGATCGCCTGTGATTGCATGGGCGTCAGCGTCTACCGCTACAAGGTCTACGCCTTCGTGATCTCGGCGGCTTTGGCCGGCCTCGCCGGCGCGCTGTTCGCTTGGTCGGAGCGCTACGTGGCGCCGAACTCCTACGGGTTCGAGCTCACCGTGCTGTTCCTCCTCGCCGTCACGATGGGCGGCCGCAAGTCGCGGGCGGGGCCGATTATCGGCTCGGCGATCATCGTGATGATGCCGAACGTGCTCGCCGATATCGGCCTGGTGCGGATCATGGCGGGGATCATCGCCGCCGCGGCACTGGTCGTGGGCGCTCTCGCCTTCCTGCGTCGCGCAGAGAACCGGTTCGCCCTGCTGGTGCCGGTCGCGCTCTGCCTCGCCTTCTTCCCGGCCACGCTCGCGCTCGAATCGGTCACCGACTTCCGGCTGACGGTCTTCGGCCTGATGATCCTGTTCGTGGTGTATTACCTGCCGGACGGGATCGTGGGCTTCCTCCGCGAGAAGATCCCCGCCCTGCGCCCAGCCCACACGGCCGAGGGCAAGAGCCTCCACGCCGAGGGCGCGGCCCTCAGCGTGCAGAGCGGCGACCGGGGCGCCGACCCGCTCCTCACCGTCGATCAGGCACTGATGCAGTTCGGCGGCCTCAAGGCGCTGGCCGGCGTCGAACTCACGGTGCGGCCGGGCACGATCCACGGGCTGATCGGTCCCAACGGATCCGGCAAGAGCACGATGATGAACGTGCTCACCGGCATCTACAAACCGACCGGCGGCAGCGTGACCCTCGCACGCGGCCAGGGGACGAAGCGCCTCGACGGGCGCACCCCGTCGGAGATCGCCGCTGCCGGCGTGGCCCGCACCTTCCAGAACGTGCAGCTCTTCCGCGAGATGACCGCGCTCGAGAACGTGCTGGTCGGCCTGCACCACAGCTTCCGCGGCACCCTGTTCGACGCGATCCTCGGCACGCCCCGGCGGCGTCGGGAAGAGCGCGAGCAGCGCGCCCGCGCCATGGCGATCCTCGACTTCGTGGGCCTCGGCGCCCTGGCGCAGGTGGAGGCCCGCAACCTGCCCTACGGCAAGCAGCGGCTCCTCGAGATCGGTCGCGCGCTCGCCCTCGACCCGGTCCTGCTGCTCCTCGACGAGCCGGCCGCGGGCCTGACCGCCCCCGACATCGCCGAGCTGACGGCGATCATCCGCAAGATCCGCGACGCCGGCATCACGGTGATCCTGATCGAGCACCACATGGACGTGGTCATGGGCCTGTGCGACCGCGTCAGCGTCCTCGATTTCGGCCACAAGATCGCCGAGGGCAGCGCCCGCGAGGTCCAGGCCGACCCGAAGGTGGTCGAGGCCTATCTCGGCAGCCCCGTCGCCGACGAGGAGATGACCCATGCTTGAGGTCACGGGTCTGTCGGCCGGCTACGGCCAGGTGGAGGTTCTGCACGGCCTCGACTTCCAGGTTCCGAAGGGCCAGGTCGTGGCGCTGATCGGCTCCAACGGGGCCGGCAAGACCACCACGATGCGCGCCCTGTCGGGCATGATCCGGCCGCGGGCCGGCTCGATCCGCCTCAACGGACAGGAGATCGGTGGCCTCGACAGCCACGACGTCGCCCGGTTCGGCCTCGCGCACTCGCCGGAGGGCCGGCGCGTCTTCCCGACGCTCTCGGTCGAGGACAACCTGACCCTCGGTGCCTTCCCGCGCCTGACCGGTTCGCGTCCGAAGGGCGACGTCGCGGCCGACCGCGAGCGGGCCTTCGAGATGTTCCCGCGGCTCAAGGAGCGGCGCGCCCAGCTCGCCGGCACGCTCTCGGGCGGCGAGCAGCAGATGCTCGCCATGGGCCGGGCGCTGATGCTGCGGCCCGAGATCCTCCTGCTCGACGAGCCCTCGATGGGCCTCGCTCCCAAGCTGGTGGAGGAGGTCTTCCGGATCATCCGGCTGCTCAAGGCCGAGCAGGTGACGATGCTGCTCGTCGAGCAGTTCGCCATGGCGGCGCTCGGCGTCGCCGACCACGCCTACGTGCTGGAGAACGGCCGGATCCGCTTCCAGGGCCCGGCGCAGCAGATGCGCAACGATCCGGCCGTGCGGGCGGCGTATCTCGGCGGCAGTCACTGACATCCGACCGCGGATCGGCGCCGCGCGTGGCCTGGGATGTCCCCCAGTCCCGGCGCCCGGCATGAACCTGTCCCGCCGGGGCCGGCGGGTCACGCCCGGCGCACCGTCGTCGGCGCGGCTCGCGAGTGCCTGACGGTCGGCGCATCACCCTCGCGGACAAGCGCCCGCGCTCGCGAACGCCCTACAGGATTGTCCGACGCCGGGGTGCGGGCGGCCCGGTGTTTGCTGTGGGTTCGCCGGGGACAACGCTGAGGCCGGTCGGGCACTGATGCCCGTAGGCCGCGCCGCCGCTCTCCTGTAGAGACCGTCGGGACGCGGCCGGCGCGACGGCCACACGGGAGGTGTCGATTTTGGACGACGGTTGGGCGACTGCCTTAGGGTTGTTTGCCGTCCTCGCCCTGGTTCTGGCGAACGGCTTCTTCGTCGCAGCGGAGTTCGCCCTGGTCGCGGTGCGCAGGAGTCGCGTCGCCGAACTCGTCGCCGAGCGGCGCGTGAACGCGAAGGCGCTGCTCTGGGCCACGGACCACCTCGACGCCCACCTCGCGGCGACGCAGCTCGGCATCACCATCTCGTCCCTGGCGCTCGGCTGGGTCGGCGAGCCGGCGCTGGCCCACCTGATCTTGCCCACACTGACGTGGCTGCCGGACATGCTCTCGACGGCAGCCGCCCACACGGTCGCCGTGGTGATCTCGTTCGTCATCATGACGGCGCTGCACATCGTGCTGGGCGAGTTGGCGCCGAAGAGCCTCGCGCTCCAGCGCAGCGAGCGCACGGCCCTGGCGGTGATCCGTCCGCTCAGCGTGTTCCTGTTCGTGTTCCGCCCGGCCATCCTGTTCCTCAACGGGCTCGGCAACGGCGTCCTGCGCCTGTGCGGATTGCAGCCCGGCCACGGCGAGGGCGGCCACCACTCGACGGCCGAGCTCAACCTCCTGGTCGAGGCGAGCCGCGAGGCAGGCCTCATCCGCGAGGCCCAGCAGGAAGCGGTCGAGCGCATCTTCCGGCTGGGGGACCGCCGGGTCCGCGAGATCATGACGCCGCGCCACGAGGTCGAGTGGGTCGACCTCGACGGATCGCCCGAGGAGATCACGCGGGCGGTCCGCGCCTGCAGCCACGCCCATGTCGTCGTGAGCCGCGGCGGCATCGACGAGGTCGTCGGCGTGCTGCGCAAGCAGGACCTGCTCGATCAGATCCTCGACGGGCGGACCCTCGATATCGCCACCGCCATGCGGCCGCCGAACGTCGTCCACGAGGGCATGACGGTTCTCACGGCGCTGGAGAGCTTCCAGCGCAACCCCGTGCAGCTGGCGGTGATCGTCGACGAGTACGGCAGCCTGGAGGGCATCGTCACGCAGACGGATCTCCTCGAGGCGATCGCGGGCGACATACCCGAGGTCGGTGAGGACCCGGCGGTCGTCGAGCGCGAGGACGGCTCGTTGCTCATCGACGGCATGATGCCGGCCGAGGACGCGTTCGAGCGTCTCGCCTTCAACGATCCGCCGGGCACGGACGACTACACGACTTTGGCCGGCTACGTGATCTTCCAGCTCGGCCGCATTCCGGCGGCGGGGGACGCGTTCGTGGCGGAGGGGTGGCGTCTCGAGGTGGTCGACATGGACGGCCGTCGCATCGACAAGGTCCTGGCCACCCGCTTGCCGGCGCGGGCGCCGGTCGGAGGGGCGTGAGCGCGTCGCCGGGCCATCAATCGGCGCATATCCAATCGGCGCATATGCCTGCGAGAATCGCGGGCGCGTCGTCTCGCGCGGCGGTAGCCGTCGACCGCGCGAGTTCGGAGCGATATCGCGACCGTCAGTAGCGATCGTAGCGATAGCCACCGTAACGTCGCCCTTCGTAGAAGCGCGCGTCCCTGCGTCCGTAGCCACCGAACTCACGGTGGCGGCGATAGCCGTGCGCGGGCGCCCAGGGTGGGGGGCCCCCGTGACGGAAGCCCCGCTCTCCGCGGGCCCAGGGCGGATCGGCGAAGGCGGCCGAGGTCGATCCGAGGATGCCTCCGGCCAGTGTCAGTGTGCCGAGCAGGATCAGCGTTGGCGTGCGGATCATGGATGCCTTCCTCACAGCGGGGGCGTCCCGCGTCGCCCCAGTTACGGTGCTCCGCGGCAAACCGTTCCCCGCCGTCGCGAAGGCACGAGGCCGGTCAGCTCGGAGCCTCTCCGAATAACCGCGCGGTCTTCAGGATTGCGCTGGTCCGAGAATAAGCACAGGTGGCGATGGAACGGCACAGGTTCCGGTGGAACAGGCGTTCACAGCGTGATCGTGCGCAGTCACGACGTCGATAGCGGCACGAATTGTCGGAACGGTCCCGGAGATCCTGCCGTTTAGGGGCTCCAAAACAGGAGACGATCCATGACACGCTTGCCGATTATCGTCCTCGCCACCCTCGCACTCGGGGGCAGCGCCGTCGCCGCCGAGCAGGGGGCCTCGTCCAAGACTCCGGGCCACGAGATGCAGGATCGCGGGAGCCGGGCCGGGAGCCCGGGCGCGTCCGGTTACGCGCCGGGCCACGAGATGAAGTCCGGCGGGACGGACTCGACCGGTTCGACGTCGCGAAGCGGCGGAAGCACGACGGGCACCACCGGCACCAGCTCGACCGGCACCCGTCGCTGACACGACCATCGTCCCGTCCGGCTATTTTGCTCGACGGGACGAACCGGCTGCAAGTCGAGCAATGCTGATCAATAAGGATCCGGGCTCGGTTCCGGCTCATGAGGCGCGGATCGTCGAAGATGAATTGTCGATGAACGGCAGGATTGATTAATTTCGTGAGCCGTGGAACGCGATGATTGGCGACTGCATTTCTCGTTTCAGTTCAATGAACGAGGTTGGAGTATGAAGAAGCTTATCACGACCCTGGTCGCCGGCACCGCGCTGCTGGGTGCAGTCTCTGCCGCTCAGGCCCATAAGTGGGGTGGCGGCTATGGCTACGGCTACGGTCCGGGTCACGGCCATTCTCGCGTGATCGTGCGCGAAGGCTACGGCGACGGCTATCGCGGCGTTCGCTTCGGCCACCGAGACTGGGATCGTCCGGATGTTCGCGTGATCGAGCGTCGCGGGTACGGTCATCGTCACCACGACGACGATTGGGACGATTGATCCGACCCGGATTCATGCGGAGCAGAGAGGCGCCCGGCCGGGCGCCTCTTTTTTTATTTCCGATCATCGGCGCACCGCATGCAACGGTTTGGCGCCCGTCCGGCTTTCTGAGCGGTTCATCGACACGAGGAACAGCATCGCTATGCCGGTACGTCTGATCACGACTGCTCTGCTTCTGTCCGCAGGGGCCACGGCCGCGCTCGCCGCGCCCATGTCGGCCGACGACAAGGCGGCGCTCCAGCAGCAATGCATGGGCGATTTCACGACCTTCTGCGGTGGCATGCCGCCCGACGATGGGCCCGAGACTCAAGCCTGTTTCGAGAAGAATATGGCCAAGCTGTCGCCGGGCTGCCAGGGCGCCATCCAGAGCTACAAGCAGGGCAAGAAGGGCTGATCCAACCCGGCTGTCGTCTCCCAAGATCGGACGCGATCAGCCTCGCCATCGGTCCCGCGCGGGTCTGATCGCACAGGCAATACAGCGGATCGAAGACCGTAGACGCGGGGGCGGCCCGAGCCGCCCCCGCCGGTGTTCAGTAGCTGTAGGACCGGCGTGGGTAGGCCTGGGGCGCGCCGTAACCGGTGTCGCGCGGCTGGACCCGCGACCCGTACTCGATCTCCTTGCGCCGCGCCTGCCGGTTGGCGAGGTAGCGGCCGCCCAGGCAGCCGGCGACGGCGCCGACGACGCCGCGCTCGGCGAGGTAATGGCCCGCCAGACCGCCGATGATCGCGCCCTTGATACAGCCCTTCGCCTCAGCCGCACCGACGCTCATGAGTGTCACGAGAGCGATGGCGGATGCTTGTCCCACGATGCGCATACTGATGCTCCTCTTCGATCCGGAAGAGAATGCACCTGCGTCACGACCGTTCCGGACGTCGGAAAAGGGGTCGGCGCCCCCTTGTTCGTCGCCGCGGAGGTCCGACTGTTTCGCGCGCGTCGCTTCGTCCTGATGTCGGCGCCGATCCTGTGGCTCCGCGACCGACGATCGTGCCGGACGGAGCCGTCGCCGTCGGAGGTCGTCCTCCGCAAGCAATGGCCCGTTCCGGAGCTGCGGTGCGCGTGCGGAGCGGCGGTTGCCACTCAGCTTGACTCCAATACTTAGGACTCCTAATTATCGATCCATGGACCACGCGGCCGGCCCAGATCCCGTCCTGATCCGCCTGCGCGAGGGCTTCGAGCGCGTCGCCCTCGTGCTGCGGGCCGATCTGTGGGCAGCCGCGGGCGATGCGGGCCTGAATCCGACACAGGCGCAGGTGCTGGCGCTGCTCGCGGGACGCCCGGCCGGCCTGAGAGCGAAGGAGATCGCCGCGCAGCTGGCCGTCTCGGCACCGAGCATGGCCGACACGCTCGCCGCGCTCGCCCGCAAGGCCCTGCTGACGCGTGCGCCCGATCCCGCGGATGCCCGCGCGGTGATCGTGCGCCTGACCGACGAAGGCCGCGCGCTCGGGCGCGCCCTCGCCGCGGCCACGTCACAGGTGATGTCGGCTCTGGCGCGGCTGACGCCGCCTGAGCAGGCGGATCTCCTCCTGACCCAGATCAAGCTCATCCGGACCCTGCAGCAGGCAGGTGCCATCCCCGTGCAGCGGATGTGCGTCAGCTGCCGCCATTTCAGGCCGAACGCCCATCCGGCCGAGGCCCAGCCCCACCATTGCGCCTTCGTGAACGCCGCGATCGGGACCCGGGATCTCCGGCTCGATTGCGGCGAGCATGAAGCGGCCGATCCCGACGTCCAGGCTGCCACCTGGACGTCCTTCGCGAATGGATCGCCGCACCTCCGAGCACCACGAGAGACCTGAAAGGACACATCGTCATGACGAGGATCAAGGCACGGGGCGTCGGCCTCGTGGCGGCGGCTCTGTGCGCGCTCTCCACCGGCGCCTCGGCGGAGCCCATCCGGGCGCAGCCGAATCCCGCTGTCCTGGCGTCGTTCGACATCGTCGAGACGACGATCGCGACCAGGGGCGACACCGCCATCTTCACCACCCGGGTCCGGGGCGAGGCGGGCATGGACAAGCCGGATGCCACCGGCAAGTTCGAGGGCTCGAGCGTCTACGCCTACGTCTGGCCGACGACCCTCGACAGCGACGCGATCGGCTTCGACAAGGCTCAGGGTATCGTGGCGCTCGCCGTCACCTTCCACCCCGATTTCGACGACGCGGCCTACGGTGCCAGGAACCGCCATGTCTGGCACCCGCACTGGGTGGTGCTCGCCAAGGACGCGGCCTGCGGCGGCGGCCTGAAGGTCGTCGATATCCCGGACGGCGCGAAGCCGAAGGTTCCGCCGACCTGGCCGAAGGTCCCGCTCCTGATCGACAGCCCGGACTACCCGACCACCTTCCGGGGCGACACGGTTCAGGTCGAGATCCCGGTCTCGCTCATCACCGGCATCAAGGGTGCCTCGTTCGACGGGGTGACGTCCGGCCTCAAGGTCAACGGCAACCTGCACGCGCCGCTGCTCTGCGTCAGCGACGTCTTCAAGGTCGCCTCGGGCAACCTGTCGCTGCCGGGCAAGGTGACCCCTCAGAAGTAGGGCGCGAGAGAAGCGGTTCGGCGACTGCCATCGCCGAACCGCCGAAAGATCCCCCTCCGAGCATCAGAGAAGGACGAGTCACCATGGCATATGCCCGCCTCGACGATCCACCCCCGGCCGCGGCCGGGCTCTCGCCGCGCGCAGACGTGATCGATCGCCGACCCGTGAGGGCGCCGACCGCGCCGAGGATCGCGGCGCTGGCACGCCTCGGCGGGATCCTTCTCGCGCTCCTCGCGCCGCCGACAGGGGCGATCGCCGCCGATGCCCAGGACCTGGTGGAGGCTCTGCGCACAGTCGCCGGCAGTCGGCCCGGCGTGCGCCCGACCTTCGCCAAAGGGCAGTGCGTCCGCGGCACCTACACCCCTGCGGCCGAAGTGGGACAGGTGACGCGGTCGATCAGTTTCACGCGGCCGTGGCCTCTCGTCGGGCGGTTCTCGGTCGGCGGCGGCAACCCGTCGGTGCCGGACGCGACCAGGACCGTTCTGCGCGGCTTCTCGATCAAGCTCCTGTCGGACGGTGGCGAGACCCATCTGCTGTTCGAGAACGCGCCGGTCCACTTCGCGCGGACCGTCGACCAGATGCTCGCGTTCCTGCAGGTCCGCGTTCCCGGCCCCGACGGCAAGCCGAATCCGGAGGCCATCGCGGCCTTCGCGAAGGCCAATCCGGAGACGACGCGCCAGGCGGCCTTCGTCGCCGGCAAGCCTGTCCCGGGCAGCTATGCCGGCCTCGTCTATTGGGGCGTGCACACGTTCACGGGGCTCAACGCGGACGGCCGTGCCGTGCCCTTCAAGTTCAAGATCGTGCCCCGAGCCGGCGAGATCACCCTCAGCGACGAGGAGGCGAAGGGCAAGCCTGCACACTTCCTGGCCGACGCGCTGCGGGAAGAGCTGTCGAAGGGCCCGGCGGGGTTCGACGTCGTGGCCCTGCTCGCCGGGCCCAACGACGATCTCGGCAGCGACATCACCCAGCGGTGGCCCAACGAGGACGACCGGAAGGCGGTCACCCTCGGCACGATCGCCGTGACCGGCATCGAGCCGAACGAGACCTGCGACCAGGGTATCTTCGACCCGGGACAGCTGGCGGACGGCATCGACGCGCCGAAGGACGAGATCTTCGCGGCGCGCCGCACCGCCTACGGGATCTCGTTCGGCCTCCGCTCCCAGTGAGCCTCCTCGGCCCGGCGGCTGCCACCGCCCGGCCGCCACACCCGCGGGCCGCGCCTCGACAGGGCGCCGCGCGGCCAGCGGCCGATGCGACCAGACGGCCGCCCGTCAACGACGACTGGAGCTCCGGAGAAGCGGCATGACCATCCTGGCCCCCGAACTCGTGACCGGTCGCTGGTTCAACACGCCCGCGCCGCTCTCCCTCGCAGCGCTGCGCGGCACGGTCGTCGTGCTGCACGCGTTCCAGATGCTGTGCCCCGGCTGCGTGGCGCACGGCACGCCGCAGGCCGAGAAGCTGCACCGGATGTTTGCCGGGAACGGCGCGGTCGCGGTGCTCGGCCTGCACGCGGTGTTCGAGCATCATGCCGCCATGACCGAAGTCGCACTCGAAGCCTTCATCCACGAGTACCGTCTGACCCTGCTGATCGCCGTCGACCTCCTCGAGGACGACGGTCCGATCCCGCAGACGATGCGGCGCTACGGTATGCGCGGAACGCCGACCACGATCGTCATCGACCGCGACGGACGCGTCCGGGAACACGCCTTCGGGCAGGTCGACGACCTCGCGCTCGGGATCCTGGTGGGCTCGCTGATCGCGGCACCGGTCACGGGATCGGTGCGCGGGGAGTTGGTACCGGACGGGTGCGACGAAGCCGGCTGCCGGCTCACGGAGGCAACGCGGCCATGACGGCGCCTCTTCTCCCACCCGTCCTCCCGCTCGTCCTCGCCGGCCCGGTCGCGCCGCTGGGACCGGACGGTCCGCCGAGCGGCATCGTCAAGAACCCCGTTCCCGCGCCGTGGCGGATCACGGCGACCGGTCTCGTAGGCGATGCCCAGGCCGATCTCCGGTACCACGGCGGTCCCGAGAAGGCGCTCCACCAGTATCCGCAGGACCATTACGCCGCCTGGGCCACCGAGATCGGCGATCATCCGCTGCTCTCCGCACCGGGCGCCCTCGGTGAGAATCTCGCCACGACGGGCTGGACGGAGCGCGACGTCTGCGTCGGCGACGTCGCCCGCTTCGGCTCCGCGCTGCTACAGGTCAGCCAGGGGCGCCAGCCCTGCTTCAAGCTCGACCGACGCTTCGGACGATCCGGGATGGCGCTCGCCGTGCAGAGAACGGGGCGGACGGGCTGGTACTGGCGGGTCCTCGAGGACGGCGTCGCCGAGCCGGGCGACAGGATCGAGCTCCGCGCGCGTCCGCGGCCGGACTGGTCGCTCGCGCGCCTGATCCACCTCCTCTACGTCGATACGCGCAACCGGTCCGAGCTGCAGGCCGCGAGCGCGATCCCGGAACTGGCGGAGAGCTGGCGCCTGCTCCTGCGCAGACGCTTGCGGACCGGCGCGGTCGAGGACTGGTCGAAGCGCGTCACCGGACGGGATGGCGGGCCGGGCGCCTGAACGCGGGCGCGTCGATGCGGTTGGGCCTCGGACGAGGGGCCGGGCTGTCGGTCGGATGCCGGCCACGGCTTGCGCTCATTGCGGGAAGGCCGACGGGAACAGGCGCAGGAGATGCGCGTGCAAGCCGGGCTCGCGCCACGTCCGGCCGCGCCAGGCGAGGTGCCCGTCCGGCCGGATCAGGCAGGCCATGGTCCCCGCGCCGTAAGCCTTACCGAAGGCCCCCGTCGGATCCGCGAGCGTCGGCACGCCCGGGATGGGCACCTCGCTGCCGATGACGACGACCCGGACGCAGGGACGGTGCTGGCGGGCCCAGATCGGCAGATCGGGGCCGGCCACGGCGTCCGATACCCCGGCAGCGTGGATGAGGAGGACGTGCTCGGTGCCGCGGAGGGCGTCGAAGAGCCGCGTCGGGAAGCCGAGTCCGTCGCGGACCAGCCCGTTGACGTCGGGCGCCCGGTCGCCGGCCCTCGGGCCGGCCTCCGTCGGCTCCGTCGCGTCGCCGGCGATCCAGGCCGTGTTCCGGTAGCTGACGAGGACCTGCGTGTCGGCGAGGCGGTCCGGCGCGCCGCCGCGCTCCCGACCGTATCCCTCGCTCGCCGTCCGGGTCCGCGCGATCACGTCCGCGCCCACCGGGCGCCGCTCCCCCTCGTAGCTGTCGAGGAGAGCCTCGGGGCTGGCGCCCCGAAGAACCAGGGCGAGCTTCCAGGCCAGATTGTAGGCGTCCTGGATCCCGGTGTTCATCCCCTGCCCGCCGGTCGGCGGGTGGATGTGGGCGGCATCGCCCGCCAGGAAGGAGCGGCCGCGCCGATAGGCGGCGGCGAGGCGCATGCTGATGCGGTACACCGACGACCAGCGCAGGTTCGACAGGCGCGATCCGTCCGGCAGGAGATCGTCGGCCACGGCCTGCAGGTCGGCCAGCGACGGGCCTCGAAGCTCGGCCTGGATCCCGTGGTCCGACCCGCCCGCCGGCACCAGATGCTGCGGCGCGAGCATCGAGACGCGGTAGCGGCCCGGCTCGGGGAGCGGGATGGCGATGAACATGTCGGGCGGGGCGTCCTCGTTCAGTCGCAGCGCCCGGACCGCGAGTCCGTAGGGTACATCCCAGGCGATGTGCACGTCACCGAGCATGAACGGCCAGGGATAGGCCTCGCCCTCGAACGGGATGCCGAGCTGGCGCCGGACCGTGCTGTGGGCACCGTCGCAGCCGACGACGTAGCGGAAGTGCGCCTCCGCGACCGCACCGTCCGCCTCCTGCAGGCGCGCGCGGATTCCGGCGCCGTCCTGCTCCAGGGCCGTCAGGCGCAGGCCGCGCTCGACCCGGGCTCCGAAGCGCTCCAACTGACGGTTCAGGACGCGCTCGGTCTCGAATTGGGGCAGACCGAGCGACGCGTAGGGCAGATCGAGCGGCGGACTGACCGCGTCGATTGGCGGCTGGCCGTGCAGGATCGTGCGCAGGCCCGTGAGCCAGAGACCTGCGTCGATCATCTCGCGGGCGAGGCCCATGTCCTCCCAGACTTCCAGCGTGCGCGGGGTAACCCCGATCGCGCGGCAATAGGGCGACGGCCGCGCCGCAGAGTCGACGATCCGGCAGCGCGCCCCGTGCCGGGCGAGTTCGCAGGCGAGCGTCAGACCGACCGGACCGGCCCCCACGATCAGTACATCCGCCATCGCACCCTCCCCGGACCGATCCCGAATCGTCCCAGCGCCCGCACCAATCTGAGATGGCCTGGCCGGAATCACGCCGTCGACGCGCAGACTATAGGTGCCGTTCGAAGGATCCGCCGCAGGCACGGCTCGGGATGCGCCGCTCCAGACCGACGCCGATGCGCCGATTCTGCGACAGCGGCTCAGCGCGCGTCCCGGAGAACCGACGGCGGAGGGCGCGCCACGACCTCCCCAAGTCGATTGATTTCGTCGACTGTGTTTCGCGCAGACATTGCATTGATGCCGCGGTTCGGGGTGCGCCCGAAAAGTCAATGCTTCTCGGGAAAGACATCATTGTATATGGAGCTGACCAGTATGGGGGCCGTGTCCTGGCGCCCCGAGGTCGCGAGAGATGTCGACTTTCGACGAGTCGGTCGCGCGCCAGCAGCGGTTCATGGGACCACTCCTGGTGGCGGCGATCCTGTTGGGCCTGGCCGGGCTGCCGGTCGCGGTCTGGCTCGACCTGCGCGGCCTGTCCGAGCGCATGCTCGCCACGCAGGCGATCGAGACCGGCCGGATCATCGACCAGATGCGCAGCTTCTACGCCAGCGACGTTGTCCAGGCGGTCAACGCCGCGACCGGCCGGGTCGAGACGCGCCACGATTACAAGGGGGTGCCGAACGCGATCCCGATTCCCGCGACTCTCTCCCTGGAACTCGGCGAGCGGATCAGCGGCGGCGACGGCGCGGTGAAGTACCGCTTTGTCTCCGATCTCCCGTTCAAGGACCGCAAGCCGCACGATCTCGACAGCTTCGAGACCCAGGCCCTGGCGGACCTCCGGGCGCACCCCAAAACCGGCTTTGTCAGCGAGACGACGGGGTCCATCTTTGACCGGCAGGTGCGCATCGCGGCGCCGATCCGCATGGAATCCGCCTGCGTGCGCTGCCACAACGCCCATCCCCTGAGCCCGAAGACCGACTGGAAGGTCGGCGACGTCCGCGGCATCCAGGAGATCGTCCTGCACCAGCCGATCGCCGCCAACGTCTTCGCCTTCAAGTACCTGCTCGGCTACTTCATCCTGGCGGCGCTCGCCGGCACCACCTTCCTGCTGCTGCAGGCGCGCCAGTCCCGCCTCATCGACCGGATGAACAGGGAGCTGACCGAGTCGAACGGGTTCCTGGCGTCGGTCTCGGTGCAGATCGCCAAGTACATCTCGCCCCAGGTCTACAAGAGCATCTTCAGCGGCGAGCGGGACGTGTCGGTGGCGACCGAGCGCAAGAAGCTGACGATCTTCTTCTCCGACATCAAGGACTTCACCGCGACCACCGAGCGCCTGCAGCCCGAGGAGCTGACCGCGCTGCTGAACGAGTACCTGACCGAGATGACCGCCATCGCGGTCAAGCACGGCGGCACGGTGGACAAGTATATCGGCGACGCGATGCTGGTCTTCTTCGGCGACCCGGAGAGCCGGGGCGTCCGCGAAGACGCGCAGGCCTGCGTCCGAATGGCGATCGAGATGCAGAAGCGCCTGGGCCAGCTCAACGCCCGCTGGCGGCGATCCGGCATCGAGCGCCCGTTCCAGGCCCGGATCGGCATCAACACGGGCTACTGCAACGTCGGCAATTTCGGCAGCGACGAGCGGATGGACTACACGATCATCGGCGCGGAGGCGAACCTCGCCGCCCGCCTCCAGGCGGCCGCTGTCCCGGGCGGCATCACCCTGAGCTACGAGACCTACGCGCTGGTGAGCGACATCGTCCAGGCGAGCCCGCAGGAGCCGATCCGCATGAAGGGCATCAGCCGCGAGATCGTCCCCTACGCCATCGAGGGCGACCTCACCGCCGAGGCCCCGGAGACGATCTTCTCCGAACACGCCCGGGGGATCGACTTCTACGTCGACGTCGACGCCCTGGAGATGGAGGGCGCGGCGCGTCTCCGGAAGCGCCTGCTCGACACGCTCGCCGCTGTCGACCGCCGGATGACCGGGGCGGGCACCCCCTCGGATGACGGCACGCGGCCCTCCGCGGCCGGCTGAGGTCCGGGCGACCGCGTCAGAGCGGCAGGGCCGACATCGCCAGGGCGCCGTGGTGGCGGAGCGCGTTCGTGGCCGCCACCTGCCGCTCGAAAGCCGTCATCAGCCTGGGCGAAACGCCCTGGCTGTCGGGCAGGCGGATCGTCATCGGGTCGAGGAAGCGCCCGTTGACGCTCACCTCGTAGTGGACGTGGGGGCCCGTCGAGAGGCCGGTCGAGCCCATGTAGGCGATGACCTGCCCCTGATGGACGGTCGCTCCGACCTGAACGCCGTGCGCGAGCCGCTGCAGGTGATTGTAGGCCGTCACGTAGCCGTTCGCGTGGTGGATCTCGACGCGATTGCCGTACCCGCCGCGCGGGCCCGCATACGCCACCGTCCCGTCGCCCGTCGCCATGATCGGCGTGCCGGCCTTGTTGGCCCAATCGACGCCGTTGTGGAAGCGGGCGTAGTGGAGGATCGGATGGACGCGCGTGCCGAAGGGCGAGGTGATCCGCCCGTCGGCGATCGGCATGCGCATCAGGAACTTGCGGAGCGAGCTGCCTGTCTCGCTGAAGTAGCTCGCCGTCCCGGCCTCGGGCGCCTCGAAGCGGTAGGCGCGGTGCTTCACCCCGCCGAGCGTCAGGGCGACGTAGCGCACCTCCGGCGGGCCGCCCGCCTTCTCGCTCGGGCTGAACAGCACCTCCAGCCGGTCGGACGGGGCGATCCGGCGCTGCATGTCCAGGCCGAACGCGAAGATGCCGACGATGCGCTCGGCCAGGATGCCGGGCAGGCCGTTGCGCAGGACCGCCTCGTAGATGCTCCTGTAGAGGCTGGTGCCCGAGCCCTCTCCGTCGCCGTCGTCGCCGGAACGCGACGCCGCGACCTGGGCCGACGGCGGCGCCACCGTGACGAAGCCGCCGGAATCCCGTTCCGCGACGATCTCCTCGACGCCCCCCGCGCCGTAGAGCGTCACCCGGGCGATCCGGCGCGCGGTCTCGCCGGCGCGCGACCGGACGAGGAGCAGGTCAACGTGCTGCCCCTCGGCCAGCCCGGTGCGGGCATGCTCGCTGAAGGCGGCCAGGATGGCGGTCACGCGCACCGGCTCGGCGCCGTTCGCCGCCAGCGCGTCGGCCAGAGTCTCGCCGCGCTTCAGCACGACGTCGCGCGTCTCAGTTAGGCTTAGGCCGGAGGCGGGCTGGGTCTCGGCGAGGTCGGTGATGTTCTCCGGGACGACCCGCACCTCGATCGCGTGGAACGGGTCGCGGCCCGTATCGGCGCCGGCGGCCGTCGCGGCGGCGTCGGCCGGCGCGGCGACCAGGATCTGCGAGAGCAGCCGCTGCGGCGCGAGCGGCACGGCGATCCGCGGCCCCGTCTCGCGCGCCTCATCCGACTGCCTCTCCACGAGGGCCGTGACGTCCTCGTCGCTCAGGCCGGGCGCGTCGTCGGGAACCGGCGTGCCCGCGAGCGCGGAGCGCGTGATCGTGACCGTGGTCCCGGACGGATCGTCCACCGGCTCGTCTGCGACAGGGGCGACCTCTCCGTCCGCGGCGAGCTGGCGCGTCGGATCGAAGGGTGGGATCTGCCCGTCGACCGCGTCGCCGGAGGACAGGCTCGTGACCAGTCGCACGAAGGGCTGGGTCCGGATGATCTCGCGCGCGCCGACCTGGTGGGTCACCGGCGCGGAGAACTCCTCCCGGTCCGAGGCGACGAGTTGGCGCCGCACGAGGCGGTCGCCGCGCTGTCCGACCACCCCTTGCCCCTCCGCGACCTGGGCGGGCCCCTGGCGGAATGTCGGCTTGGCCGGTGCGAGATCGGTGTCGACGGACATGCGGAGCGCCGCCCCCATGAGGGCCGCGCCGCAGGTGGCGATCAGGCAGCTGGCGCAGAGCCAGCGCAGGTTCAGCCGTCGCCGGTCGAGCGGCGTCGTCACTCCGTGGGCCGGGGCCGCGACCGCGCTGCGCGACAGGGACCTGTGCAGAATGGGCAGCCCGCCGCGCGGTGCTCGTCCGCCCTCGTTCATCCGGTCCCCTCACGCTCAAGCTCGCCGCTTCGGCGGTGAGTGCGGCCTGAATGAGGCTGCGACTTGCGCCTGGCGCGACGCTCGTCCGCTCAAGGAGCGCACGTGTCGAACGCGGTACCGGCGGGCAGGACGGGGCATTCGTCGACCGCCCACGATCGTTTCGACCGGACTCCGCCACGGAGCCGGGGAACGCCCGGCGCAGATCGCTGTTGCCCCAGTCGCCACAGAGGGATCGGGGTCCGACCGCCGCGACTTCGGCACCTTGCCGCGATACATTCGGAGAACATGGTCATGGTCGACACGGACAGGGTCACGGGCGCCGCGCGCGCGTTCGGCGGGAAGGTGCAGGGCGCGGTCGGCGACGCCGTCGGCTCGGACCGTCACGCGCTCGAGGGGCGTCTCCGAGAGGCGCAGGGGACCGCCGAGAATCTCTACGGCCAAGCCAAGGACGCCGTGCGGCACGCGGCCGACGAGGTCTCGGACCACGCCGCCGAGGCCTACGACCGGAGCCGCCACGTCGCCTGGGAAGGTCATCAGAAATCCGTCGAGTGGCCGCACGCCTCCCTGATCGTGGCCGGTCTCGTCGGCTTCGGTCTCGGTTTCCTCGTCAGCCGTCTCTGACACGGATCGCCGCGTGCCGCCGTCGGCCTCACGTCGACGGGATCGCGGGGCCGCGAGCGCCGTGCGCGATTGAGTTGGCACGGAGGCCAGGGCCGAGCCCGTGCCGCGAGAGGCGCGGGCCCTCTCTCCCGCGCGGGAGGGGGGATGCGCCGGTTCTCGACCGAGCAGCGCCGTCCTAATCGAACCATCGCATATCGGTCGGAAGCGACCCGAGCGGGTTCAGGCACATGCCGCACGTAGCCGCCACGCCCGTCGGAAGCCCATCGGCGCTGCCTGGTCGATCCTTGCGGGACAGAGAGTGTCGGCGACCTGCGAGGGTCCACGCCCGAGTCCGGGAATGAGCCTTCAGTATCCACGCCGTTGATAACTTGTGTTCCATTATGGAACAGAGTCCTTGGCGCTATTCTCGCTCTAGACACCGCTGAGAGGTGTCTAATGCATCAGTTCATCGGCCTATTTGCCATCTTCGTCACGCTGGCCGGCGTGCTCCACACCTGGGGTGCGCCGCGCTGGGCGATCGCCGGCCTCTGCCTGATCGGTCTCCTCGGCGCGTCGGCCACGCTCGTCGGCATCCAACCCAAGGTGGCCCCGTCGCCGGTGTCCCAGGCGCAGTCGCTCAACGATGCGATGCAGCCCGTCTTCGAAGGCGTCTGGGACCCGCTGCGGCCCGGCCGGCTGCTGACGACGTCCCGGTAGCGTCTCCGGTCCGCGCGGCCTCCGCCGCGGGCCGCGGGTCCCGTCAGACAGCCCGCGCCAAAATCTAGAAGGTCGAGCGCGCCTCGATGCTGGAATAGTACCCGGAGCCCTGCACCCGATCCCGGACGTAGCCGGCGGCCACCGACATCTGGACGGGTCCGAAGCGGACGCCGGTCAGGTGGGCGCCGATCCGGTACTGGCGGAAGAAGTCGTCGCCGAGGAACAGCGCCTCGGGTCCGATATAGACGCCGTCGGCAAGCATGTAGCCGACGCGCAGGCGCGAGTAGTAGGCGTTGAATTTCGTCGAGTACGAGCCGTAGGCCGAGACCATGGTCCGGTCGGTCGGCGTCGCGTAGAAATTGCCCGCGACCTTCAGCCCGACGCCCGTACCGACGACCGGGTTGCCCGGATCGGGAATCGACAGCTGGTTGCTGCGGACGTTGAAGCCGATGAACCCTGCGAGGGCCGCGTCCTTCCAGACCCACTCGTAACCCGCCTGCAGGGCGCCTTCCTGCTGGTAGCCGGTGACCCGCGTCGCGACGGACCGGCCGGGATACGAGTAGGTGCCACCGATGGCGTCCACGCGGACCCGCAGGCCGTCCCGGGTGGGTGAGCCGTTCGGCGCGGCGGTCACCGTCACGGAGCCGAAGGCCGAGCTGTTCGACGTGACGCTGGTGGATCCGTCGACCGCGACGGCCCAGCTGTCGTCGACCGCCTGCTGCGAGGCGCCCGTGTACCAGTCGGCGCCGGCGCTGCGCGCCGGGAGGTCGGCGGCGGCGGCCTGCGTGGCGGAGGCCGCCGCGCAGGCGCACGAGAGGGCCAGAACGGTCGTGAACGGAGTGCGAAGACGTCGGGCAGCTGGTTCCGCAGTCCCGCCCATATTCGAAAGCTCCGTTAAGGTACGATTTACGCTTTAACCAACACTCGTCGACAATAGTTAACATCCACTTTTGGAATGACTGAGTTCCGATCAGGGCGTCGGCGCCGAGAGCGAGCGCGAGAACCGGGCGGGCGCTGAATCGGGCGGGATGCGCGGCGATCAGGCCGCGCGCGCGCGGACCGCGGCGTCGAGGACGACCTGGAGGTCCTCGTTGCGGAAAGGCTTGTCGATCCGCAGGAAGGCGTCGGCGGAGCGCGGCAGCTGGCCGTGCGGGCTGGCGAGGATGACCCGGATCTGCGGGTAGCGCTCGACCACGGTGGCGGCGAGCTGGAGACCCGCCATCACCGGCATCGATTGATCGACGATCATCGCGTCGAAGGCGGCGTCGCGGGCGAGGATCTCGAGGGCGTGCGCCCCGGAGGCGGCCTGGACCACCGCGTGGCCGAGATCGGCGAGCACCTCTGCGACGCTGGCCCGCACGAGGCCGTCGCTCTCCACGAGCAGGATCTTCAGCCCCGCCGCGCGGATCGGAGGGAGCGTGGCGACAGCCGGGGGCGCGGCGGGCAGCCAGAACTCGGCCAGGAACGGCTCGGCGCCGGTCCCGTCGCGGATCAGGCGCCAGTGGCCGCCGGTCTCGGTCACGAGCGCCGCGGCGGCCGCGAGGGTCGGGCCTGCTGCCGTCGGCAGCGGCGCTGCCTCGGGTCGGCGACCGCTGCTGACGAGCACGCGCACGTAGGCCGCAACTTCCGCCGCGGCGCCCATGTCCTCGGGGGTGCCCTCGACGGCCGCGATGGCGAAGCCGGCGAGGCCGGCGTCGCGAATATGGAAGGCCAGGTTGAGGAGCAGCAGCTCCAGCACGCGCTCGCTGCACAGGACGGGCGGCAACCCGGCGGGGATGCGGTTGAGGACCGGCATCTCGCCAAGGGCGTTCGCGGCCAGGAACGGCAGGTAGCCCTCGAAGGTGGTGGCGAGGTCGGTCTCGGCTAGGGTGATGCCGGTCTCGTCGCCGCGCACGAGGTGCAGCATCCGGCGGGTGAGCGCCGCGCCCCGGCGCGCGCCGGCCGTCGCCCGCCCGACCAGCCGTTCCTGGTCGTCCCCGAGGGTGTGGCGCCGCGCCAGCAGCGTGAGATTCGTCAGGACGACGGTCAGGACGTCGTTGAACTCGTGGACGATGCCGTCGGTCACCCGCCGCAGGACGAGATTGCGACGCGGCTCGACGGGCTGCGGCAGGGTCGCCCCCTCGCCGCCCGGCAGCTTCCGCATCAGGGCGAAGAGCCGCCGGTCGCCCCTGGCGTCGGCGAGGCACAGCAGCCTCACCTGGACCTGCTGCTCCGGCCAGTCGCGGAGGTGCAGAGTCACGTCGTGCGGGCCGTCGGCCGCGAGGGCGGCGTCGCGCGCCCGGTCGAGCACGGGCCGGTCCTCGGCGACGAAGCAGGCGGCGAACGGGGCGGCGACGGGGGCCCCGTCTTCGCCGGCCGCGCTCCGCGAATCCAAGAGGGTCCGGCCGGTGTCCGGATCGATCTCGCAGCAGGCCCAGCCGGAGACCGCCTCGAAGGTGGTCAGCCGCGCCTTGAGGCGCGCGACCTCGGACCCGGCGCCGGCCATCTGCAGCCCGGTACTGCGGCGATGCCCCGCGAAGACGTCCGAGAGCGCCGCGAACTCGCCGATCCACGTGCGGGGCGCTTCGGTCTCGTCGGCGGTCTCGCCTTCGCCCCTCAGGAGGCGGCGCAGCGGTCGCGTCAGCCGCTCTCCCGCGACGAATCCGAGCGCCGCCGCGCAGAGGACCAGGGCGAGCCCGACGCCCAGCATCCGCCAGTCCGGTGACGCGGCGAGCGCCGCGCCGGAGGGCACGGCCTGCGCCGTCACCAGCCATCCCGGCGAGCCGATCTCGGCCGCGAGACGCATCGGCGTCGTGGCCGAGACGGCCGTCGTCCGGAACGGGCTCGGGGCCCCCGACAGGACCCGGCTGTCCGGGGTGGCGACGAGGAAGCCGAGGGTGTCGGGCAGCGCCGCGGCGCGCCGCACCTCCTCCTCGACCTTGGTGAGATAGCTCGGGTCGGCGTCGAGGCGCAGCAGGCCGTCCTGACCGCGCTCGCCCAGCGCCACGGCGGTCCCGAACGGCGAGTCGGCCTCCGCCCCGTCGCTGACCACGATGACCCCGGCCGCGCGGCCGCGCAGGAACCACGTCTGCCGCGCGACGCTGCTGCCGACGCGGCGCTCGTCCCGGGCCGCCAGCACGGTACCGTCGGGCGCGACGAGGATGGCGTCTCGGTAGACCGGGTTGAGGTCGAGCCACCCGCGCAGGCGCGCGGCGCGCTGGTCGGCGGAGAGCAGGCCCTCGTCGTCGCGGAGCATCAGGGCGGCGCTGCGCGCATCGACCACGGTCTGCCGCAGCCGCGCCGTGAGGGCGGCGACGTAGGCGCGCGAGGCCGAACCGACCATCTCCTGCGGGGACGCCGCGGGTCCGGGCCGCGCGGCCGGGACGACGATCAGGACGGCGGCCGCGAACCCCGCCGCCGCGGCGATCGCCACCTGCAGAGCGTTGAGCAATCCGAGGGAGATCTGCAGCGGCTTCGCGGTCATCCGTACGCCCGGGGGTCGGTCCCGAGCGAGGCGCGATTTTCGTTAAGGGTCGATTAAGGCCCGCGGCGCAACCCGGCCGTACGCCCCGACGCGGGCGCGATTCCCCGGGCGGGTCGTTCCGACTATCCGTGGCGCTCCGCGTCGCCTGCGCCGCACCGAAGCCGGTTATAGCGAAGCTTTAGAACGAAATATTAATGTATTCGGCGCAACGGCGCGTCCCGGTCTCGTTCTCGCAGCCCGATCGACTTCGCCACGCCGGGCATCATCTGGGTTGCCCACATTCCTAAGTTAACCGTAATTTCCGGCCAAGTGGAGTGGGCTGGATATTGCGAATGGGTTTGTTCATTGACCATCGTCGCTGTACAAACCCGGCGGTAGAGCCGTTGCACCTCGATCCGAGGGATTTTTGGCCCGGGAGGCTGTAGCGTGAGGCAGGCGTTGCGTTGGCTGGCCTGGGTTGGGGCGACAGTCGCCAGCCTCGCCCTGCTCAGCCAGCCGGTCGGGACGCAGGCCCAGCTCGCCATGAGCCTCGCCGCCATGGCGGTGATGATCGTGCTGTGGGCCGTGCTCGACGGGCCGCGCACGCGGTTCGTCTTCATGGCGCTCGGCAGCCTCGTGGTGCTGCGCTACATCCTGTGGCGGCTCACCAACACGCTGCCCTCGCCGGGCGACCCGGTCAGCTTCGGCTCCGGCCTGATCCTGCTGGTGGCCGAGCTCTACTGCGTCTTCATCCTGTTCGTCAGCCTGATCATCAACGCGGACCCGCTGCGGCGCGACCCGCCGCCGGCTGCCCCGGCCGCCGACCTGCCCACGGTCGACGTGTTCGTCCCGAGCTACAACGAGGATGCCGCGATCCTCGCCATGACCCTGGCGGCGGCGCGACAGCTGAACTACCCGCCCGAGAAGCTCACGGTGTGGTTGCTCGACGACGGCGGTACCGACCAGAAGTGCAGCGATGCCGACCCGGCCAAGGCCGCGGCGGCGCGCGCCCGTCGGGGCGAGCTGCAAGCGCTCTGCGACGAGCTCGGCGCCCGCTACCTCACCCGCGCCCGGAACGAGCACGCGAAGGCGGGCAACCTCAACAACGGTCTCGCCCATGCCCGGGGGGACCTCGTGGCGGTGCTGGACGCCGACCACGTCCCGTTCCGCTCGTTCCTGACCGAGACCGTCGGCTATTTCGCGCAGGATCCGCGCCTGTTCCTCGTGCAGACGCCGCACGCGTTCCTCAACCCCGACCCGGTCGAGCGCAATCTGCGGACCTTCGAGCGCATGCCCTCGGAGAACGAGATGTTCTACGCGGTCACGCAGCGCGGCCTCGACAAGTGGAACGGCTCGTTCTTCTGCGGCTCGGCGGCCCTTCTGCGTCGCACCGCCCTCGACGAGGCCGGCGGCTTCTCGGGCATCACCATCACGGAGGATTGCGAGACCGCCTTCGAGCTGCACTCGCGCAACTGGAACAGCGCCTACGTCGACAAGCCGCTGATCGCCGGCCTGCAGCCCGACACACTGGCGGACTTCATCGGCCAGCGCTCCCGCTGGTGCCAGGGGATGTTCCAGATCCTGCTGCTGAAGAACCCGGCCTTCCAGAAGGGCCTCAAGCCCATCCAGAAGATCGCCTACCTCTCCAGCATGACCTTCTGGTTCTTCCCGATCCCGCGGCTGATCTTCATGTTCGCGCCGCTGCTGCACATCTTCTTCGACCTGAAGATCTTCGTGGCCAGCGTGGACGAGTCGATCGCCTATACGCTGACCTACATCATCATCAACTTGATGATCCAGAACTACATCTACGGCAAATTCCGCTGGCCGTTCGTGTCGGAGCTCTACGAGTACATCCAGGGCGTCTACCTGGCCAAGGCGATCGTCTCGGTCATCGCGTCGCCCCGCAAGCCGACCTTCAACGTCACCAACAAGGGTGCGACCCTCGACCACGACCACATCTCGTCGCTCGCCCTTCCGTTCTTCCTGATCTACCTGCTCCTGATGCTCGGCTGCGCCGTCGCGGCATGGCGCTACCTGTACGAGCCCGGCGTGACCAACCTCATGCTGGTGGTCGGGCTGTGGAACTTCTTCAACCTGCTCACCGCGGGCGCGTCCCTCGGGGTCTGTGCCGAGCGGCGCCAGCTCGAGCGCACGCCCTCCCTGGCGATCGATCGCCGGGGCGTCCTCACGGTCGCCGGGCACAGCGTCGACGTCTCGATCGAGCGCGTCTCCGCCGAAGCCTGCACCCTGCGCCTCCTCGGCGGCGCCCTCGATCCGGGGCTCACGCGCCCGCCGCTGCGGGGGACGCTCAACGTCGAGCCGACGGCCGGCGCGCGCCGGACCGCGCCGCTGCCGGTGCACCTGGACCAAGCGACGCGCGACGGACAGGAACTCGTCATGCGGGTGAACTTCGGCACGCTGGCCATCCGCGACTACCCCGCGCTCGCGGGACTCATGTACGGGGACGCCGAGGCGATGCGGCGCTTCCAGCTGCGGCGGCGGCGGCACAAGGATATTCCCACCGGCACGCTGCAATTCGCGTGGTGGGGCTTGGTCGAGCCGTTCCGCGCGCTCCGCTATCTTCTCGCGAGCCGGCGCCCCAGGCCCGTCGAGATCGAGGAGGCGCCGATCTACGACGCACCGCACGACGCCGCGGCGCCGGTGCCGGCTCCGGTGCCGTCCGTCCCGGCACCGGCGGCCCCCGTTGCGGCGCCGTCGCTGCCCGCGACCGCTAAACCCACCGACATCGAGAGCGGGGACGACTGGGTCCGCTTGATGATGGATTACGAGAACGAGCGCACCCTGGCCGAGCTTCGCGGCCGGCGCACGAGCGCGGCGTGACGGCAATGGGTGCTCGGCTCCGCCTCCCCGTGCTGGGACTGCTGCTCGGTCTCGCGAGCGTTCCTGCCCTGGCCCAGAGCTTCCTGGGCTCGGGGCCGGCGGAACGGCTGACGGTCCCGCCGAGCGGCAACGCCCTGCGCGCGCCGTCCGAGGACGGGTCGGGCCCCGCACGCCGGCCGGACGCGTCGGCGACGGAGACGCGGCCGACCGCGCGCCCGTCCGAGCCGCCCCGGACCGCCGCGCCTCAGACGGTGCCGCGCGCGGCGATCCAGGCGACCATCGCGCCGGCGCGCCGGCTTCCGTCCGGCCCGCGCGGCTTCCGCCTGACCGGGGAAGAGGATTCCCTGCGCTACCCCGTCTACCTCACCGAGGCGCAGACGCGGGGACCGGCACGGCTGCGCCTCTCCTACCTGTCGGCGATCTCGGTGGCGCCGGAGAGTTCCGAACTCGCTGCCTTCGTCAACGGGACGAAGGTCGGCTGGACCCGCATCCAGGCGCCCGGTGCCGTGAAGGTGGTGGAGTTCGCCATCGGCGACGGCGTGCTGAAGCCCGGCTACAACGTTGTCACCTTCACCGCCAGCCAGCGCCACCGCGTCGACTGCTCGGTCGGCGCGACCTACGAATTGTGGACGCAGATCGATCCGTCGCGATCCGGCCTCGTGGTCCCGACGGCGACCGACATGGACGTCCGGTCCCTCGCCGCGGCGGAGCCGGACGAGAGCGGCGCCCTGCCGATCCAGGTCATTCTGAACGAGCGTCCGAACCTGGCCCGCCTGGAGCGGATGATCGAGGCGGTGCAGGCCCTCGCCCTCGTGGGGCGGGTCGCCCGTCCGACCGTGACCTTCGGCCCTCCCCTGCAGGGCCGGAACGGCATCAACCTCGTCGTCGGTACCGCCTCCGAGATCGCCGGCGTCGAGGGCGTTCCCGAGCTGGGCCCGATCACCGGTCCGCGCCTCGCCATCCTGCCGTCGCGGCCGAACACACCGCCGACCCTGGTGGTCACCGGGGCCCGCGACGAGGACGTCCGTCAGGCCATCACCAACCTCGCCGTGCCGGCCGACACCGGGACGCCGGGCGGGCTCAAGGCTGTCCAGCTCTTCCGCGGCTACATGGTGCACGGCGGCGAGAACCTGACGCTCGACCGCCTCGGCGTGACGTCCCGCGAGTTCTCTGGGCGCCTGCTCCATGTCGGCTTCGCCCTCCGCTTTCCCGGGGATTTCGTCCCGGCCGATTACGGCAAGGTGATGCTCCACCTGGCCGGGGCCTACGTGGCCGGGCTCTCCTCGGAGGCCCGCATCGTCATCGACATCAACGGGCGCAACGCGGCCAGCGTCCCGCTACCCGACGGGCGCGGCGAGGTGTTCGACGACAGCGCGATCCCCCTCCCCTTCAGCCTCTGGCGCCCGGGGGTGAACCACGTCGAGATCTCGGCGCAGCTGCCGAACGCCGCCGATCAGGTCTGTGACACCCTCAGCCCGGCGGCCAAGCAGGCGCGCTTCCTGTTCCTCGACCGCTCGCGGATCGAGATCCCGCATTTCGCCCGGGCGGCGCGCAGCCCCGACCTCGCGGCGATCAAGGGGGGCGCCGTACCGTTCGTCGTCCCGGGGCAGCGCGCGCGCCTCGTGCTGCCGACGCCCGACCGCGACAGCGCCGACGCGGCCGCGACGCTCGCCGCCCGACTGGCGATGGCGGCCGAGCGCGTCATCGATTTCGAGGTCGTGACCCAACAGCAGGTCGTGTCCGACACGAGCCAGCTCGTGGTCGCGCCCGCCCGCGCCCTCGACCCGGCGCTCCTGGAATCGGTCGGTTTCGATCCGCAGCAGGTCCAGCGGGTCTGGGAAGGCCGCGCCGACATGGTCGCCACCCCGGGTCAGTTCGGTCCCGAGGGCGTGCTCACCCTCGATCGCCTGCGCCGCAACCTGCCGATGCGCTGCGCCCTGCCGACGCTGATCCCGCAGGTGCGCCCGGCGCAGCCCGCCCCGGCCCAGCAGGCGCCGCAATCCCAGGGCCCGACGAGCGCCGGGGCCGCCCCGACGCCGCCGCCGGCCACCCCTCCGGGCTCCGCGTCGGACCGTGAACTCATCGACCGCTGGGAGGCGTCGACACGCGGCTCGCGCCAGATCTGGGCGGCCCTGGACAGCGTCTGGAACGAGATCACCGGCACGGTGCGGTCCCTGCGCCAGACGATCACGGCGCAGGTGAAGCCGGACGAGACGGTCGAGGTTCCGGCGACGGCCTCGCTGCTCATCGCCGAGGGACCCCCGGTCCAGGCGAGCAACACCGTGATCGTGACCGCGCCGAACGCGTCGCTGCTGAAGGCGTCCGTCTCCTGCCTCGTCGACCCGGTGGTCTGGGCGAGGCTCGGCGGCAGCGCCGCCTTCCTCGACGCGTCGAACGGCACGCTGGTGACGTCCCGGCCCGAGCGGATCGAGATCGTCGAGACGCAGCCGCGATCTCTGCCGAACCTGCGCCTCGTGTCCGCGGCCTGGCTGTCGATCAACACGGAATACTACGTGGGCATGACCCTCGCGATGGCTCTCTGCCTCGGCCTGGCCACCACGAGCCTCGTGCGCAACGTCGGCAGGAAGAATCCATGAGCCGCCGCGCCCGCACCCCCCTCGCCGCAGCTTTCCTCGCCGCGGCGATCCTGCCCGCGGCGGCGGCCTCGCCCCAGGACGAGCCCGCCGTGCCTCCGAGTACCGCGCAGCCGGGCACGCAGCCCGCGCAGGCGCCCCGGACCGCGACCCAGGGGCTCGCCGGCAAGCTCGGCAACGACGCCGCGTGGCGGGCCTACCGCGCGCGGTTCATCACCGACCAGGGGCGCGTGGTCGACACCGCGAACGGTCAGATCAGCCACAGCGAGGGCCAGGGCTACGGCATGCTGCTCGCCGTGGCGGCCGGTGATCGGGTCAGCTTCGAGCGGATCTGGGGCTGGACCCGGGCCAACCTGATGGTCCGCGGCGACGAGCTGCTGGCGTGGCGCTGGTCACCCGACAAGCGTCCGGCGGTCAGCGACATGAACAACGCCACCGACGGCGACATCCTGATCGCCTGGGCGCTCACCGAGGCGGCCGAGGCCTGGAACGAGCCGAGCTACCGGACCGCCGCGCGCCGGATCGCCATCGAGTTCGGGCGCAAGACCATCCTGTTCCGGGACTCGCACGGGGCGCTGCTGCTCCCCGCGGTCTCGGGCTTCTCGGCCCGGGAGCGCCCGGACGGTCCGCTGATCAACCTCTCTTACTGGATCTTCCCCGCCTTCCCGCGCCTCGCCCTCGTCGCGCCGGAATACGACTGGGCGGCCCTGACGCGCAGCGGCCTCGCCCTGCTGCGGCAGTCGCGCTTCGGTCCGAGCAACCTGCCCACCGAGTGGATCTCCGCCAAGGAGGCGCCGCGTCCCGCGAACGGCTTCCCGCCGCTGTTCTCCTACAACGCCATCCGGATCCCGCTCTACCTCGTCTGGGCGGGGCTGGTGCGGCCCGACGACCTCGCGCCGTTCCAGGCCCTGTGGTCGGGCGCCGATCGGGAACGGCTGCCGATCGTCGACACCGGCGACGGGCGGAAGGTCGAGTGGCTCACCGAGGCCGGCTACATGGGGCTCCCGGCCCTGGTGGCCTGCGCCCTCGACGGGACGCCCTTCCCCGAGGATGCGCGCGGCGACATCGGCAACCAGAACTACTACCCGGCCACTCTGAGCCTCCTCGCCCTGACCGCGGCCCGCATGCGTTACCCGTCATGCCTGAAGTCCTGATCGGTCGTCCGCCGGCACGCCTCCGACCGGCCGCGCCCTGCCTCCTGATGCTGGTGCTCACCGCCGCGCCGGCCGCCGCGCAGGTCGACGCGCGACCCGGTCCCGCGCCGCAGGCTCCCGCCGCGCCGACACGGTCCGAGCCCCGCATCGTCTACGGCGACGGCCCGCGCGCCCCGGCGATCCTGGCCGACCCGGCCACGTCCCGCACGACCGACATGGTCGACGAGAGCGCGCTGCGCTACTACGCGGCCCAGAAGCAGACGACTCGGATGAAGGCCGAGATCGCCCGCCTGAAGCGGCTCTATCCCGGCTGGAACGAGCCGCCGGACCTCAACGCGCTGCAGCCGAGCCCGCCCGAAGAGGCGCCCCTGTGGGACCTCTTCACCGCGGGGCGGTTCGACGACCTGCGCGCGGCGATCGTGGCGCGCAGGTCGATCGACCCCGCGTGGCAGCCCTCCGAGGAGCTCGCGCGCAAGCTCCGCCGGGCCGAGTTCCGGTCCCGGATCACGGCGCTCACCGGCAAGGACGCCGAGGCGATCATCGACCTCTACCGCGCCGATTCCGGCGCCCTCGATCCGCTCGACGTCCAGAGCATCTGGATGGTCGCCGACGCCCTGGGCGATACCGGCTCGGGCGACGAGGCCTTCGAGCTCTACAAGTCGATCCTCGACGGCAACGCCGATTCCGGCGTGCGCCTCGCCACCATCCAGAAGGCGATGGCGCATCTGCGCATGGCGCAGGCGGAGCGCCTGATCGAGATGGGGCACCGGGGCGCGAACGGGGCGTCGGAATTCGACGCGATCCGCCTCGACATCACCCGTGCCCGGATCGCGGCCTTCCTGCACGAGGAGAGCGCCGAGACCCCGACCCCCGCCGATCTCGCGGCCTTCCAGGCCGTCGCCCGCAAGAGCGGCGATCCCACCCAGACGAGCCTCCTCGGCTGGTACGCCTACAAGCGCCGCCAGTTCCGGGAGGCGCTCGAATGGTTCAAGCAGGCGATCACCCGGGGCGGCGACGCGATGGTCGCCCACGGACTCGCTCTGACCCTGCGCCAGCTCGACATGGCGCGCGAGGCCGAGGAGGTCGCCTACGCGTGGCGCGACAAGTTCGTGGGCAACGAGCTGCTCTACATCGACATCTTGGAGCAGAAGCTGACGCTGCCCCGCCCGCCCGCGATCGAGCCCGCGCGCATCGCCCGCTACGCCCAGGTCGTGACGGCCTCCACCTCGGGCGAAGGCGCCCAGGGGCTGGCGTGGTACGCCTACAATTCCTGCCAGTTCGACACGGCGCTGGAGTGGTTCCAGCGGGCCGTCGCCTGGATGCCGAGCGAGGGGACCGTCTTCGGCTACGCCCTCACGCTGCAGCGCCTGAAGCGGCAGCGTCCGTACCTCGAGGTCGTGAACCGCTACGACGGCCTTTTCGCGAAGGTGGTCGACCTGCTGTTCCGCGAGAATGCCGGCGGGTCGCCGCTGCCCTGCGACCCCGTGCCCGCCGCCGCCGGGCCCGCACCCGGGCGGCACGCCGCGCCCGCGGCGCGGGTCGAGACGCCGCCGATCAACCGGGTGCCGCGGCCGGACCTGCCGCCGGCTGGCGCGGACGCCAAGCCCCTCGCCGTACAGCGCAACGAGTTTCCCCTGGCGGTCTCCATGGAGAACGCGCTCCGCTACCCGCCGCCGGGGCTCGTGCGGGTCCTGGCCGAACCCGTTCCCGCGGGGAACTACGCCCGCGAGCCCGCGACCCCGGCGCCGCCCCTGGTGGCCCGGCGCGTGCCCGGCGCGGGCCCGATGCCTTATGAGCGGTTCGGCTACGCCCTGCTCCCGGACTATCGCGGCGTCGACAAGCCCGAGTTCCTGTCGCCGCCCGCCGCCGGGACCCTGTGGCAGGACCAGCAGGCCGAGCGCGGGCGACCCGAGAATTCCGAGGCGAAGCGGTTCCAGCTGCCCGCGCGCTCGGCCTACGACACCTCCGCCACGACCGAGCGGACCACCCCGTGAGGCGCGCGGCGATCCGTACGGCCCGGCTCTGCGCCCTGGCGTGTCTCCTGCTGCCCGCCGTCGCGCGGGCGCAGACGGTCCCGGTCCTGACCCTGCCCGGCGCCGGGACGCTGACCGCGGTGATCGAGACGCGCGAGCGCGACGGGTTCGACCAGCGGCTGCGCTATGCCGGCGGCGACGGTCGCAACCACGCCGAGATCGCCCTGCGCCGGGAGACCGCCGACCTGCTCCTCGCCTTCCCGCCGCGGCTGGCCAAGCCCAGCGAGTTCGGGATCGCGGGGGAGATCGCCGTCCGGTTTCCCGGGCAGGCGATGACGGTGCGGCCGCCGCTGCGGAACGCCTACGGCCCGGTGGGCATCGCGCTCGGCGCCGACTGCCTCTACGCGTGGCAGTGGATCGAGGGCGGACGCGGCGCCGCGTCCGCCGGCGGGCAGCCGCCCGCTCTGTTCCAGGCGGAGCCGCTCGCGCGCCGCGCGATCTCCCTGCGGATCCGGCTGTGCCGCACCGCCGAGGCCAGCCTCGGCGACCTCGTGCGGGCGGTGGAGGGCCTCAGGATCGCCCTGCCCGGCATCCGCCCCCCGCCGGTTGTCGCGCGCATCCCGCCGCGTCGGGTCGCGCCGCGGGCCGCCGTCCGCCGCCCGAGCCGGCCGGCCGCGGCCGAGGCACGCCGAGACAAGGTTCCGCCGGTGCGGACGCCGGCCGCGTCACCGCCGCAGGTGCCCGTGGCGCCACCCGCGGCGCCGCCCGTCGCGCCGCCGGCACCGTCCCCGAGCGCCGGGGCGCCGGATCAGAAGCGCTACATCGTGCCGCCGACCCCCCAGACCCCCGCACCGGTGCTGCCGGAGCCGGGCGGCCAGCGCTACATCACCGAGGGGAGCGGCAGCGGGATCGCACCGAAGCCGGCGCCGGGGCAGGCCCCCGGCGAGACCTTCTTCCGCGACCTGCCGCCGGAGGCCTATCGGCCGCCGAACTGAGTTCAGGTCCGGGCGCCCGCCTCGGATCTGAGCCGTCAGAGCACGAAACGCCCGAGCTCGTTCGCCGGGAAGGTTCGGAAGCGCCGGTATCCGCCCTGCACGGCCTGGGCGAGGGACGCGACGCCCGCGAGATCGCCCGCCTCGGCCCTGCGGGAATCCGCTTCGGTCAGGACGAGGCCCACCGTGATCGAGACCGCGCTGATCGCGACCGGCACGGCGAGAACGTGTCGGCCGGTCAGCCCGTCGGAGGCGACCACGTCGACCGCGTAGAGGCTGAACAGGTAGGCGCGCTCCGCGATCAGCGTCCGCGCCTCCGCCAGGACGTAGCGAGGCTCCTCCCCCGGCAGCCGGCGATATCGGGAGATGTCCGGTGCCATCGCTCCCCCGAGCGGCGAGCCTTGGCGGATCCAGGCGGCGATCAGGCGGCGATCCGCTCCGGCTTATCCTCGCTCGCGGCCGGCTCCGGCCTAGCGGGGTCCCGGCTGGCGCGGAAATGATCGAGGATGCTGTCGCCTAGACCGTCGAGCACGAGGTCGGTCGCGGCCTGGACCTCCGGGTCGACCTCCTCGGGCCGGTACCAGGCCAGGATCTGCTCGGGCAGCGCGTCGAGGATCGCGCCCACCGGGTTGACCGGCTCGGCCTCGGCAGGGCCGTCCGCGGCGTCGGCGATCGCCACGACGACCGGGGTCGCCGTATCGGTCTCCTCCGCGAAGGCGGTCCGGCGCTGGCTCTCCAGGGCGGCGCGCCACGCGGCGTCGGCGGCCTCGGCCTCCCGGCGGGCGGTCTCGCGCGCTAGTGCCTGGGCGGCGATGGCGCGGGCCACCTCGCGCGCCTCGTCGCGGGCCGCCTCGGCCTCGTAGCGGTTGAGCAGCGTGATGACCGGGTGCATGTCCGGATCCGACAGGTCGCCGCAGGCTCCGATGGCGGATTCGATGAGGCGCCGCGACAGGCCGGTGCCCCGGACCGGGGCCGCCGCGCGGGCGAGTTCATGCCAGGCGGAGAGCGCCGCCTGCATCGCCGGCAGGAGCGCTTCGGGCAGCCCGGCGCGGTCGTGCAGGTCCGCGAACAGGCGCGGGTCGCGCATGGCCCGGGCGACCCCGGCATGATCCTGCCCCGACAGGTCGGCCAGGGCGGCGAGCGCGAAGTCCGTCCGGCCCGAGAGCACGGCGCGCAGGATCAGGCCCGCGGTCAGCTGCCGGCTTGCGCGCAGATGGGTCACCAGCCGCGTCACGGCGGCCGCGCCGAAGCCCTCGCAAGCCTCGAGCGCGACGCGCTCGCCGGCCTCGCGGCTCATCCGGTCCAAGCGCTCGGCGCCGAGCCAAGCGCGGTCGGTGACGAAGTCGGTGAGCGCCCGCGCCACCGCGATCCCGAGGGCATGGCGCACCTCCGGCGGTAGGTCGGCGCGGGCGAGGAGCGCCTCGCGCAGGGCGGCCTCGTCGCCGCGGCGCTCGATCATGCGCAGCATCCGGCCCGCGGTGATCTTCGCCGTCGGATTGGCCGCGAGTACGACCAGCGTGTCGGTCTCGCCGATCTCCGCCAGGGCGCCCGCGACCGCGTGCGAGAGGTGGTGCCGGGCGGCGATCACCGCGCGGGTGGCCTCGTCACCGAGGGCGGCCGCGTCCACGAGGTCGGCGTCGGTGAGGACCGGCGAGCGGGCGAGCACCGGCCGCGCCACCTCGGGAACGTCGGAGGACAGAGCGACGACCAGCGGGCGCGGCGCCCGCGCCGAGGCCGCGCAGGTCTCGGCGAGCGCCCGGCGCACGAGCGGCGACGGGTCGTCGAGGAGCGCGAGCAGCGCGGTCTTGGCCTCCCAGGCCGCGTCGGCGCCCAGGTCGCCGTAGAGGTAGGTCCGGGCCAGCGTCGCGGTCGCCTCGGCCCGGCGCTCGGCCGAGGCGTCCTGCGTCCAGGCCAGAAAGTCGCGGATGATCATCGACCGCTCCGGGGGGCGAACAGGCTGGTCCTGCTGCCGGACATGGACGCCGCGGCCGCGAGTTCCGCGGGTCGGCGGGGCGGCAGCGGCGGATTGAGGAGGGCGGCGCCCGGCGGCGTCGCCGCCGGTCCCGCCGTTGCGCCCGCGACGGCACCCGTGACGGCGGGCTCCGCGACGGCGACGCGCGGTGGCGGCTCGGCGTCGGAGCGCGGGAAATAGGTCGGCGCCGCGTGCTGCACCGGCGCGGCGCTGTTGCGCGCCTGCCAGAGACGGGCCGCGGCGTCGGAGGCCGCGCCGCGCTGGTCTGTCTGGAACAGGCTGCGCAGGTCCGAGGTCCCGCCGAACGCGGTCGCCGCGCTGGCGTAGGCCGAGACGGCCTGCGGCGCCGCGGCGCCGTCCTGGCGCAGGCCGGTCAGGTCGGTGGCGGCGGCGCCCTGGGCCGCCGCCGAGAGGCTGGCGTAGAGTTCGGCGGCGCTGCGCGGCCGGCCGGCGCGGTCGTAGAACAGCGCCCGGTTGGCACCGGCCGCCTCCGGCAGGTCGAGGGCGGCGGCGCGCTCGGGGAAGGCGCGGGCGGTCGAGATCAGGGCGGCCGCGCCCTTCGCGCCCAGCACGTGGGCCGCATAGAGATCGCCCGCGGTCGGCTCGCGGCCGAGGGCGCCCGTGAGGGCGTCGGCGTTCTGCTGGGTCAGAGCGCCGGCCAGCGTCGCGGAGATCTTGGGATCGCGGCGCAGGTCGAGGATCGCCTGCCGCTGGCCCGCGTCGGGAACCGTGTAGGTGCCGTCCGACTGCCGGGTGATCGCGTCGGCCTGCGCCTGCAGGCCGAGCCGCGGCCCGGCATTCTTCATCACGCCGAGCCAGGTCTGCTCGATGAACTGGAACAGGCCGGTGGCCGAGGAGGTGCCGGCTTTGGCGGCGGGATCGAGGGCGGATTCCCGCCGCGCCGTGGCGAGGAGATAGTCGAAGCCGACGCCGCTCGCCGTCGCCCCGTCGCGGATGGCCTGGACCACCGGCCCGGAGGCGGGCGTGCCCGGCAGCGCCCGCGCCTGGGGCGGCGGGCTCTCCGGTGGGCTCGACGGCGTGGTGAACAGGAACATCCGGGCGGGCACGGTGCTGGAGACCGCCCGAACCTGCGCCCGCTATGGTAAACAAGTCCTCAATCGGCCGCGCGCGACCGGTTCCTGTTTCAGGACCCGGTGAACTCCCCCGCGCCCTTCGGCCGGCGCATCTGGAAGCGCGTGTCGGCGGTAGCGTGGAAGTAGTCGAAGTACCCGCCGCGCATGATCGGGTGCATCGCCGCCGTATCAACCATTCCGTCCGCGACGTACCGCTCGTCGACGTAGATCGACACCACCTGCCCGATCACCAGGAAGTTCTCCGCCTCCCCGCCCGAGAGGGGCACCAGCGGCACGGTCTGGAGCCACCGGCACTCCAGGGCCGCCGGCGAGGCGGCCACGCGCGGGGGCCGCACCTTCTGCGAGGGCGCGGTCTCCAGGTTGGCGAAGGCGAACTCGCTCGTTCCGCGCGGCAGCGGCGCCGAGGAATCGTTCATCCCGTCGCGCAGGTCCCAGGTGGCGAGACTGCAGACGAATTCCTGGCCCTCCTCGGCGAAGGTCATCGCGTCCTTCCGGCCCGAGGAGGAGAACGCGACCATGTTGTCGGCCACGGCGTTGAAGAACGAGTAGGGCGCGAGGTTGAGCGCGCCCGCGCGGTTCATGGCGCTGATCCAGCCGATCGGTCGCGGCGCGACGATGGCCTTCAGCGGGTTGTGCGGGAGGGCGCGCGACTCGCGCGGCAGGTCGAGGTCGTAGTGCACGGCCGGTCCCTTCACAGGTAGGTGACGATCTCGTCGAGGGCCGGCCGCGGCCGGTCGGAGGGCACCTCGCGCGCCCGGCCGATATGGACGAAGCCGGCGAGCTTCTCGGTGGGCGCGAGGCCGAGGGCGTCGAGCACGCGGCGGTCGTAGGCGAACCACTCGGTCAGCCACGACGTGGCGAAGCCGGCGGCGTTCGCGGCGATCACGAGGTTCATGGTGGCGGCACCGGCGGAGAGCACCTGCTCCCAGTCCGGGATCTTCACGTGCGGGCCCGCCCGCGAGACCACAGCGACGACGACCGGCGCGTGGGTCAGGCGGGCGCGTTCCTGCGCGAGCCGCTCGGGCGCCGCGTCGGGATTGTCGGCCGCGAAGGTCGCCGCGATGACCTCGCCCACCTTCGCCCGGGCCTCGCCGGCGATGACGATGAAGCGCCAGGGCGCGAGCTTGCCGTGGTCGGGCACCCGCGAGGCGGCCGTCAGGATGGTGTCCAGCTGCGCCCTGTCGGGCCCGGGCTCGTCCAGCAGCGCCGGCGGCACCGAGCGTCGGGTCTTCAGGAGATCGAGGGTGGCGGTCATGCGCTCCGTCCCGGTATCGCGTCCCGACCGGGATGTGGCATGCGTGGGCCGCCGGTGGAAGAGCGGCCTTGCCGCCGCCACGGTCGGGCGTCAGAGGCAGGCCCGGACGATCCGGTGTCGCGACCGGCGAGACGAGCAGAGAAGGGCCGACCGATGCGCATGAGGCTTGCAGCGACCGCGCTGGCGATGCTCGCCGCCGGCCCGCCGGCCGCGCTCGCGCAGCAGGACCCGTTCCAGAACCGGCTCGGCGGCGCCCTGCCCTCGCCGTCGATCACGACCCCGAACCTGCCGCCGTCCCTGCCCCCGGCCGAGCCGGACGCGCAGCTGTCCCTGTCGGCGCTCCTGTCGGGACCGGGCACGGCCCTGCGCCAGGGGCTCGCGTGGCGGATCTACGAGGATCGCGGCGACGGCACGCGGCCGTCGATCGTCGCCCGCTCGACCGAGGCCGAGCCGCATTTCACCCTCGCGCCGGGCGCCTACGTGGCGACCGTGACCTACGGCTTCGCCAGCGCCTCGCAGCGGATCGTGATGGGCGGGCAGCCGACGACCGACACGCTGCGGGTGGCCGCCGGCGCCCTGAAGCTCGCGGGCGCCGTGGGCGACCAGAAGATCCCGCCCGGTCAGGTGATGTTCTCGGTCTTCGTCCCGGTCGGGACCAATTCCGAGGGCCGGCTCGTGCGCGCCGGAATCAAGACCGGCGAGCTGCTGCGCCTGCCGGAGGGCACGTACCACGTCGTCTCGACCTACGGAGAATCGAACGCGATCCAGCGCGCGGACCTGCGCGTCGAGAACGGCAAGGTCACGGAGGCGACACTCAACCACCGCGCCGCGACGGTGACCCTGAAGCTCGTCGCCGCTCCCGGTGCCGAGGCCTTCGCGGGCACCGCCTTCTCGGTCCTGACCCCCGGCGGCGACACGATCCGCGAGGCGATCGGCGCCTTCCCGCAGGTCACCCTGGCGGAGGGCGACTACGTGCTGATCGCCCGCCACGACGGGCAGGTTTACACCCGCGAGTTCAAGGTCGAGAGCGGGCTCGACCGCGACATCGAGGTCGTGGCGAAGTCCGGCTGACGCTCCCGGGCCGACAACTCCGCGCCGTTCTCAGGCGAAGCGCCGCGCCAGCGCCACGCAGGCGGCGACGGCCAGCGCTGCGGCGATCATCGCCGGCTCGATCCGCTCGCCGAGGACCATCGCGGCCACGCCGAGGCCCAGGAACGGCTGCAGCAGCTGCAGCTGGCCGACCGACGCGATGCCGCCACGCGCCAGGGCGCGGTACCAGAACACGAAGCCGATGAGCATGCTGAACAGCGCGACGTAGCCGAGGCCCGCCCAGGCCGGCAGCGGGATCGCCGCCAGCTCGGCCGGCCGGAGCAGAAGCGCGAGGGGCAGGCTCACGGGCAGCGACAGGACGGTGGCCCAGGCGATCACCTGCCAGCCGCCCAACCGGCGGGCCAGGACGCCGCCCTCGGCGTAGCCGAGCCCGCAGAGCAGGATCGCGGCCAGCATGAAGGCGTCGCCGGGACCCGGCGGACCGTCGAGCCCCCGCGCGGCGAAGCCGACCGTGACCAGCGCGCCGGTAATCGAGAGCAGCCAGAAGACCGGTGACGGCCGCTCGCCGGAGCGCAGCGCGCCGAACAGGGCGGTGGCGAGGGGCAGCAGGCCGACGAAGACGGTGCCGTGCGCGGCGCCGACCGTGCGCAGGGCCAGCGCGGTGAGGAGCGGGAAGCCGACCACGACGCCCGCGGCCACGATCGCGAGCGCCGGGAGATCGGTCCGGCGCGGACGCGCCTGCCGGAGCGCCAGCAGGGCGGCCGCGCCGGCGAGGCCGGCGAGCGCCGCCCGGGCCGCGCTGAGGAACAGGGCGTCCATGCCGGTCAGCGCGAGGCGCGTCGCGACCAGCGACGCGCTGAAGATCGCGACGCCGATGAGGCCGTCCACCCAGGCGCCGGTCGCCGGTCCGCGCGTCGTCTCGATCACTCCCCCCGCCACGGATGTCCCCTCCCGATACGTGCGGGTCCCGGCATGCCGTGCCGGGGCGCGGTCGGCCAGGAACGGTCGGGGCGCCGCCGGCCAATCTGTCCCGGTCGATCTTCGATACAGTTGGCCACCCTGTTCACCGCGCCGGAGCCTCGTGAGGGGTGTCGCCGCGCGGGTCGCGCGCCGGCCGAAGGTTCCATGTTCCGCGCATTAACATTTCCGTGCAGTCGCGGAACGATGCGCCCGAGGCGGCCATTTCAGACCACCCATACCGGGCCACTGGAGTACACCATGCGCCGCCTCGTCATCGCCACCTTCGCCGCCGCCGCCCTCGCCGGGCCCGCGCTCGCCGCCAACGAGGCGCCGCAGACGGTCGCGCCCAAATTCGAGACCGTGCCGCAGGACGCGGTGCTCAGCTACAACCTCATCGGTCTCAACGTGACCGACGCGCAGAACAACACGGTCGGCGAGATCAAGGACCTCGTGATCGATCACGGGAAGCTGGCCGGTTACATCGTCTCGGTGGGCGGCTTCTTCTGCCTGGGCGAGCGCTACGTGGCGGTCTCGCCGAGCTCGATCGCGCTCGGCTACGACGCCGACGCGAAGAAGTGGAAGGCCATCATCGGCGCCAGCAAGGACCAGCTGAAGGCGGCGCCGGAGTTCAAGTACGAGGGCAAGTTCAAGCGCTGAGGCGCACCGCCGCGGCCGGGCCCAGCGCCCGGCCGACCCGGCGCCCCGCACTCAGACGGAGGCGTCGAGGGCCTGTCGCGCCAGGCGGGCGACGAGGGCCTCCCGCTTGGCCTGGTGCAGCACGATCCGCGCCGCGGCCCGCGCGTTGGACGCGCGCAGCTCGGCCCGCGGGCCGCCGTCGCGCAGGGCGCGCCACGCCAGAGCGCGGAACCAGCGGACGTTGGCCAGCGCCGCCGCCCTGCGGCTAAGCGGCCCGCCGACATCCAGCGGCTTCTCGAGTGTTCCGGACGTCATGGTCTCGATCCTGAAGCGCGACTCGCCGCTTGTCCGATTATGGAACAACAGATGGCGATTCCACGGGAGCTGAGCAATAGTGTTGCCAACGTGAACTCTTGAATCGAGCGCGAAGACTGCGCATCCACGAAATGAGGTAGTCCCGCCCCGGGACGGCATCCGGCGACGGGGCGCCCCGCGGCGGGCGACCCGGCGGGAACGCCGTGGCGGGGACCCGACTTCCCGGAACGGAAAGCCGGTGCGGCGCCGATCCGGGCCGGTCGATCTGGAGAGCCGGTCGCGTGCCGACGATTTTCGATGCCCATACCTTCGCCCTCACGGCGCATGCGGGTCAGCTCGACAAGGGCGGCGAGCCGTGCATGCGGCACCTGGAACGCGTCGCGAACGCCGCCCAGACCCGGGCCGGTCACGCCCGACTCATCGACGGGCTCGACATCGACCCGATGCGAGTCATGCAGGCGGCGCTCCTGCACGATGTGCTGGAGGACACGCCGCGTACGGCGGCGGACCTCCGCGCCGCCGGCTTCGAGGCCGACATCGTCGAGACGGTGACGCTTCTCACGAAGCCGCAGAGTCGGATCGCGTATTCCGAGCGGATCACCACCCTGATCGCGGCCGGCAACCTCGCCGCGCTGCTGATCAAGATGTCCGATACCGAGGACAATCTCTGCCCGACCCGGATCCCGCCCAACGCCGCGTTCCTGCGCGAGCGCTACGCGACGGCGTTCGAGCGCCTGAAGGCGGCGGCGGCGGCGCGCGGGTACACCGGCCGCTGAGCACCAACCCAGGCGGGGAACATTCGCGCGAGCGTCCGGTAGTCCTGCAACGCCCGGGCTGACCGCCGAGGTTCCGGACCCGGGGATGTGAGTGCCGGAGAAGCGCCGATGACACCGTCGACCCGTTCACCCGCCGCGATCAGCGACGAGGGGCGCCACGCCCGCGACCGCGGCGATCCGATCACCGCCAACCCCTATCCGGCGGATTCGGAATCCTGGGCCACCTGGGATCGCGGCTACCGGATGCCCGACGAGCAGGCGCGCGCCGCCACCCCGGCTGCGGTCCGGGAGGATGCGCCACCGGAAGCATCGTGATCCGGGACCCGTGCCGGGCGGTCGGCGACGCGGTCGGAACAGCGGCGGTGGCGCGGGGTTGCCCGCACGATCGGTAACGGCTCCGCGAGCGCGATTGCCGGACCGAGAGGGAGATCCGCCATGAAGGTCACGAGTCTCGCCATCGCCGCCCTCCTCGCGGCCGCGATTTCCGCCACGGCAGCAGAGAATGCCGGCAGCGCGACCAGCCGGTCGGGCACGGCCAACAGCACCGGCCCGAGCGACGCGGGGTCCGGCTCGACACCCGGCGCCGCCGGGAGCGGCCCGTCGACCGGCTCGATGAGCCGCTCCGGCACGACGAACAGCACCGGTCCGAACGATGCCGGATCCGGCTCCAAGCCGCCGGCCGGCGGCCGCTGACCGGACCGCGTCGCGCAGCGAGCGGCGCGGAGATCCTGTTTGGCGATATCGCCAAACAGGATCTCCGCGCCCTCACACGCCAAAGGGAGGATCCATGCCGCTAGGCACCCGCATCGCACTCGCCGCCCTTCTGCTGCTCGGCCTCGCCGCCTGCGACGACAAGCAGGCGCAGAACAACACGCCGACGAAACCCGACTCCACCAAGATGGAGCCGCAGACCGACCAATCGGCGCCGAACACGCAGAAGCGCTAGAGCCGTTCCCGAACGGGGCAGGTGCGGACGGGGAGGCTCGCCGAGCCGCCGCTGTTCGTTACGCGGGTCCGTTGCCTCTGTGGCGGAGGCCACACGTCTCCGCGGCCCGACCGGGGAACCCGGTCATCCGGACCGTCGCGACACCTCCGGGGTCGGCACCGGCGACGGCCGGGCATCCCGGGCGGTCAAGTCCGGATCGGCGAGGGACTTGTCTCGGATTGGCCGGTGGTTGCGCCGGTCGGCGGATCGCCGGACGGGTCGGCGATCAGCGGTACGGCGGCGCCGAAGCCGAGAGCCGCCTCGACGAGGATATCGTCGAGCGCGTCCGCGACCCACACGGCGCTGTCGAGGACGGATGTCAGGATTCGAGTCATCGGCACCTCCCTCCCGCATCCCGGGTCGCCGCCGCCGGACGGCGGCGACCCGGGATGCGGTCTTCAACCGGTTCGCACCCGCCGTCTCAGACGAAGTGCATCGGGAGGGCACGGTCCAGGATCTCGACGTAGGTCCCGGCGAGAACCGCGACGGTGGCGGCGGCGACGGCCGTGGCGAGGGCGAAGCGGGCAACGAGGGTCATGGAAGTCTCCATCAGGTCCGCGACTGTGTTCGCGGTGTGACCCTGATGTAAGCTCAAGCTTTCCCCGCCGAGGTGCTGCGGCACACCCCGGCGATGAACTGGCCGGAGCGGCCTATATCGCCGGGCTCCTCAGTCGGCGCGTCAGGCGGCGCGCACGGTCGCGAGGAACCGACCGACCTCGGCGGACAGGTGCTCGGACTGGCGCGACAGCTCCGAGGCCGCGCCGAGAACCTGGCTCGCCGCCGCGCCGGTCTCCTCCGCGGCGCCGGCCACGCCGGCGATGTTGCTGGTCACCTCGCCGGTGCCCTGCGCGGCCTGGGTGACGTTGCGGACGATCTCCTGCGTCGCCGCGCCCTGCTCCTCGACGGCGGCCGCGATCGAGGTGGCGACGCTGTTGATCTCGCGGATGCGCCCGGTGATCGTCCCGATGGCGGAGACCGCCTGACCGGTCACGCCCTGGATCCGGCCGATCTGACTGGAGATCTCCCCGGTCGCGCGGGCGGTCTGCTCCGCCAGCGCCTTCACTTCGGAGGCGACGACCGCGAAGCCGCGGCCCGCCGCGCCCGCGCGGGCGGCCTCGATCGTGGCGTTCAGCGCCAGGAGGTTGGTCTGACCGGCGATCGAGGAGATCAGGCCCACCACGTCGCCGATCTTGGCGACGGCGCCGCTGAGTTCCTGGACGAGGGCGCCGGTCTCGTCCGCCTCGCCGGCGGCGGAGCGGGCCAGCTCGGCCGAACCCTGGACCTGGCGCCCGATCTCCTGGACGGAGGCGCCGAGTTCCTCGGCGGCGGCCGCGACGGTGCTGACGTTCGAGGCGGCCTCCTCGGCGGCGGCCGCGACCGCCCCCGACTGCGCCGAGGTCTGGCCTGCCATGGCCGACATGGAGCTGGCGGTGGCCTGCAGCTCGGTCGCGGAGGCCGAGACCTGCCCGACGATGCCGCCGACCGCCGCCTCGAAGCTGTCGGCCATCTGGCGCATGCCGATCCGGCGCTGCTCCTCGGCGGCGAGGCGCGCCTGCGCGGTCTCGGCCTCCAGCGCCTTCATCTGGATAAGGCCCTGCTTGAACACCGCGACGGCCGACGCGATGGTGCCGATCTCGGTCTTCTCGCCCTGATGCGGGATCTCGGCCGACAGGTCGCCGGCGATCAGCGCCTGCATCGGCCGCACCACCGCGGCGATGCCGCGGGTGACGCCGAGGACGATGATCACGCCCGACAGAGCGGAGATCGCCACGGCGAGAGCGATCGCGACGAGGCTCACCGTCCAGGTCTCGTTGAAGACGGCGGTGCCCTGGGCCTGCGCGGCATCGGCGCCGGCGTTGTTGATGGCGATCAGCTTCTCAAGGGCCTTGGAGGCGGCGCGGCGCGGGATGAGGCCCTTCGTCTCGTAGAGCTGATAGGCCTCGGTCTTCTTCCCGGCCCGCGACAGGTCGACGACGTCGTTGCGCACCGCCTTGAAGGTCTGAGATTCCTGGTTGAACGCGTCGAAGAGCGACCGCTCTTCGGGCGAGCTGAGCAGGCCCTTGTAGACGGCGACCCGGTCGGCCAGCTTCCGGTCGAAGCTATCCATATCCTTCTCGATGCTGGCGAGCAGCGCCGGATCGGTCGCCTGCGTGTGCCGCAGGAGAAGGCCGCTGCTGCGGGCGGTCAGCGTGTCGATCTCGCCCAGCGCCCGAATGCTCGGCAGCCAGTTCGTATCGATCTCGACCGCCTGCTCACGCAATTTGCGCGTACTCACGAGCCCGAGCACGCCGAGCCCGATCACGAAAACGGTCAGGACCGAGAAGGCCACGACCAGCTTTGTACGAATGGAGACACTCTGTAGCGACACGGCGGCCTCGACGCAGCCGAATAGAACAATTCCGCAGCTGCACGGCGCATAATTAGCGAAATGTATTTAATATCCGCTAATCAGACCTTCCCCTGCCTCGCGGGCTGTCGCTCGCCGTCTCACGGAGGGATGCCGGTTTCGCGGCATGGATCTCCGCGGCGGCGCCCGGGGGGACGCGGGGCGGCACCCCACGGGCTCGCCCGCGCCCGAGGCGCCTGCCGGTGTGCCTATCGGGCCGCCGGTTGGGGCATCTTCACGATTTTGCCGTCGGGCAGGATGATGTCGCCCGGGCTCTGTCCGGCCGCGCAGGGACCGATGTAGGTGGCGTCGATCACCATCTGGCGTCGCACGGGCTCCTTGGCGTTCGGCATGCCGGTCAGCGTCGTATCCACCTCCATGTGGATCTTGCTGTTGAAGTCGCCGCTGATCTCGGTCGTGCCCGCGGCCGAGATCAGGCCGAGCTTGCACTCGGTCTCGCCCTTGTAGCCGGTGCTCGTCTTGACGATGGTGCGCTTCGCGCAGTTCTGGCCGCCACCGAACGCGGCCTGCGCGATCTGATCGGTCTTCTCGTCGATGCATTGACGCGCGGTCGTGTTGCCGTCGGGCGACGTGGTCTTGCTCTCCCACAGGCCGGCCTTGCGTGCCGGCAACGTCTCGGCGGAGGCCACACTGGTCATCACGGACAGAATCGCCGCAATCCCGATACCGGCGGTACGTGCTCGCATGGATGATCCCTGGCTCTGACGCGACTCAGACGCCGCAACGGGGTGTGGCTAACCGATGCGATACAGGCGAACAAGTCGATCCTGGACCAGCGTTCGCTCCGGAACACTAGAAGGGATCGGCACTTCGGCCGCGGATACGCGGCGTGAGCGGTCCGAATGCCGGGATGATTGAGGGGAGGTTTCGCCCGGGTTCGACCCGGCGGCGATCCGGCTCACACCGCCCGCTTCAGGCCGACCGCACCGGCGCCGAGACGCGCCTCGATCACCTGCACGATGTACTCGGCGTCGCGGCCGACCGCGCCGAAGCGGCCCGAGCCCCAGGTGTTCAGCCAGGGCAGGCCGATGAAGGAGATGCCCGCCTCGGCCGTGACGCCGCGCCTGTGCTTCGGCTGGCCGGCGCCGTTGAACACGGACGCGTCGAGCCACCGGAAATCCGGCGCGAAGCCGATGCACCAGACCACGCTGGCGATGCCGGACCCTTCGAGGGGGAGCGCCGTGACCGGCTCGCCTGGCTCCCAGACCGGCGCGTAGGGCGCCTGGACCGGCGCCGCGATGCCGGCCGCGTCGATATGGGCGTCGATGGCCGCGTTGATGCCGTTGTAGGTCCGGTCGGCTTGGTCGAGCGCGGGCCGGAGGTTGTCCCGGAAGCGGAGCGCGCCCGCCGCGTAGTCCTCGAGGACGCCGTAGAGCGCCATGCCCTCCAGGGCGAAGCGGCGCAGGTCGATGTCCCGGCCGCCGTCGCGACCGGTCACGTAGTGGTTGGTGTTGTCCCGGACGCCGTCGCGCAGCGGGTGATCGTCGACGGTCTTCTCGTAGTAGCCCATGTCGGCGAGCCACGCGACGACGTCGCGGCCGCGGTAGAAGCGGGCGCAGCGGGGCGCGTCGCCCACGGCGAGATGTACCTGCCGTCCGGCGAGATGCAGGTCCTCGGCGATCTGCGCGCCGGACTGCCCCGAGCCGACGACCAGGACCGCGCCGTCGGGCAGCTGCGCCGGGTTCCGGTACTGATTCGAGTGGATCTGGGTGATCGCGGGCGGCAGCTTCTCGGCCATGCGCGGGACGATCGGCGTGTGGTAGCCGCCGGAGGCCACCACGATCTCGTCCGCGGTGTAGTCGCCCTCCGAGGTCCGGACCGCGAACACGCCGTCGTCGCGCCGCGCCACGCGCGTGACCGCCACGCCCTCGCGGAGCGGCGGCCTCACCTTAGCGACGAAGGCCTTCAGGTAGGCGACGATCTCGTCCTTCCTCATAAACCCGTCCGGGTCCGGCCCGTCGTAGGGGTGGCCCGGCAGGTCGCACTGCCAGTTCGGGGTGACGAGGCAGAACGTGTCCCAGCGCTGCGTCGCCCAGGTGTGCGCGGCCGTGTGCTTCTCGAAGACGAGGTGCGCGATGCCGCGCTGCTTCAGGTGGTAGCTGACCGAGAGGCCAGCCTGGCCGCCGCCGACGACGGCGACGGGAACGTGACGGGTCGTTGTCGTCATGGCTGCAACTCCGTGAAGGCTGCCGCGCCGCGGGCGCAGGCGGCGTAGGCGTCGCGGTGACGCGTCGCGCAGGCGCGCCAGGAATGGGCGGCCGCGCGCTCCAGCCCCGCCGCCCGCAGGCGGGCGCGGGTCCGCGGTTCCAGCGCCGCCGCCATGGCGGCGGCGATGCTGTCGGGGTCGGCGGGGTCGACGAACAGCGCGTCGGCCGGCGTCAGGTACTCGGTGAAGGGCGGCCGGTCGGAGACGATCGCCGGCGTTCCGCAGGCCATGGCCTCCAGAACGCAGAGGCCGAACCCCTCGGTCCAGGACGGGAAGGCCAGCAGGTCCGCGGCCCGGTAGAGCGCCGGCATGTCGGCCTGCGCGACGGGCCCCGTCTCGATGACGGCCGCGCCGCGGCCCACCTCCAGACCCGCGGCGACGAGGGCCGCGCGGCAGCGTTCGCGGTAGCCGGCGTGGTCGAGGAGCGAGGCTCCGCCCGCGACGACGAGCTGGGCATGCGGGTGGCGCGTCCGCAGGCGCGCGAACCCCGCGATGATGCCGAGGCTGTTCTTGCGCTCCTCGAGGCCGCCGACGCTGAGGACGATCGGCCCCGCGCCGAGCCCCCAGCGCGCCCGCAGAGCAGCGTCGCCCTCCGCGGCCGCGGGGCGATAGACCGACAGGTCGACCCCGTTGCCGACGATCCCGGCCTCGGCGCCGATCGCGTCCCGAATCCAGTCGGCCCACAGGCGGCTGACGCAGAGCAGCCGGCCCGCCTCGCGGATCGCGCGGTCCTGCCAGCCCGCGAGGACGGGGTCGGCGAAGCTGTCGACGTGGTGGACGGTCCGGACGAAGCCCGGGATCAGGCGCCGGTGCTTCAGGGTCGCGAGGGCGTTGCCGCCGATGCCGTCATGGGCGTGGAACACGTCGAAGTCGCGGGCCGCCGGGCTCGCGAAGTGGCGCAGGTAGTCGTGGATGCGGGCCCGCACGAGGTCGACCGTCCCGCCCGCGACCGGCTCGGCGGCGACCGCCACGGTGGGGCAGGACGCGTCCCGGAAGAACCCGCGGCCGGACGGGTCGGGCGCGTGGACCACCGCCGCGTGACCGAGTTCGCACAGGGCCTCGGCGAGGGCGAGGCAGTGGGCGACGCCGCCGCGCGGGTTGGTGGAGTGGGTCAGGAGGGCGACGCGCAGCGGCTTCACGGCGTCGCCCCCGGGCCGTCCCTGCCGCAGCCGATCAGCGGGCCGGCGGCGAAGTCCCAGACGACGGCCTCGGCGCCCGAGGCGTCCCGCACCCGGACGGCCCGGCCGGCGTCGAGGCCCCCGATCCGGGCCGCCGCGATGCCGCGCTCGGCGAAGCGCGCGGTGACGGCCGCCGTGCGGTCAGGGCGGACGCTCACGAGGTAGCCGAAGCTCGGGAACGCCGTCAGCCAGCGCGTGAGCGGGACGTGGTCGGGCCGCGGGATCGCGTCGAGGTCGATGACGCCGCCGACGCCGGAGCATTCGAGCAGCATCAGGGCCGTACCGACGATGCCCGCCATGCTGATGTCCTTGGCGGCGCCGGCCAGGCCGTCCTCGGCGAGGCCCGGCAGCAGGGCGAGGTCGCCGCGCAGCCGTGCGCCCGGCGCGCCGGTGGAGGCGTCCCAGTAGGGGTGCGGATCGCGGAAACGCCCGCGCAGGTCGATGGCGGCGACGAGGTCGTCGCCGGGCGCGGCGTCGAAGCTCGTCAGCAGGCGCGGTCCCGCCCGGCCGAGCACCGCGACCGCGAGGTTGCCGGCGGCCGCGCGGGTGTTGGTGTGGCCGCCGACCACCGGGACGCCGTAGAGCACGGCGGCGTCGGACAGGCCGGCCAGGATCGGGTCTGCGGCCCCGGCGTCCCGGGCCCAGAGGGCGTCGACGACGGCGAGCGGGCGCCCGCCCATGGCGGCGACGTCGCTCAGGTTGACCATGATCCCGCAATAGCCCGCGAAGTACGGATCGTCGGCCACGAAGCTGTCGAGGAAGCCCTCGATGGCCAGCAGCAGGTGCCCGTCGCCGTCGGGGATCGCCGCGCAATCGTCGCCGACCGGCACGGCCGCGTGCCGGCTCCCGAGCCCGAGCCGCCGCACCACCGCGTCGATGTCGCGCTTGTGGCCGACCCCGCGGGCCTCGCGGATCTGGCGGGCCAGCGCCCGGACGTCGATCCCGGCGGTCACGCGGCCCTGCGGAAGGTGAGGAGGCCGTGCTCGGGATCGTGCATCGGCGGGTAGGCCGCGAGGTTCGCCTCCATCAGGCGGTGGGGCCGCCCGTGCAGGTCCAGCGCGTCGAGGCTCTCCCAGTGCAGGGCCTCGAACAGCGCGACGTTGCCCTCTTGGACATGCGCGAGGAAGCGGGTGCAGCCCCGCGCGTGGGCCGAGGACACCGCGACCCGGATGAGGCCGGTGCCGAGGGCGGCGGCGCTGCGGAACGGTTTGGCGACGGCGAGGCGCGAGCCCCACCACGTTCCCGGGCGCGCGCCGTCTTCGTGGATCCGCACGGTGCCGACGACGGCGTCCGCGTCGCCGCCGAGCGTCGAGAGGGCGCAGACCGGGATGGCGTGCGCGTCGATCGCGTCGCGATCGTCCGCCCTGAAGATCCCCTGCTCCGCGCAGAAGACCTGCCGCCGCAGGGCCGCGCAGGCGCGCCGCTCCCAGGGCGCGACCGCGAATTTCACCCGGAAGTGGCTGGGCCGGTACGGCGGAACGGGGTCGAACATCAGGCCGCCTCCCCGGCGCGCTCGTAGGTGGAGAGCGCCGAGCAGGCACCGCACCGGCCGCAGCCGGCCTTGATGTCGGTGGAGCGCAGGTTCGCCCGCCCCAGCATCTCCGCGAGCGGCTTCAGGACGGCGTGCATGAAGTCGGGCCCGGGGGCCGGATGGCTCTCCAGCGGCGTGCCGGAGATCGGCACGAAGGGCACCACGAACGGGTAGACGCCCACCCCGATTAGCCGGTCGGCCATCGCGAGGATCGCCTCCGGCGCGTCGCCGAGGCCGGCGAGGATGTAGGTGGAGACCTGGCCGCGCCCGAAGACCGGGACAGCGGCCGCGAAGGCGTCGTAGTACCGCTCCAGCGGTACGCCCGCCTTGCCGGGCATGATCCGCGCCCGCACCTCGGGCGTGACGGCCTCGAGATGCATGCCCAGCGCGTCGATGCCCGAGGCCTTCATCCGCTCGAACCAGCGGTCGTCGTCGGGCGGCTCGCACTGGGCCTGGATCGGCAGGTCGACGGCCACCTTCACCGCGAAGGCGCTCTCGCACAGGATCGCGGCGCCGCGGTCGGTGGCGTTCGGCGTGCCGGTGGTCATGACCATGTGCTTCACGCCGTCGAGCAGCACGGCGGCGCGGGCGACCTCGGCCAGCTGCTCGGGCGTCTTGCGGGCCACCGTGCGGCCGGCCGCCAGAGACTGGCCGATCGAGCAGAACTGGCAGGTCTTCGCGCGGCTCTGGTAGCGGATGCAGGTCTGCAGCACCGTGGTGGCCAGCACGTCGCGCCCGTGCAGGACGGCGATCTTCGCGTAGGGCACGCCGTCGAAGGTGGAGAGGGCGTAGAAGCGCGGGCGGCCCGGGAAGGTGACGTGGCCGACCACGACGCCCGCGTGCTCGATCACCGCGATCCCGTCCGCGTCCGGCGGGCGCACGAGGAAGGGCGAGTCGAATGCGGCCTCGGTGTGGACCGGCACCATCACGGTGCGGCCCGCGATGGTCATCGCCTTGTGGTCCGAGGGGCCGGCGCCGCCGCGGCGGCTCGGCGCGCCGGCGCGGCTGTCGGCGAGCCTAACGCCGCAGGATTGCAACGCGTTGATCAGGCGCTCCGTCGGCATCCCGATCAGGCCCGTCGGGGCCGGTGAGGATATGGGACGGCGCGTCGGAAGCGGGCTGCTGCTCATGGTCGGGGCTCCGGGGGGCGGTCTGCGAACGGGCCGGCCGCTGCACGAAGGCGGCCGGGCGGTCGTCGTGGAGCAGGCTGAGGAGCTCCGGCCGCGCGTAGTGGCCGACCGAGTCCATCATCCGCTTGCGCTTGGTCACCAGCGCGAGATCCATGTCGGCGATCAGGATGCCCTCGCCCGGTCCCAGGGGATCGGCGAGGTGCTTGCCCTCGGGCGACACGATGGCGGTGCAGTTCCCGCCGCGGCAGGCGCCGCGCAGGCGCTCGTCCGGGCAGACCTGCGCGACCTGCGCGTCGGTGAGCCAGCCGGTGGCGTTGACCACGAAGCAGGCCGCTTCCAGGGCGTGGTGGCGGATCGTCACCTCCATCTGGTCGGCGAAGATCTGGCCGACGAGGGAGCCCGGGAACTGCGCGGCGTGGATCTCCTCGTGCCGCGCCATGAGGGCGTAGCGGGCGAGCGGGTTGTAGTGCTCCCAGCAGGCGAGCGCCCCAACGCGGCCGACCGCCGTCTCCACCACGGCGAGGCCGGCGCCGTCGCCCTGCCCCCAGATCATGCGCTCGTGGTAGGTCGGTGTGATCTTCCGGCGCTTGAGCTTCAGGGCGCCGTCCGCGTCGAAGATCAGCTGCGCGTTGTAGAGCGATCCGTGATCGCGCTCGTTGACCCCGACCACGATCACGGCCCCGTGGCGCCGTGCGGCCGCGGAGACCGCCTGCGTCACCGGACCCGGCACGGCGACCGCGCGCTCGTAGAGGCGCAGGTGCTCGGGCCCCTGGAGCGCGGGCGGGAGAACGAACGAGAAGTAGGGATAGTAGGGCACGAAGGTCTCGGGGAAGACCATGAAGCGCGCGCCCTTGGCGGCGGCCTCGTCGACGGCGTTGAGCACGCGCTCCAGGGTGCCGTCCGGGCGGTCGAGGTCCGGCGCGATCTGGATCGCGGCAGCCCGCACGATCCGGGTCTCTAACATGGGTAGTCCTCCGGCTGAGCCAGCGGCTGCGCGCGTCGCGCGCGGCCGCCGGGGGCGTTGGCGCGGTCGTCAGACGGTCCAGGTGTCGATGATCACCGCGTTGTCGCGCTTGTGCAGGAGAATGCAGTCGAGCACGTCGAGGGGGTTGATCATGCGAATACCCTCGATGAAGGCCGCCTCGCTGTGCCCGTACAGGGCCTGTGTCGAGAAGCGGCAGGCGTAGACCTTGCCGCCCTCGGCCATGAACTTCTCGAGCTGGTTGTTGAAGTTGAGATGGCCCGGGAACGCCTCATCGCCGAGCCGGGGGAACCCGCGCTGGACCCCGAGGGTGATGCCCGGGCCGTAGAGCAGGATCGAGGTCTCGAAGCCCTTGCGCTGCAGGCGGGTGGCCTGGAGCAGGTTGACGAGGCCGATCGAGCCCTCGAACGCGACGGTGTGGAAGGTGACGAGGGCCTTCTGGCCGGGTTCGGCCTTCACGTCCTCGAAGACCTTCTCCTCGTAGTCGACCAGGACGTCGCCCTTCTTGTGCGGCTCGCGGTTCACGGCAGGCATTGCTCACGCTCCTCGATGGTCTGACCCGCGGCAGGGGGTGCTGCGCACGTTCAGACAGTCGGATGGCAAGCCATGTGCCAGATCGGAGCCGTCAGGAATGCATTCAATAACGCGCCCTGCGATGCATACAATGATGCGATCAATAGAGCGAAGTCGATCCGCCCAGGTCTACTGGACGACGCACAATTCATCATCAGGATTTGCGCACGTCGTCACCAGATGGCGCGCGCTTCGGCGACGAATATTGTACGCATTGCACGCATAGGTCGCGCCGTGATAGGCCGTCACGCGCCCGGTACGGCGCTTGCAAGCCATACAATCGATCATTGATCGGTTCTCAGGTCGCGGGTGCTGGACGGATGAAGGCTGGCGGGCGGGGAGGACGGTCGGTCGACCGGGGCGACGCGGCCGGTATCTGGACGCCGGACCTCAGGCGCTGGGGCAAGCCCCATTACTTGGCCATCGCGGACGCGCTGGCGGACGACATCCGGACCGGCCACCTGCTTCCGGGCACGCGCCTGCCGACCCAGCGCGCGCTCGCCGCCACGCTCGACCTCAACTTCACGACCGTGTCCCGCGGCTACGTCGAGGCCCACAGGCGCGGCCTGATCGAGGGCCGGGTCGGCCGGGGCACCTTCGTGGTCGACCCGGCGGACGCCGCCCGCACCGCTGGGCCGGCCCTTCCCCGGCGGCCGGGACCGGTCGACTTCACCATGAACCTGCCCCCGGAACCCGACCTGCCCGGCCTGCGGGCCCGCATGCGGTCGTCCTTCGCGGAGCTCTCGGGGGATCTCGCCGACCTCCTGCGCTACCAGGGCTTCGGCGGGACCGAGGCGGACAAGGAGGCCGCGCTGCGCTGGCTCGCGGGTCGCGGGATCGCGGCGGCGCGCGAGCGCCTGCTGATCTGCCCCGGCGCGCACAGCGCCCTGTCCAGCATCCTGGGACAGGTCGCGCAGGCGGGCGACACGATCTGCGCCGAGCGCATCACCTATCCGGGCATCCGGACCCTCGCGGCGCACCGGGGCCTGCGCCTCGTCGGCCTGCCGATGGACCGCCACGGGCTCGACCCCGACGCCTTCGCGGCCGCCTGCACGCGGGGGGCGCCGAAGGCGCTCTACCTCAATCCCCTGCTGCAGAACCCGACCACCGCGACCCTGTCCCGCGCCCGGCGCGAGGCCGTCATCGCGACGGCCCGCCGCTACGCGGTCACCATCATCGAGGACGACGCCTACGCGCGCATCTGCCCGGCACCGCCGCCGAGCTTCGCCGAACTGGCGCCCGAGATCACCTATTACGTGGCGGGCGTCGCGAAGTGCCTGGGCGCCGGCCTTCGCCTCGCTTTCCTAATCGCCCCGAACGCGCGGGCCGCCCTGCCCCTCGGCGACGCCCTGCGCGCCGCCACCGTGATGGCGTCGCCGATCTCGACCGCGCTGACGACGCGCTGGATCACGGACGGGACGGCGGACGCCATCGTGGATTTCGTCCGCGCCGAGTCGGCCGCGCGCCAGAGCCTCGCGGCCGCGCTGCTGCCCTCCGAGGCCTACGTCGCGGACCCGCACGCCTTCCATGTCTGGATCACCCTGCCGGCGGGATGGACGCGCTCGGCCTTCGCCAGCCAGGGCCGCGCGGCGGGTCTCGGGGTGGTCGGCAGCGACCCCTTCTGCGTCGCGGGGACGCCGCCCGAGGCCGTCCGCCTCTGCCTCGGCGGCCCTTCGACCCGGCAGCAGATCGCCCACGGGCTGGAGAGGCTGGCCCACGCCCTGGACGGCTCGCCGGCGCTGGCCTCGACCTACATCTGACGGAGCCGGCCGCGTCCCTTCGACCGCGGGCGTCGGGTCGGTCGAATCGTGTCGGCGCGTGGCATCCAGCTGCATCGCGTCGCGGTGCGCCGATCCGGTAGCGAAGACCAGAAATCTTATTCTGCGTTAGCATATGAACTTCCGTGCAACCTGAGAGCATGACGGCGCCGGATCTCGGCGTCGAAATCCGTACCCTCGATTGTATATTCTACGGTCACTGATATCGAAGATTGCGTAAAAATTTACTCCTCTGGTAGTTTTGCACTATCTCACACCCCCTCAATCTCGAACTATTGTGTCGTTCAGATTTAAGTCATCGTTCACGATTGTGCGCAATCATTATGCGAGGCCGTCATGCCGTGACAGTAAATCAGCGGCAGATCCCAAGAAGAACCGCGTGTTCGCACTCGGGATCCCGGCAATGACAAGAAGGGATGGGATCATGCTCGGCGCCCTGCGCGGTCGTGAAGGTCTGGCGGCGAAATTCGATGCCCTCGACCGCTCACAGGCCGTCATCGAGTTCGAGCCGGACGGCACCATCATCACGGCCAACGCCAATTTCCTGACGATGATGGGCTACGCCCTGCCCGACATCCGGGGCCAGCGCCACGCACTGTTCGTGGAGGCGGCGCACCGGGACAGCCCGGCGTATCACGCCTTCTGGGACGCCCTGCGGCGGGGCACCTGTCAGGTGGCCGAGTTCAAGCGGATCGCCCAGGGCGGCCGCCACGTCTGGGTGCAGGCGAGCTACAACCCGGTGCTCGACCGCTCGGGCCGCGTCGTGAAGGTGGTCAAGTTCGCGTCGGACGTCACGGCGCAGAAGCTGCTGATGCTCGACTATGCCGGTCAGATCGCGGCGCTGCACCGGTCGCAGGCCGTGATCGCCTTCGATCCGACCGGCACGATCCTGGAGGCCAACGGCAACTTCCTCGAGACGATGGGCTATCGCCTGGAGGAGATCCGGGGCCAGCACCACGGCGTGTTCGTCGACTCGGCCGAGCGGTCGAGTGCCGGCTACCGCGAACTCTGGGAGCGTCTGGGCCGGGGCGAGTTCGTCGGCGGCGAATTCCGCCGCATCGCCAAGGGCGGCCGCGACGTCTGGATCCAGGCGACCTACAACCCGATCCTCGATGCCAGCGGCTGCGTCCTCAAGGTCGTCAAGTTCGCCGCCGACATCACCGCGCAGGTCCAGGAGCGCCACCGGCGCGTCGCGGCGCAGCGGGCGATCGGCGTCGACCTCGACGCGATCGGCACCGCCGTCGAGGGCGCCAGCCGCCGGACCGCGGAGGCCGTCGACCTCGCCGGGCGGGTGTCCGGCGACATCCAGAGCGTGGCCTCGGGCGCCGAGGAACTGTCGGCCTCGGTGGGCGAGATCAGCCAGCAGGTCAGCCACGCGGCGCGGATGGCCGGCGAGGCCGTCGAGCAGGCCCGGCACACCAGCACCATCGTCGAGGGCCTGAGCGGGCAGGCGGCGCAGATCGGCGACGTCGTGACCATGATCCAGGGCATCGCGGCCCAGACCAACCTGCTCGCGCTCAACGCCACGATCGAGGCGGCCCGGGCCGGGACCGCCGGCAAGGGCTTCGCGGTCGTGGCCTCGGAGGTGAAGGCGCTCGCCGAGCAGACCGCCAGGGCCACGGATCAGATCCGCGACCAGATCACCACGACGCAGGCGACCACACGCGAGGCGGTGTCGGCGATCGGCTCGATCCAGGGCACGATCCGGGCGCTCGACGAGATCTCGGCGGCGATCGCGGCGGCCGTGGAGGAGCAGTCGGCGGTGACCCAGGAGATCTCCGGCAGCATGCACACGGCCTCCCGCGGGGTCGGGACCATCGCGGGCGGCATGGCGGCGATCGCTCAGGCCAACGAGCAGGTCGACGCGGCCACCCGCCAGGTCCGGGAAGCCGCGCGCGCCGTCGGCTGAAGTCGCCCGCCCCGGTTCCGGGCGCGCACCGGCGCTCGCGGGTCGCCGCGACCGGTTTCAGACGGGCGGAATCGCCAGCCGGCCGCTTTGGCCCGGACAGGCCGCCCATGATAGCGAAGGCGCGGCTCCGATGCCGGCCCGGGTCGGCGGCGCGACGCGCGGGAAACGACCTTGGCGGCGATTTGGCTGACGGCCCTGATCCGGGCGCTGACCTCAGGGACCGTGGTGGTGCTCGCCTCCGTCCTGGCCGAGTGGCTGGGACCGGTCTGGGGCGCGCTCGTCGTCAGCCTGCCGGTCTCCGCGGGGCCGGCCTACGTGTTCATGGCGATGGAGCACGACGCCGCCTTCGTGGCCGGGGCGGCCCTGAACGGCTTCGCGGCGAACGCCGCGACGGGCCTGTTCCTGATCGTCTACGCCCACCGGGCGGCCGGCCGGGACATGACCGCCACCCTCGGGCCGGCGATCCTCGCGTGGCTCGCGGCGGCCCTGCCGGTCTCGGCTCTCACCTGGACGCCGACGACGGCGTTCCTGCTCAACGCCCTGGTCTACGGGGCCGGCGCGCTCTCGACCCGGCACGTCGTGCGCGCGACCCTCGTGCGGAGCACCGTCGTCGCGCGGCCCCGCCCGCTGGATCTGCTGATCCGCGCGAGCGCCGTCGCACTGTTCGTCGCGGCCCTCCTGGCGCTGAGTACGGCGCTGGGCCCGGCCAGGACCGGGGTCATCGCCGCCTTCCCGGTCACGATGACGAGCGCCTTCGTCATCCTCCATCGCCGCATCGGCGGGGCGGCGATGGCGCGGCTGGCGAGCGTCGCGATCCGCGGGGTGTTCGGCTTCGGCCTGACCCTGCTGACACTCCACCTGATGATCCAGCCCTACGGTGCCGCGCTCGCGCTGACGGTCGCGCTCCTCGTCTCGCTGATCTACTCGGCGGGCCTCCTCGTGGTGCAGCCCCGTCCCGGTCGGCAGGAGCCCGGCATCGTCACGCGCTGAGGCGAGCCGTCCGACCGCGACCTCGTCGCCAGGGCGCAGCCAACGAAGCGCCTCAGAAGCCATCGTCCTCCCGCTGCAGGGCCCGCTTGCGCCAGGCCGTGAGCAGGCTGGCGAGCGCGTCGGGATCCAGCCCGTAGCTGTCCGGCAGGCCCGCGTTGCGCCCGATCAGGTGCCGGTTCATCGCCCCGAGGCGCGTCGCGCCGGCGCTCGCGTCGTCGAAGGTCACGAGGCGTTGTCCCGAACCCGGCATGGAGACCGGCTCGAACACGCTCACGTCACGCCACCGGACGCGCCGCGCACGGCCCAGCTGCACGACGGTGAAGCCCGTCTCGTCGAGGAGCAGCGCCGAGCCGCGGATCGCCGTCAGGATGAGGAACGGGACGCCTCCCAGGAAAAGCGCGACGCCCGGCCAGAGCAGCAGTTGCATCGTCGTGGAGGGCGCCTCGTGCAGCACCATCCAGAGCGTGACGCCGCCGAAGCCGGCGGCCATCAGAGCCAGGAACAGGAGTTTCCGCACCGAGGCGCGCAGGATCACGGGGCCGGGGAACTGCGCCGCCAGCGACCCCGCCGACCGGCTCTCGGATTCGAGCAGGTCCGGCCGCAGCTGCCACACGGCGACGGCCGCGCACACGCCGAAGAACACCGTCGTCGTGACGCCGCCATCCGCGCCGGTGGCGATCATCCCGAGGCCGGCGGCGACGAAGAGGAGGCTGATGCCGAGCAGCAGGACGTTCCGGCCACGGTCGCCGCGCGCGAGTTTCAACACGATCGCCCCGCCCTCCCGCGACGCCGATGGCCGGTGTGGCCACCCGATTCCGAGACGCGACCATACAGGCCGCGCCGCGAGGCGGCGATCACGCGCGCCGCGCCGTGTCGCCGCTCTCGCCCAGCATCGCCAGCACCTGCGCGGCCCCCTCCTCCGGCGCGATGCGGGACGTGTCGAGGAGCGGCACCCGCAACTCCTCCGCGAGCGCCCGATAGCCGGCGATCCGGGCCTCGGTCATGTGCTCCGACGGGTTCGGGACGCCGCGCGCGACCATGCGGGCGATGGTGGTGGGACGGTCGGCCCAGCACATGACGGTGAACGGGCGCGGCTCCCAGCCCGGACGGAAGGCCGGCGAGAGGAGCTGCGAGGCGGTGAACCAGTGCCGGTCGAACACGACCGGTCCCGGCGGGGCGTTGGCGATCGCCGCCGCCACGGCCGCGTGCGCCAAGTCGTCGGCCAGAGCGTGCTGCCCCGTCCGGGCGAGGTGGACCAGGATGGCGCCGACCGGACCGCTGAACGGGTTGAGCACCGTCGCGCCGAGCGCCTCGGCGACGTGCCGCGCGATACTCGACTTGCCGGAGCCGTCGAGCCCGTCGACCGCGAGCGCGATCCGCGAGGCCTGGGCGGCCTTCTGCTGGGCCCGCGTCAGGTTCGAGGGGTAGATGCGGCCCTCGCGACGGCCGTGCTCGAGGTAGTGCAGCTGCCCCTGCCACGCGTGCTCGAACAGCGCCGCGAGGTCGGCGTGCAGCCGGATATAGCCGAGGGCGTCGAAATCCTCCGGCAGGGGCCCGTCCCGGCTCGCGAGGTCGGCGAGGCGCAGCGCGGTCTCGCGCGGCGGGCCGGACGGGCGCGCCGCATCGGTCCGGCCCGCCCGCAGCGCGATCGCCTCCGCGACGACGGCGAGCAGGCCGTCCGCGTAGGTGTCCCAGTCGAGCGCCCGGATCCGCGCCCGTCCCGCCTCGGCCCGGGACGCGGCGCCGGCCGGATCGGTCGCGATCCTGTCCACGGCCTCCGCGATGGCCGCGCCCAGCGCCGCGTCCGGACCGTCCGGCACCACCAGGGCCGTGACGCCGTCCTCGGCGAAAGCCAGCGTGCCGTGCACGGTCGCGACGAGCGGCGTGCCGCAGGCCATCGCTTCCGCGGCCGGGTTGCACCAGCCGGCATGCGCCTCCGCGCTGCAGAACGCGTCGAGCCCGTGATACCACGCGGGCAGGTCGGACTCGGGCAGCGGCCCGTGCACGACGAGGCGGCCCGACGCCACCAGATCGGCGCGCGCGCCCACCAGCCCCCAGTCCGGCCGTCCGAACCAGTGCAGGGCCCACGCGTCGCCGAGCCTGTCGAGCGCCGCGAGCTGCGCGGCGGGGCGCTTGTTGGCGATGCCGCCGAGCCGGCGCCGCGCGCCGCGCGCGGGCGGCGAGACGGGCGGCGCGAACAGCCCGCTATCGACCGCACCGACGAGGCGCCGCCACGGCAGGCCGAGGGCCTGGAGGGCGGCGTCGTCCCAGTGGCCGTTGTTCGCCACGACGAGGTCGGGCGCGAGGGTCCGCGTGACGCGCGCGTAGGCGTCGCGCCGCACCGGCGCGTTGAGGAGGTGCTGGATCCGGGCGCCGAAGTTCGGGGCCCGGAGGTCCGCGAAGCCCTCGATCGTGGCATCCGGGAATCCGCCGCCGGGCACCATGACGGCGTCCCAGCTCGCGCGCGCGGCGTCCTCGCGGTGCAGGACGGGCAGCCGCGTCTCGAACCCGTCCTCGCCGGTGCCCAGGGTCAGGTACGCGAACGCGTGACCGCGACGCGCGAGCACCCGCCCGACCCGCTCGAACCGGAGCAGGCCGCCCGTCAGCGCCAGGTGGTCACAGGCGACAAGCAGCCGCATCACGGGGTTCCTCTGATGAGACGCAGGAGGCGAAGGGACAGGCGGCTGCCGTCGCCGGCCGAAGCGCGGTGGGCGTCGAGGGTGCCCTGGAGGTGGTCGCGCGCGCGGTGCATCTCGGCCGCGTAGGCGATCACTCGGTCGGTGCGGCGGACGCTCTCGCGCGCGGCGGCCTCGTGCGCGGCGGCGTCGGCGGCGCGCGCGGCGCGCAGGGCCGCATTCTCCTCGAGCAGCCGCGCGATCTCCGCGGAGGCCTCCGCGAGCGCCGCGCGCGGATCCGCGTCGATCCGGGTCTCTTCGCCGACCGGCAGGCGCGTCGCCGCCGCCCAGTCCAGGCCGCGCTCCGTCACCCGGTCGCTGACGATCGTCTGGAAACGGCTTTCCCGGGCCAGCCGGTCGGCGAGTTGCGCATCGTCCAGAGCCAGCCCGAGTCGCGGCAGCAGGGCGCGCAGGGCGTCCAGAAGGGTCAGCGTGGACGGCCCGCCGGGACGCCAGTCTCGTGCATCGGTCAGCGCGTTGACGAGGCCCCGCACGGCGAGGTGGCCAGCGTCCAGAGGGCCCCCGAGCTCCCATTCCAGGTCTATGAACGTGCCGTCGGCGCCCGAGACGAGATTCTTCGGGATGGCGTCGAGGGCCGGTCCCGGGAGGATCGTCTGGGTCTCGAGCAACGCTCCCGCCGCGAAGCGGCGCGAGACGGCTTGAAGCCACGTCCCGGCCCAGGCGGCGACGGCGTCCGGGCACCAGCCTTCCCGCGCCAGCCGCGCCTCCAAGACTTCAGACCAGAGGGAGCCCGGCACGTAGGTCTCCGACGGCAACAGGTTCGTGACGCCTCGAACCGCGGCGGGAAGGTCGGGATACGCGCGCGCGCGGCGCACCGCGATCTGCGACCCAGCCTCCGCGAAGGTCACCAGCCGCTCGAATTCCGGCCGGCGGCGCAAACCCGCGTGGATCGCCAGCCGGTCGTCCGGCGGCAGCGGCTCCGCCGATGCCGCGATCACGAAGGCGGGCGCCAGATCGCCGATGAGCCCCTGCTCCGCCACCGTGGCCCAGGCGCGCCGCGGCGAGAACAGCGCGCCCGCGCGGGCTGCCGGATCCGGCCCGGCCGCGCCGATCGCGAGCATTCCGGGATCGAACCCGCCCGGCCGCGCGAGGCCCCGCTCGGCGATGAAGCTCACGGGCTCCTCCCGCCCCGGGAACGGGAACCACCATTCCTGATAGGCCAGGCCGCGGGCCTGCAGGGACCGTTTCAGGCCTGCCCGCGTGGGCAGCCGGAGGCCGTCCGACCTGAGGCGTCCCTCGAGGCTCGGGAAGCCGCGCTGCCCCACCGTCTCGGAGCCCGCAGCGAGTCCTCGGAGCGAGAGGGCGTTGTCGATGACGAGGATCAGCCGCCCGCCGGGCCGCAGCCGTTCCTGGGCCCAGGCGATCGTCGCGTCGAGCGCGTCCCGGCCCCCGTCGTCGCGACACGACAGCAGCCCCGTCAGCACGACGCCATCGAAGAGCGCGGAAGCCGGCAGGTCGGCGCCATCCGCCGTGGTGACGAGGGTGGCGTCGGAAGCCCAGCGCGCGCGGCTCCCCGCGTCGGGCTTCGGGCCCAGCAGCAGGAGCGTGCCGGTCAACCACGGCAGGAAGGGGCGCAACGCCTCGGCGCAGGGCTCGCGCGGCGGGTGCGGCGCGCCTATTGCCACTTCATCCCGTGCCATACTTCCTGATTGCCAACTTTGAATTGCCCGAAATTACCCAATCGCCAAGTCGTTGGGGGAAATTAATCGACGAAATGGACATGCGACAGTTGCGTGTCTACTTACAATTGGCATTAACCTGCAATTAAAACTGGCCCGTCTCGCCGAGGTCACGAGGGATGAATTTCGTCAGCGCGATCTCGTTGGCCGGGCCGCACGTCCTGGTCACGAGCACCTTCCCCGATGCGCTCAACAGGAATCCCGGGATCCGGAGCGATCTGGCCGAGGGCTTCGCCGAACTGCTCGGCGCCGAGCGCGTCAGACACACCCCTCTGGAACTGGCGGTCGCGGCGGTCCGGGCGACCCGGCCGGATGTCGTGATCGCGGTCGGAAGTCTCGTGCCTGACCTGGCGGATCTGCGCGCGCTTCGGCGCGCCGCGGACGCCGTGGGTGCCGTCCTGATCTTCTGGCTGACGGACGACCCGTACGAGTTCGACTACGCCTTCAAGGCGGAACTCTACGCCGACATCGTCGTGAGCAATGATTCCTGGGCGGCGCAGCACTACCGGCACCCCGACGTCCACCACCTGCCGCTGGCCGCGGCGCCCGACCGGCATTTCCGGCCGATCGCCCCGGTGGCGGAGCGGGAGACAGTCCTGTTCTTCTGCGGCGTCGCCTACCCGAACCGCGTCGCCCTGATGCGCCGGATCGACGATCTCCTGTGCCGGCACGTCGTGGAGATCCTGGGCGCCGAGTGGCCGGACACGCTCCGATGCGCGGTGAACCGCCGCCTCACGCCGGCGCAGATGGCCGACTACGCCGCGGCGGCGCGGCTGACGCTCAACATCGGCCGCGACCTCGACGTGGCCAATCGCCGGCTGTCGCTCCCGCAGGCGACGCCGGGACCGCGCACCTTCGAGGTCGCCCTGTCGGGCTCGGCGCAGCTGTTCTTCGTCACCGGCCTGGAAATCTGCGCGCATTTCGAGCCGGACACGGAGATCCTGCTGGTGGACGGCTCGGCCGATATCGCGCGCGCCATCGAGCGGTCGCTCGACGAGCCCGCCGCGATCGAGGCGATCGCGCGCCGGGCGCAGGCGCGGGCGCTCCGCGAGCACACCTACCGGCATCGCGCGGCGCGCCTGCTCGATCTGAGCCGCCTGACGGTCCCGGCCTGATCACGCCGCCGCTGAGACGGACGAGACCGCGCATGTCCGACCTGTCGATCCTGCTGCTCGACACCGAGCCGCAGACCCACAACCGCTACCTCGTGCTCGCCATCGCGGACGCGCTGCGCCGGCATCCCGCGGTCGGCCGGGTCCATGTCGGCGGGCACGGCGATGCCCTGGCCGCCTTCGTCGAGCAGGGTCTCGACACGCTGATCGCTTTCGGCGGCGCGCGGGCGCACGCGCCCCTGGTCGGTCGCCTCGCGGGGCTCGCTCGGACCAGCGTGCTCTGGACTACGGAGGATCCGTACGAGCGCGAAGCGAACGTGCGCGGGTCCGGGGTCTTTGATCTGGTCTTCACGAACGACCTTGCCACGGTCCCGGCCTACGGGGGCCGGGCGCACCACCTCGCCCTCGGCGCCTCCTCGCTCTTCCACGATCTCCCGGTTCTCGAGGACGACGCGCGCTACCGCTACGATCTCCTCTTCATCGGAACGGCGTGGCCGAACAGGGTCGCGACCCTGAACGCGCTCTCGGCCAAGCTGCCGCGGGACGTGAAGTTCAAGCTGGCGCTGCCGTGGAACGCGCATATCGGTCCGCCGGAGCTGGAGGACGAGGCGCTCGTCACGGACTGGCGCTGCGGCAACCGCGACTTCGCCCTCCTGGCGAACCGCAGTCGCGTCGTGCTCACCCTGCCCCGGATCTTCTCGGCGGCGCGCGCCGATCAGGCGACCGGTTCGACGCCGCCGCCGCGGCTGTTCGAGACGGCGCTGGCCGGCGGCTACCAGGTCGTGGTGTCGCCCGAGCCGGAGACGGCCGCCTACTACACGCCGGACGCCGAGATCGCGCTCTGCGACGACGAGGCCGGTGCGGTCGAGGCGATCCTGACGGCCCTGACCGAGCCGGAGGCCCGCATCGCGCGCGCGCGCGCCGCGCAGGCGCGGACCCGCGTCGAACACCTCTACGACCATCGCGTGGCGACGATCCTGGACGCGGTGATCGACCGGCGCCGGACGCAGACGCGCCGGCCGCCCCTCGAACCGTCAGCGCCCCGCACGGTCCTGATGCTCACCCACAACCGGATGGGGCATCGTCCCGGCGGCGGGGTCGAGGTCTATCAGGAACTGCTGACCGAGCTCGGCGAGCCGTACCGCGTCCTGTTCCTCTTCTCCATCTTCGGCGACGGGCGCTGGTCGCTCCGGCTCGAGGGCCCGGGGATCGCGGAGAGCTTCGCCTGCGGTCCCGTCACGCCGCCGCTCTCGACGGACCCGTTCGTGGAGGGGATCTTCCAGAGGCTGCTGTTCGAGCATCAGGTCGACCTCGTCCACATCCATCACCTGATGCACGTCCCGCTGTCGCTGCCGCTGATCGCGCGGGCCTGCGGCATACCCACCGTCTACCACCTGCACGACCATTTCCTGATCTGCGAGCGCTGGCTGCTGCTCGATCATACCGGCCGGTTCTGCGACGTCGTCAATCGCGGGGCGGACCAGTGCGACGCGTGCCTGGTCTCGGGAAACCAGTATCCGCCCGGGTCCAAGGCGCGCCGCGACGGCATGATGACCCTGGTGACCGACGCGATCGACGCCTTCGTCACGAGCACGCCCGCCACGGCGGGGTACCTCCGGCGCTACTTCCCTGGCATCCCCGCCGACCGGATCGTCGAGATCCCGATGGTGGCGCCGAACACCGCGCCGGCCGGGGCGCGGCCGGTGTCCAGGCGCAGGCGCAACGGCGATCGGCTGACCGTGGCGATCCTGGGCAATCTCGCGGCCCACAAGGGCGGTCAGCAGGCGATCAACCTGATCCGGAGCTGCGAGGCCTATCCCATCCATTTTAAGGTGATCGGCCGCATCGACGACCCGTACCGCGAGGCGGTCGCGGGCTTCGGACCGGATCAGGTCACCATCACGGGCGCCTACGAGCAGCACGCGATCGGCGGCCTGCTGGCCGGCTGCGATGTCTCGCTGCACCTCTCGACCTGGCCCGAGACGTTCGTCATCGCGCTGACGGAGGCGTGGCAGGCGGGCCTGGTCCCGGTCGTCGCCGATATCGGGGCCCTGGCCGAGCGCGTCGAGGACGGGGTCGACGGGTTCAAGGTCCCGCCGGACGATGCCGGTGCCGTCCGCGCGCGCCTCATCGCGCTGCACTACGATCGCGCCCGCCTCGCCCGGATGCAGGCCTCCATCAGCCGGAAATCCTTCCCCGACACCGACGGCCACCTCGGGTCGGTCCGCGCCCTCTACGAGCGCCTGATCGGGGCGCGGCCGCTGCGCCACGGACGCGTTCCCAGCCACCTGCGGCACGGTTTCGATCTGCGGCTCGAGACCCTGGGATACCGGACGAACGCCGCCTCCTGGACCAGCGCGGCGATCGCGTGGGATGAGGCGGCCCGCGCGCCGGAGGCGTCGCCCACCGTGATGGCGGCGGCGCGCGCGCGCCCGGTTCCGGAGCTGCCCGACGCGTTCCGTCGCCTGACGTTGAGGCCGGTCCGGCGCAGCGAGTGCGGCTGGAGCCTCGACGTGCTGCGCACGGACGAGCGCCTGAACCGGAGCCTGGATCTCTCGTCGGTCGTCGCGCGGGCCTCCGTGTTCCTGCGCGGCTGGCTGCACGTCTCCGGGCCGGCGCCGAAGGCGATCTACCTGCGGCTGACGGGTCGCACCGGGACATCGTGGGTCGCCCTGCAGAGCGATCTCCGTCCGGACGTGGCCAAGTGGTACGGTGAACCCGCCGCCGCGACGTCCGGCTTCACCGGCCAGATCGACGTCGCGGGGATGTCCTTCGGACGCTACGCGCTCGCGATCGTCCAGATCGCCGACGGTAGCCTGCGCATCCTCGAAGACGTCGCCTCGATCTTCATCGCCCCCGACACCGAGCCGCCGGCGCGCTTCGTTCCGGAGCCGCGCCATCTCGTCAGCGGGCCGCCGCACGTCCCGGATCTGCACCACAGCCTGCCGGATGCCGGCGACGCGCTCCGCGTGTCGCCGGGGCAGCTCTGGGCCGCGGAAGTCGCGTTCCCCGGGACCGCGCCCCGGCTCGGCAAGGAGACGCTGGCCGTGTTCCGCGGCACCAACGGTCAGACGTGGCGGGCGCCCGTCCTCAAGATCGACGAGCGGACGGTGCGCATCACCGCCTCCGTCCCGAACATCGATCCGGGCGCCTACACGGTGTCCCTCGCCGAGCCGCACAACAGGACGTTGCGGACCCTCGCGACGCTGTTCCGCACGCAGGTGGCGCGTTCGGAGTGACGGGGATCACCGGCAAGCCCGGTCTCGATCCCCCGAGCCGACCCCGGACGCGGGTCTACCACGCCTCGACCCGTTCACCGCCGAAGATGCGCGACGTCGGCAACTCGAAGATGAAGTAGGGATTGAGCTGCGGCGGAGCCGCGGCCTCATCCAGGCGGCCCTGCTGCTCGGGCGTCAGGACGACCTCGAGGGCGGCGATGTTCTGCGCCAGCTGCTCCGGGCGGCTCGCCCCGACCAGGACCGAGGCGACGCCGGGGCGCCGCGCGACCCAGGCCAGCGCCACCTGCGCCATCGGTCGGCCGACGTCCGCGGCGACCGCCCGCAGCACGTCCACCACCGCGAAGTTCGCCTCGGTGAACAGCATGCCGCCGAAGGGATTGTCGCCGTTGAGCCGGCCGTCGCTGCCGCCCTCGGCCGCGTCGCCGGCCCGGTCCGGGAGCGAGCCTGCCGGACCGGCCAGAGCGAGCTTCTCGCGCCCGTACTTGCCGGTCAGCAGGCCGGCCGCCAGCGGGCTCCAGGGCACCAGCCCGAGCCCGAGGGCGCGGCCCGCGGGCAGCACGTCGAGTTCCACGCCCCGGTCGAGCAGCGAGTAGGCGTATTGCAGGCCGATGGGTTCCGGAAGGCTGTGGGCACGGGCCAGCGCGGCGATCTGCGCGGCGTACCAAGCGGGCGCGTTCGAGAATCCGTAATACAGGATGTCGCCGCGCGCGACGGCGTCGGTCAGCGCCCGGAGGACTTCCTCCGGCGGCGTGGTCCGGTCCCAGACATGGGTCCAGTACAGGTCGATCCAGCCGGTCCTGAGACGGCGCAGGGAGCTCTCGAGACCGGAGCGGATGTTCCGCGCGCTGTTGCCTCCGGCGAGCGGCGTGCCCTGCGCGCGCGGGAAGCCGGACTTCGTCGCGACGACCAGGCGGTCGCGCAGACCGCGCGCCGCGATCAGGTCGCCGAGCATCGTCTCGCTCGCGCCGCCCGCGTAGACGTCGGCCGTATCGAGGAAGTTGCCGCCCGCTTCGACGTAACGGTCGAAGATGGCCGCCGAGACCGTCGCGTCGCTGCCCCAGCGGGCGGCGCCGAAGGTCATGGTCCCGAGCGCAAGGGGGCTCACGGCCAGACCCGAGCGTCCCAGGGTTCGATAGTGCCTCAGATCCATCGCCGCACCTCACTGTTGAGGACTGGGACGTAGTCCGGCGTCGGGATCGGGATTAGCCGTGGTATTCCGCATGCGCCTGTGAGCACAGTTCAGGAATGCGGCGCGGCACCCTCGACGATCTGGCGGCTTTCGCGGCGGTGGCGCGCCATCGCAGCTTCACGCGGGCGGCCGCGGAGATGGGGCTGTCGCCCTCCGCGCTCAGCCACATGATGCGGGCTCTGGAGGCGCGTCACGGCGTGCGCCTGCTGGCCCGCACCACCCGCAGCGTCGCGCTCACTCCGGCCGGCGAGCGGCTGCTGCGGTCGGTCGGCCCCGCGCTCGAGGACGTCGCGCGCGGGCTCGACGCGCTGGCCGAGTGGCGCGGCGCGCCGTCGGGGCGGCTGCGGCTGACGACCTTCGCGTACGCCGCGCGGGCGATCCTCGAACCCAGACTGCCCAACTTCCTGATCGACCACCCGGCCGTCTCGGTGGAGGTGATCGTGGACGACCCCCTGACCGACATCGTCGCCGCCGGCTTCGACGCCGGGATCCGCTTCGGCGAGACGGTCGAGCGCGACATGGTGGCGGTCCGGGTCGGACCCGACCTGCGCACGGTGGTCGTCGCGACCCCGGACTACTTCGCCCGCCATCCGCGCCCGGAGAGCCCGGCTGACCTGGAAGCGCATCGCTGCGTGAACTACCGGCTCGTCGGCGGCGGCGGGTTGCTGCCCTGGGAATTCGCTCGCGACGGCCGCGAGATCCGGGTGCGCGCGGCCGGCCAGCTCGTCGTGAACGATGGCCGGCTCGCGGCCGCCGCGATCCGGGCCGGTGCCGGGATCGGCTACATGCTGGAGGACGAGGCGGCTGACGACCTGGCCGCGGGCCGTCTCGTCCAGGCGCTGGACGCGTGGTGTCCGTCGTTTCCCGGCTGCCACCTCTACTACCCCGACCGGCAGGTCACGCCCGCCCTGCGCAGCCTGATCGACGCGCTGCGGTGGCGGGAGGCGCCGTCGCCTCCCTGCCCGTGAGACCAGGCCTGCGTGACAGTGCCTGCGAGACCGTACCCGCGGGGCCTCCCCGCTCAGGCGCCCCGCCAGTCGCGGGCGACCTCGCCCGCGAAGTCGCGGTAGCTGCGCGGCCTGCGGCCGAGGAGCCTCGCGAAGTCCGCAACCTCGGCCTCGGTCGCGACGGCGCCGTCCTCCTGGTAGCGGCGCATCATCACCCGCAGGTCATAGGCGAGCCAGGCGGGGGCGAAGCTCCGGAGCCGCTGCTCCATCGCGTCGAGATCGTCGCCTCCGTAGCGGACCGCGCGCCCGAGGGCCTCGGACCAGATCTCCGCCAGGGCGTCGCCCGTCAGGGCGTCCGGCCCGACGACGTCGTAGGTCTCGGCCGGAAGACGGTCGGCCGCGCGCTCGCGGCGCAGCAGCGCGTTGGCCGCCGCCTCGGCGATATCGCGCACGTCGACCATCGAGACGCCGGCCTGCCCGAGGGGCACGGCAAACAGGCCGGCCCCGAGGAGCGGCTCCTTCTGGGCGAGGTCGTTCTGCATGAAGTAGGAGGGCCGCAGCACCGTGGCGGGCAGGTCGAGGGCCGCGATCATCCGCTCGACGGCGTGCTTGCCGGTGAAGTGCGGGGCATCGACGAAGGCCTCGCTCTTGAAGACCGAGAGATAGACGATGCCGCGCACGCCCGCGTCGCGGGCGAGGCTGAGTGTCGTGATCGCCTGGGTCAGCTCGTCCGGCGCGTTGGCGACGAGCAGGAACAGGGTGTCGACCCCGACCAGCGCCGCGCGCATCGCGTCGATGTCGGCGGGATCACCGCGGACGGCCTCGACGCCCGAGGGGAATCGCGCCTTCTCGGGCGAGCGGGTCAGAGCGCGCACGGCGGCCCCCTCGGCGACGAGATGATCGATGACGGCGGAGCCGATGCGGCCCGTGGAACCGGTGACGAGGATGGTCATGGCGGATCTCCTGGATGCGGGGCGGCCCCGAGCGGGCCGCCGATGACCCGAAGATGCGCCGTTCCTTTTCTGAGCCATAGTCGGCAAGATCGGGACTGGGTGTCCCGGATCTGGAACAGCACATGGACCTCGCGGCGCTCGCCGACTTCAATCTCGTCGCCGGCCACGGCGGCTTCGGCCGCGCCGCCCGGGCGAGCGGGCGGCCGAAGGCGACGCTGTCGCGGCGCGTCGCCGAGCTCGAGGCGAGCCTCGGGACGCGGCTGATCGAGCGGGGCGAGCGCAGCCTGCGCCTGACAGAGGCGGGGGCGCTCCTCCACGCCCGGACGGGGCCGCTGCTCAGCGAGATCGCGGAGGCCGGCGCCGTCGTCGGTGGCGGCCTCGACCGACCCCGTGGGCGGCTCCGGGTGAGTGCGCCGCTGCTCCTGTCCGACACGCAGCTCGGCCGCGTCGCCGCGGACTTCACCCGCGCCTATCCCGAGGTCGAGCTGGAGATCTCCGCCGAGGACCGGTTCGTCGACCCGATCGAGGAGGGTTTCGACGTGATCATCCGGGTCAATCCGAAGCCGGACGAGCGCCTCGTCGGGCGCTGTGTCCTGCGGGACGAGCTCTGGCTGGTGGCGCCGCCCGAGGTCCCGCGTCCCGAACCGTCGGCCGCGACCGACGCGGCGACCGTGCCGGCGGCGGTGCGCTGGACGCCGCGTCAGGACGAGACGTGGCAGGTCCATGACGGCCGGACGCGCCGGTCCTACGCGCCCGTGCCGGTCCTGCGCCTGTCCTCGCTGCCGATGCTGCGCGACGCCGTGGTGGCGGGCGCCGGCGCGGCGCTGCTCCCGCGCTCGCTGGTCGGGGGCGACGTCGCGGCCGGACGCCTCGCCTGCTGGGGCTGGCTGGAGGGGCCGCCGACGGAGCTGTGGGCGCTCCACACGTCCCGGCGCTTGGTCAGTCCCAAGGTGAACGCCTTCGTCGCCCATCTGGCAGCCGCGCTGTCGACGGATCGACCCACCCGGCGGTAGATCGAGCGTTCGAACCGAGGGGCACCGAGCGCGGCGCGCGCGGGACGGTGCCCTATCCGCATTCCGCCGCGCCGTCCCGACGCGGCGCCTCGGGCGAGCCCGGCGGACCCGCCATCGTCCGGCCGAGCCAGTCCACGAAGGCGGCCGCCGGCCCCGCGGGTGGCAGGGCACGCACGAGAACGAAGTACCGGAGCCCGTTCATGACAGCTTCGTCGCAAGCCGGCACGAGGCGCCCGTCGGCGCGATAGGGCGCGACGATCAGCGATCGCCCCAGGGCGATGCCCGAGCCGCCGAGCGAGGCGCGCAGCGCCAGTTGCGCGAGGTTGAAGTAGAGATTCTGGACGCGGCCGCCCCAGGGCGCCCCGTGGACGCGTATCCAGCGATCCCACTCCTCCGAGACGCTCGCGGCCGCCTCCCACGGCGTCGCGTCGTGGAGCAGGACGACGGCCCCGCCGGGATCCGCCGCATCCCGGTAGGCCGGGGCGCAGACCGGGTAGACCGGCTCGGGATGGTCGAAGACGACCGTCGCACCGGGAGGCGGTGCCGGGCCGTAGCGGATCGCGACGTCGATACCGGACTGCGCCATGCGTCCCGGATCCAGGTCGTGGGTCTCCCCGAAGACGGCGACGTCGATGTCGGGATGCGTGTCGCTGAAGGCTTTCAGCCTTGGCGCGAGCCATTCCGAGGCCAGGGAGGGGACGCAACTGATCCGCAGCGTCGCCCGGCCCTCGCGCCGTTCCCCCCGGAGCAGGGCATCGCCCATCCCGTCGAAGCCGCTCCGCGCCGCGGCGAACAGGTGATGACCCGCGGCAGTCAGCCGGATCTCGCGGGTGCCCCGCTCGAGTAGCGGGTAACCGAGGCGCCGCTCCAGCCGCTGGATCCGCTGCGTGACCGCGCTCTGCGTGACGGCGAGGCGGTCGCCCGCACGGGCGAAGCCGCCCGCCTCGACCAGGACGCGGAAGAAGAACAGGTCGCCGGCCAGGCGCGCGTCGAGCCTCACGGGCATGCCCGATCATAAGCGGGCCTAATAGACCGCACCAGAGAATATAATTGGCCGCATGAGCGCCGCTCGCGCAGGGTCGGCGCGGACAAACCGGGCAGGATCGGGAGCGCCATGGCAGCCGTCGGCGGGATGGAGACTCGACTTTCGGGCGACCGGATTCCGGAGGCGGTCAGGCGCGCCAGCCCCACGGTCTGGATGAACCCGGCGCTGGACGCCACCGCGTCCGTCCTGCCCGGACTCGCGACCGGCCGTGCCGACGTGGACGCGGCCGTGGCGCGCTGGCAGCGGTTCGCGCCGCTCCTGGCGCGCCTCTTCCCCGAAGAGGGCGCTGGCCGGATCGACTCGCCGCTCGTCCCGCTGGAAGAGCGCCTGTCCCGTGACGTCCTGGACGGCGCCGACGGGCGCGTGCTGGTGAAGGCCGACCACGCGCTGCCGGTGACCGGCTGCATCAAGGCGCGCGGCGGCGTCTACGAGGTCCTGGCCTATGCCGAGGATCTGGCCGCGCGGGCCGGGCTGCTCACCGAGGGGCGATCCTACGCCGCCTTCGCCGACCCGGAATTCCGCGCCCTGTTCGCCCGCCACGTGATCGCGGTCGGCAGCACCGGCAATCTCGGCTTCAGCGTCGGCCTGATGGGGCGCTCGCTCGGCTTCGCGGTCGAGGTCCACATGTCCCACGACGCCAAGGCGTGGAAGAAGCAGCGCCTGCGCGAACTCGGCGCCCGCGTCGTCGAGCATCGCGGTGATTACGGGGCGGCGGTCGCGGCGGCCCGCGGCGCGTTCGCCGGCCGCGCGGACGCCCATTTCGTCGACGACGAGGATTCCGTCGACCTGTTTCTCGGCTACGCGGCCGCGGCCCTCGACCTTCAGCGCCAGCTCGCGGAGGCCGGGATCGCGGTGGGGCCGGCGCATCCCCTGTTCGTGTACCTGCCCTGCGGCGTGGGCGGCGCGCCGGGCGGCGTCGCCTTCGGCCTGAAGCTCTTGTTCGGTGACGCCGTGCACCCGGTCTTCGTCGAGCCGGTCGCGTCCCCGTGCATGCTGGTCCAGCTCGCGGCCGGTCTCGACCGCCCGGTCAGCGTCTACGATGTCGGCCTCGACAACCGCACCGCGGCGGACGGGTTGGCCTGCGCCTCCGCGTCGATGCTGGTGGCCCGGACGCTCGAGAAGCTGGTGGCCGCCGTGGTCACGGTGCCCGACGACGCGCTGTACCGCTGGCTCAGGGTGATGTGGACCGAGGCGGGCCTGCGCCTGGAGCCCTCCGCGGCGGCGGGCTTCGCGGCGGCCGGGCGCTTCGCCGCCACGCTGCCCGCGGCGGTCGGTGCCGCGGCCACCCACGTGATCTGGACGACCGGCGGCGCGCACCTCCCGGCCGAGGAATTCGAGGCGGCCCTCGCCCGCGGTTGAGGCGCGCTGGACGTCTTCTCAAAAACCGAGACCGCGCGGCCGCGGCTCCTGGATCGTGCCCGATCGCCAGGCGATCCGCGGCCGATTCAAAGTGAGGGCCAGACCCGGCCGTCGCTCACTCCATCAGGTCGGTCAGGGCCCCGATCTCGTCGGCGTTCTTCCAGACCGTCTCGCAGCCGATCACCGTGTCGGTGGCGTCGATCGTCAGCGTGAACGCGGGGGGCACCCGCTCGGTCCCGACGAGCCGGAGGCGAACACCCCACCGCGACATGTCGTGCACCACGCAGGGGATGGCGGGATGGCCGGACACCGAGATGCATCCGCTCAGGTTGACGGAGACGCGTCGGGCGTTGCGCTGGTTGTCCATAAGTACTCCGCGCTAGAGCGCCGGAGCATAAGCGGCGACCGATCAAGGGCCGGTTTACGAACTGAACTCAATTGCGCCTAAAATTCGCGTCGAGGTGGCTAATACCGAAGTCTCGACCTACCGGTTGGGAAGCCACCGGGAGACGAAGGTCAGCGGACGCGACGTGCCGGCCCGGCCGTCGGCATCCGCACGCGCGTCCTCGTCCGGCAGCAGCGACCCGATCAGGCGGAGCAGCTTCTCCCGCTCCTCTCCGGTGAACAGCACGAGGAAAGAACCGAGATCCAGCTGGACCTCCGGCGCATCATCGCCCGGGGAGTGAGAGACGTAGGGCTGCCCGGTCTGGAGGTCGCGCATCAGGGCCCAGCGGTCGCCGCCGACGCCGACATGGAATTCGCGCGCTATCCGTGGGCCCTGTTCAATCATTGCTCATCCCGCACGCCGTCAACGTGCAATTTCCAACGGGATAGAGCGTGCAAACGCCTTGCGATATAACCTGGCTCAAGAATTCACAGCTATCGTCGACTGCAGCCCCACCGGCGCGAGCCGCCGGTGGCGGGATGTCGGCGCGGTCTCGGGCTGGAGGTTGGTGCACTTGCGGCGCAGGATCGCGGACGATCCGACGCCGGACTGACATGTCCCGTCTCCGCGCGGCAGACGGCGCGTATTCGGACCGAGAAGGGCGAGCGCTCCGCTCTCGCCCGGTCGGCGCCGGCCCTAGCGATACGCGTGGGGGCGTGAGCGCTCGAAGGCGGCCGCGCAGGCCGTGTCGAAGAGCTTGCAGGGCGGCGGGGCGTCGCCCGGTTCGACGAGCATGGGCTGTCCGCGGATGTCTCCGGTGGCGTGAGCCTGCGAGTACCGTGACCGCGGGTCGAAGTAAGGATCCGAAGTGTAACTGCTCATGAAGGCGCCTCCTGCCGGCATCTCGCTCTCGGACAGCGCCACGCCGGTCTGCAGCGCCAGTGAGAGCACCGAGACCAGGATCAGCAGACATCGTCTGGTCATAGGCCCGCGCCTCCTCGTGCGCACGAGATCGGCAGCGCGGACGCCGCGCTCCGGATGTCCTGGATGTGTTCGATGAGACCGCCGCGGGCGTCAGCGGCCGGTCTCTGCGAGCAGGCCCGCCACAACGCGTGCGCGCTTCGGAACAGCCGCCCGACGGGATCACCGCGTGGCCGCGACGCGCTGCCTTCAGCGACGTTGGCGGGTCAGCCCATCTCGACATTCGGAAGATGGCGCAAGCCGACCGCGCACTGCAATCAAATAGGCTTTTCAGCAGTGAAAACGGGATTGATTTGAGAAATTTTCTTTAAAATTCGATGCGCGCCCGTCCGGCCGCGGCCTGGGACGGAGACAGTTCAAGCATCGGATTCGCGACGCACTTTAGAGATTCAACGCCGCTTTAAGTTTCTAAAACGCGCTTTATTTTGTCGTGCCGAATTCATTCGAAGAGTGTCTTTGCCAGGACTATAACTTCGGCGTGCCGGGCATTCGCCCTGCCTTCTCTTCGCACACGAGGCTTGATCGGCTCCCAGTCCACGCGGGCACTCCGCGGGAATGGGAGCCGGGTCACGGCGGGACACCCGACTGATCACATGGAACTCGTCCGGTTCGCTCTGAAGTTTCGCAAGAGCTTCTATGTTCTTGCCGTCCTCATGTTCCTCGCGGGGCTCGGCTCGATCACCGTCGCGCCGAAGGACGTGCTGCCCGCCGTCGATATCCCGGTGGTGGTGGTGGTGTGGACCTATAACGGTCTCGACGCGACCGACATGGTCCAGCGCATCACGAACTACAGCGAGTTCTCGCTGTCGAGCAACGTGAACAACATCCGCCGGATCGAGTCGACGTCGATCCAGGGCACGGTGACCGAGCGGATCTACTTCGATTCCGCGGTCAGCATCGATCTGGCGATGACCCAGGTCGACTCGGCGATGAACGCGATCCGCTCGCGCATGCCGCCGGGCGTGCAGCCCCCCGTCATCATGCGCTTCTCCGCCTCGTCGGTGCCCGTCATTCAGATGGCGCTGTCGTCGTCGAAGCTGCCGCTCACCAAGGTCTTCGACTACGCCCAGTACCGGACCCGCCGCCGGCTCGCCGAGGTGCCGGGCTCGACCCTGCCCTCCCCCTACGGCGGCGCGCCGCGTCAGGTCATGGTCGATCTCGACCCCGGCAAGCTGCGCGCGATCGGCATGACGCCGCTCGATGTCCTGAACGCGGTCCTCAAGCAGAACCTCGTCGTGCCCTCGGGCCTCGCGAAGATCGGGACGCAGCAATACACGGTGCGGCTGAACTCGAGCCCGCAGCTGGTCGATCAGCTCAACCGCATTCCCATCAAGGTCGAGAACAACCAGCCGGTCCTGCTGCGCGACGTCGCCCATGTCCGGGACGGCTCGCCTCCGCAGATCAACATCGTCCGCGCCGACGGCCACCACTCCGTCCTGTTGCAGGTCCTCAAGAACGGCGCGGCCTCCACCCTGGACGTCGTGAACGCCGTCAAGGCCGCCCTGCCGGACATCCACGCGGCCGCGCCGAAGGGCATGACCATCACGCCGCTGTTCGATCAGTCGGTCTTCGTCTCGGACGCCATCTCCGACGTGGTGCGCGAGGCGGTGATCGCGGCGGGGCTCACCGGTCTCGCCATCCTGCTGTTCCTCGGCTCCTGGCGCTCGACCATCGTGGTGCTAGTCTCCATCCCGCTCTGCATCCTGACCTCCCTGTCGATCCTGGTTGCTCTGGGCCAGACCATCAACGTGATGACCCTGGGCGGCCTCGCCCTGGCCGTCGGCATCCTCGTGGACGACGCGACGGTCGCGATCGAGAACACCTACCGGATGTTCGAGGAAGGCTTCTCCTTCCGGCGCTCGGTGGTCGAGGGCGTGGCCGGCATCGCCAAGCCGGCCCTGATCTCCACGCTGGCGATCTGCTCGGCCTTCTCGGCGGTCTTCTTCCTCACGGACGCGCCCCGCTACCTCTTCGTCCCGCAGGCCGAGGCGGTGGTCTTCGCGATGCTGACCTCCTACCTCCTGTCGCGGACGCTGGTGGCGATCCTCATCGACGTCCTGGTCGCCCCGGAATACGCCCGGCATCACGGCCCGGCCGCCGAGGTCGATGGGGCGTCACCACCCCGCCGCCGCTCCGTCCTCGGCCGGATTCTCCGCGCGCCGACACGGCCCCTCGCCTGGCTGCTTCAATATCCGCTGCGCGGCGCCCTCGCCTTCCGCAACGCGTTCGAGCGCGGGTTCGCGCGCTTCCACGCGGGCTATGTCGGCCTCCTGTCCGCGGTGCTCGGCCACCCGGCCCGCGCGCTGTCCGGCGCGCTCGCCGTCTTCGCGGTGACGGCCGCGATCTTTCCCTTCGTCGGTCAGGACTACTTCCCGCAGATCGAATCCAGCCAGATGACCCTGCATATCCGCACTCGTCCGGGCGAGCGGATCGAGCAGGCGGAGAAGACCTTCGCGCAGGTCGAGGACGTCGTCCGGCAGGTCGTCCCGAAGGACGAGCTGGGGCTCATCCTGGACAATATCGGCCTCCCCGCCTCGAACTACAACTTCGCCTTCATGGATGCGTCGTTCGTCGCCTACAATGACGGGCAGATGCTCATCAATCTGAAGGGTGAGCATAAGCCGATCTCCTTCTACGAGAAGCGGCTGCGCCAGGTCCTGCACCAGGCGTTCCCCGACGACACCTTCTACTTCCAGCCGTCCGACATCATCACGCAGATCCTGAATTTCGGGACCGTCGCGCAGATCGACGTGCAGGTCTCCGGGCGGCACGATGCCGAGGACCTCGCCGTGGCGCAGGACCTCGTCCGCCGCATCGCGGCGGTCCGCGGCGCCGTCGACGTCCACCTGCACCAGATCGTCGACGCCCCGCAGATGTACGTGAACGTCGACCGCAGGCTGGCCTCCGAGATGGGCGTCAGCGAGCAGTCCATCGCGCAGAACCTGAACGTCTCGCTCTCCGGCTCCTTCCAGGTCAGCCCGAACTTCTGGGCCGATCCCAAGTCCGGCATGCCGTACCAGCTCTGGGTTCAGACGCCGGAGTGGCGCAACGCCGACATCACGCAGCTGATGAACACGCCGGTCTCGGTGCACGCGACCGCGCAGGACAGGCCCGGCATCCCGATCCTGCTGTCGAACATCGCCACGATGCAGCGGCAGCCTGAGCAGACCGTGATCAACCACGTCAACCAGCAGCCGACCTTCGACATCCTCGCCAACGTCCAGAACGCGGATCTCGGCAGCGTCCGAAACGCCGTGGATCGGATCGTCGCCGAGGAGCAGGTCAAGCTCCCGGCCCCGGACAAGATCCTCGTCCGCGGCCAGATCGAGAGCATGGAGAGCGCCTTCTCGCGCATCGAGCTCGGGCTCGGGATCGCGCTGGTGGCGGTCTACCTGCTGCTCGTCCTGAACTACCAGACGTGGGTCGACCCCTTCGTGGTCATCGCCGCCCTGCCGCTGGCCTTCTGCGGCATCGTGATGAGCCTGTTCATCACCAGCACGGCGTTCTCGATCCCCGCCCTGTTCGGCGCGATCATGTCGGTCGGCGTGGCGAGCGCGAACTCGATCCTGCTCGTCACCTTCGCCAAGGAGCACCGCGAGGCGACCGGCTGCTCTGCCCGCGAGGCCGCCCTGATGGCCGGCCATACCCGCCTCCGGCCGGTGCTCATGACCGCCTCCGCGATGTTCCTGGGCCTGATCCCGATGGCGATCGGGTCCGGCGAAGGCGCCGAGCAGAACGCCGCCCTCGCCCGCGCGGTGATGGGCGGGATCGGGATGGGCACCGTCTCGACCCTGCTCTTCGTCCCCCTTCTCTACACCCTGCTCCGCCGCAACCCGATCAAGCCCCTCGAGGATTATTGATGACCCGTTTCAACGACGCCCCCGGGAGCGGCGCCGAGGCAGCCGCGCGGGCGCACCAGCACGCGGTCGAGATCGACCCGCTGCGGCAGGACGGGGCCGGCGAGGCCCTCGTCCACGCGGTGCCGCCGCCGCCGCGCAAGCGCCCGTTCCTCGTGGCGTTCCTCGCGCTCGGCAGCGCCCTCGGCCTCGGCGCCTGGCACCACTGGGAGACCTACCAGGCCTCCCTGGAGACCCAGGCCGAGGCCGTGAACTTCGTTCCGACGGTCCGCACCGGGCCGGCGCAGGTGGATGACGGGCCCATGACGCTGACCCTGCCGGGCCAGACCGAAGCCTTCGACCATGCCGACATCTTCGCCCGCGCCACCGGCTACATCGCCGAGCGCCGGGTCGACATCGGGTCGCGGGTCAAGAAGGGTGACCTGCTGGTCCGGATCGCCGCGCCCGACCTCGACCAGCAGGCCCGGCAGGCCGAGGCCCAGCTCGGCCAGTTCAAGGCGCAGCTCGCCGTCGCGCAGGCGGATGTGGAGCAGGCCAAGGCCAGCGTGACGCTCGCGAACGTCACCGACGCCCGCACCGCGACGCTGGCCGGACAAGGCTGGGCCTCGAAGCAGAACGCCGACCAGACCCGCGCGGGGATGCTGACCGCCACCGCGACCCTCGCCGCCGCGCAGGCGAAGGTGAAGGTCGCGGAAGCCAACATCACCGCCCAGCAGGCGACCGTCGACCGGCTCCGGACGCTGACCACCTTCGAGAACGTCGTCGCGCCGTTCGACGGCATCGTGACCGCCCGCAAGGTCGATGTCGGCGACCTCGTCCACGGCGATGCCGGCTCCGGGACGCCGCTCTTCACGGTCGACAGCACCGATGTCCTGCGCGTCGCGGTGCAGGTGCCGCAATCGGCCGCCGTGGGCATCCGCGACGGGGTGAAGGCGCGGGTTCAGGTCGCGCAGATCGCGGACCGGACCTTCGACGGCACGGTCTCGCGCAGCTCGGTGGCTCTCCAATCCTCGGTGCGGACGCTGGACACGGAGGTCGACGTCGCCAATCCCGACGGAATCCTGCGGCCGGGCCTCTACGTCGCCGTCACTTTCGCGGTGCCGCGCACGCATCCGCGGGTGATCGTGCCGTCCGAGGCGCTCATCTTCGACGCGGAGGGGACGCGCGTGGCCGTGGTCGGGGCGGACGACACCGTCCGGCTCCGGCCGATCACGATCGCGCGCGATCTCGGCACGCGCCTCGAGCTGCGCAGCGGCCTCGACAGCGGCGAGACCGTCGTCCTCAACCCGCCCGCCGGCCTTCAGGACGGCAGCCGCGTCGTCCCCCGCGGCTCCGTCGCCTCTCAGGTCCCGACAGCCAAGCTCTCCGAGCAGGCGAGCGCGGAGTGAGGCGCATGGTCCAGATCCCTCGCTCCCTTGTAAGCTTCGCCGGCGGGATGACGCAGGTCGGCCGCCGCGACCGAACCGCATTTGACTCCGGCTCCGAAGAGGATAATTCCACCTCTCCCTCCGAGCCTCAGGAGACCAGACAGGGCCGGCGAATACAAAATAAGAAGGAAAAACGAATGGCCAGCGTATTGGTAGTCGAGGACGACCGGCGGGTCGCCGCAGAGATCGGTTCGGCGCTCGCGGAATACGGATTTCAGGTCGACGAAGCGCCGAGTGGCAGCATCGGACTACGCAAGGCCCTGGACGGTAACTTTGACGTGATCGTGCTCGACCGGATGCTCCCGGAGATCGACGGCCTGTCGCTGCTGACCGAGCTGCGCGCCGCGAAGGTCTCGACGCCGGTCCTGATCCTCAGCGCCCTGTCGGCCGTCAACGAGCGCGTCGACGGGCTGCGCGCCGGCGGCGACGACTACTTGGCCAAGCCATTCGAGTTCATCGAGCTGACCGCCCGCGTCGACGCGCTGGCGCGGCGCAAGATGGCGGCCGAGGCGGTGAACGAACTCGTCGTCGGCGACCTGCGCCTCGACCTGATCGAGCGCGTTCTCCACTGCGGGAACCGGGAGATCGAGCTCCTGCCCAAGGAATTCGCGATCATCGAGTTCCTGATGCAGAACGCCGGCACGCTGGTGAGCCGGAAGATGATCTTCGAATCCGTCTGGGGCTACAGCTTCAATCACCAGTCCAGCGTCATCGACGTCCACATCGGCAAGATCCGCAAGAAGCTCGATCCCGACGGGCTGAACCCGCGGATCCACACGGTGCGCAACACGGGCTTCATCCTCCGTGCGCCTTCTTGAGGTCCGGCGCACCAGCGGCTTCCGGGTCGCGTGCCTGTTCTTCGCGACCTTCGGGACCGCCTCGCTGGCGCTCTCGGGCTTTCTCTACGTCGACACGCGCAGCTACGGCCGCAAGGCCGCGTTCGAGTGGGTCGAGTGGGAATCGAAGCACCTCCTGAACCTGTCGCCGCGCGCGCTGCGCGAGCGGATCGACGCGTCCGAGGATTTCGCCGAGGGCGGCCGCCCGCTCGTCCTGTTCGGGCCCGACCACGTGCGCCGGGCCGGCGCGCCGATCGCCTTCCCCGACAGGGCGCCGATCGGGAAGCCGTTCATCCTGGCGCAGCCGCTGGATCACCGCAGCCGCACGCTCTTCAGCCAGCTCACCGAGCTTCCGAGCGGCGAGTACGTGCTGGTCAGCCGCTCGGCCCAGGATCTCCAGTCCCTCGAGAAGGCGCTGGTCGAGACCTTTGTCTGGGGCATGGCCGCCACCATCGTGATCGGCCTGATCGGCGCCGTCGTGTTCGGCGCCGGCTCGCTGCGGCAGAACGATGCGATCACCAAGGCGGTCGAGCGCATCATGCGCGGCGACTTGAGCGAGCGCCTGCCGACGCGCGGCGTCTCGGCCGACCTCGCTCACCTCACGCGCGTCGTGAACGACATGCTCGACCAGCTCGAGCGGCTGATGCTGGAGATCAAGGGCGTCAACGAGAACATCGCCCACGACCTGCGCACCCCGCTGACCCGGGTGGTCGGCACGCTGGAGCGGTCGCTGCGCAAGGCCGACAGCGTCGCGGCCTTCCGCGCCTTCAACGAGGACGTCCTGGCCGAGGTCAAGAGCATCGTCGTCCGGTTCTCGGCCCTGCTGCGCATCTCCGAGATGGAGGACCGCCTGCGCCGATCGGGCTTCACCCAGGTCGATCTCGGCCGGCTGCTCGAGGATGCGGTGGAGTACTACGAGCCCCTGGCAATCGAGCGCGACATCCGACTTCTCTGGGAGCGGCCGGACGGCCCGTGCGCGATCGAGGGCGACCGCAGCCTGATCTTCGAGGCGGTGAGCAACCTGATCGACAACGCCCTGAAGTTCACGCCGGCCGGCGGGCAGGTGACGGTCGCGCTGCTCCGGAATCCGACGGGGATCCAGGTCACCGATACGGGCTGCGGCATCCCCGCGGAGGAGCTGAGCGCCGTGCGCGCCCGCTACCGCCGCGGCGCGCTGAAGACCGACAAGAGCGGCTTCGGGATCGGCCTGAGCCTCGTCGATTCCATCGCGCGGCTGCACAGCGCCACCTTCGACATCGTCTCCGACGGGAGCGGCTGCCGCGTGACCCTCAGCTGGACCCACAGCGTCGCGGGTCACCCGTCGATCGACCTCCTGCCGGCCGCATCCCTCTGACGCCGTCGTCACGCCGTCGCGCCCGGCCGGTCCCGCATCGCGGGGCGTGCCGGGCGCGGGGCCGTACCGGGTGGGCGCTCAGTAGGACGGCTGGCCGCGGCGGCGCTCGCGGCTGTTGAGATGGCTCCACTGGCGATTGGCCGGGACGGTCTCGACCGCGCTGGGCCGCTGGATCGCGGCGCTGTAGCCGGTCGCTCCCTCCCACATGCCGCCCGCCTTGTCGTTGCCCTCGGAGGCGGACCACGCGTCGAGGCCGCTGCCGCTGGTCCGGACGATGAGGCTGGGATCGATGGTCGCGCCACCGTCCTGAGCGAGAGCAGGTCCCGCGATCAGCATCGCGCCCATCGAGCAGGCCAGAACGATGTTCTTCATGATGATCTCCCGTTACACAAGCTGTCGCTCACCGGCGACGTGGTAGTAAGATGCTGCAATACCCATTTAAACTCTATATTTTATTGCGGAATAATTCTTTCGCTCTTTGGACGGGCTTCAATCTTGAAACGATTTTTGAATTTCTCGTGGAGGATGGCCTCAGGTCGGCCACATCCCGGTCGCCGGGATCGGGGCTTGTGTCGCCTAGGCCTGACGGAGAATCCTGCCCGGCTTGGGCCGGCAGCGAGCACGAAAAAGCCGACCGGTTGCCCGGTCGGCGAAGTCGTATGGGTCTGAAGCTCTGGGTCAGACCGGCCCTGCCCTGGTACCCGGACCAGCCGCTCTGAAACCATAGCATCCGCTCGGTCGGCGGCGAAGCAAGCCGCTGAAGAGCTGACTCTCTTGTAGATGATTTTGCGACGATCGCAAGCAAAAGATCTTTTATTTGTTGAATATGTCCCAATTTACGAGATAACTTACTTGGCGTTCCAAATAGAGAAGCCCGGCCTTGCGGCCGGGCTCGAGACTGGACGTTGCGCCCGCGAAGGCGCGTCGGATCGGTTCAGAAATCCCGCTGCACGCGGAACCGGAATTGGGCCGCATCCTGCGAATTGACGTAGCGCAGCGCGTTCTTCGAGATGTCCGGTGTGACGCCGCTGTTGAGCCCCGTGCGGATGTACTCGCCCTCGACGCCAATATCGAGATCCTTCACGGGGGTCCAGATCAGGCTGGCGCCGGTGATCATCTGGTTGTTGCCCCGCAGGATGGGACTCGTGGCGAAGGCCAGGGCATTCGACGCACTGGCGCCGGCCGGGGCGAAGCCGAAGCCGAGGAGGCCCAGCGCGTTGCGCCCCTTGGAGTTGTAGTCGATCTGCGCGTAGCTGCCGAAGAAGGCCGAGCGCCAGGCGGGCGACCAGTAATGGAGCAGGGAGGCGACAGCGGAGAACGAGGTCGACAGTTCGAGGCGGCCGGTCGCGGGATTGAGCACCGCGTCGGCGTAGTATTGCGCGAACGAGCCGCCGCCGACCGGCGCCGCGCCGAGGGCGTCGTACGGCGCCGTGTAGTTGGAGATGCCCGTATAGGCGATGGCACCCTGCCCGTAGGCGCCCTGGAGGTAGAGCGTGTCGCCCGTCGCGATGAACGGCAGGTTGACCTTCAGGCCGCCCTGGACCGCCCAGCCGTAGGCGTTCGAGGCGCGTCCCGTCGGCGAGATGCCGAGGCCGGTCGTGGCAGTGGTGATGCCCGCAACCGTGCTGCCGGCGTCGCCGGCATTGATCTCGTGGACGGCGGCCGAGAGCTGCGCCGAGCCCCAGGCCTGGTCGATGCGGGCCGCGCCGACGAAGTCCGGCATGCGGCTCTTCTGGGTGACGTCGACGAAGGCGACGTTGCCGGGACCGACGACGATCGGCGCCAGCCAGGTCGAGGGGGTGAACGGGTTGAAGGCGTTGCTGTAGCCCGCGAAGCCGCCACCGGCCGTGAAGGCCCCGACGGCCGAGCCGGTGCCGAAGATCGGGAAGCGCCGGTAGGTCGGATCTTCCATCGAGGCGGTCAGCGTGATGCCGTTCCCGAGGATCGCCGAGTAGGCGAGCAGGTTCGTGCTGAACGTATCCGAGCCGGCCGTGCCGCCGATCAGCTCGAAGTCGTGCGCGTAGAAGTCGAAGAAGGAGGACGCGCGGCCCGCGGTGAGCCCGGCGAACTGAATGAAGGCCTTATCGGCGTTGACGTAGGTCTGCGTGCGGCCGAAGGCGTCGGCGCCGAGGCCCGCGATGGCCAAGCTCTCGCGCTGCCGGGATCCCGAGGTCAGGAACGGGCCGCTGCGGTTGGCGACATCGATGCGCAGGAAGGCGCGCAGGGTTCCGTAATCGGTCTGGGTCCGCGAATCGAGGTTCAGACGCATCAGGCCGAGATAGCCGGTGAGGTCGCCGCCGCCGCCCGTGCGAACCTTGCTGGTCTGATACAGGAAGTCATACCGCGCCCGTCCGGACAGACGAATGCAGGTATCGGTCCCGGGGATGTAGAAGAAGCCGGCGCCGTAGGCGTTGCAAACGCGTACGAACTCGACCGGCGCAGCCTTGAACGTCGGGAGATCGGCAGCGTACGCACCGCCGATCGGAATCATCAGGGCCGAGGAGCCCAGTAACAGCGCCTTGATTCTGGTCATCATATCCCCGCATCCGACGCCGTGGTCGTGCCACTGCCAGCGTCAACCCAATGATCCGCGTTCACGCACGTGTACGGGTTCCGACACGGTGCGACGTCGCAGTACTTTTTGAGAATTGGCCGCTCTATCGCTCGGCAGCTTGACCGTATCCGTCAAGATTTGATTTTACAAATAAATTGCGATTGCGTTTTTCAACCGGAATTGACTTCCTAAAATTAGTTTATGTATCTGAATTGATCACGGAAATGGGAGTGCGCGGGCGAGGCGAACTGCGGGTCGCGGCCGCGTCGGCTCAGCGAGGCTGGTTGATGGTGCGGTCCATCGCGTGGACTCCGCCGACCGAGACCTTGAGTTCTGCGCCGTGAATGTCGCTAGCAGGGATGAAGAGGCATCTGCCGCCCTATCAGGCCTGCTCCCTGAGATCCGGCGACAGATCCCGTGCCGGCGCTAGGAGACCCTGTCTCCGAGCATTCCTGACTGAGCGCTCTGTCATGACAGATGGCTGAGGTGCCGCTCTGAGGCCGTACCCTGTCGGCCGCGTCCGCCGCCCATCGACGCGCGACCTGTAACGGTTTGCGCCGCGGCGGGCCGGAGCTGCCTTCCCGACTGACCGACCTAGCCGAGACCGCCGTTAAGCATATCGATCAAGAGTTATAGATTGCAAAGCTCGGCTATATCCCGCGGCCGGCATCATGATTTACAAAGTTCTAACGTAGCGCGTCCAATTTGCGGCGACGGTGCGGAGGATCGAATGTCGGAACCGCTGACCCTCGCGCCGCATCAGCCCGGCGGAGCCGAGACCGCCCCCGGGTGGCGCAGTACAGCCGCCGCGCAGGTCGACCGGCATCCGCGCTCCGATGTCGGGACGATCGTGATCCACTGGGTGGTCGCCATCGCCATGGTGGCGAGCCTGCTCACGGGCCTGCGCATCTCGGCCGACGCGCCCGTGGCGCGGACCGCGAAGTTCCTGGCGCCCCTGCTTCCGCAAGGTGAAGTCTGGACCGTCCACTTCGTGGCCGGCCTGACCCTGTTCTTCGGGATCACCGCCTATCTGGTCTACCTCGTGCGCGGGCGTCTCACGGATCGCAACGGCCTGTCGCGGCTCCGCGCCCTCCGTGTCAGCGGGCGAAGCAAGGCCGCCCGGAAGGCACGGTGGGGCGGCATCAACGTCGCGCTGCACTGGCTGATCTACGCCGTCACGCTCGTCCTGACGGGTACCGGGGTCGCGCTCTACCTCGGCTATGGCGGCTGGGTGGTCTGGCTGCACGCCACCTGCGCGCTGGTCGCCCTGGCCTACATCGCGGTCCATACCCTCGCGCACTTCATGTACGGCGGCCTGTGGCAGCTCCTTCGGTTGTTCCGCCCGGCGGCCCTGGCGGACGGTGCGGCGCGGCGGCGACGCCCACTTCTGGCCGCCGCCATCATCGGCCTCCCCGTCGTCGGCGGCCTCGCCTTCGCGGATGTGAGAGGCCGCTCCACGCTGGTGATCGACAAGGTGTCGGCCGGGCCCGACCTGTCGAAGCTCCTCGACGACCCGGTCTGGCGCACCGCGCGCCCGGTCTCGGTCCGGACGATGCAGGGGGCCAATTTCGGCGGGACCGGTGAGACCACCGTCGAGATCCGCGCCGTGCGCGACGCGACGAACGTGTATTTCGCCTTCCGCTGGTGGGACCCGTCGCGCTCGCTCAAGCGCGTCCCGATGATCAAGAAGGCGGACGGCTGGCACCTCCTCGACGCGGACGCGGCGCGCGCGGACGTGACCGCCTACTACGAGGACAAGCTGGCGGTGATCTTCTCGCGATCCGACGCGTTCGGCAGCGGCGGGTCGACCCATCTCGGCGCCCGGCCGCTGCCCGACGCCCCCGCCCCGCTCAACGGCCGCGGCTACCACTACACCACCGACGGCAGCTACATCGACATGTGGCAGTGGAAGGCGGCCCGCGGCGGCATGCTCGGCGTCGTCGAGGACATGCATATCGGTCCGCCCACCGACCCCACCGCCGCCGAGCGGGGCGTGAAGGGCCGCTACCAGGCCGGCTACTGGGGCGATCCCGGCACCAGCGCGTACCGCTACAACTTCAAGTTCGAGGGTCCGGGCGGCTACGCGGGGGCGGTCGAGCCGCTGCGGCTTCCCAAGGACTGGCAGGCGACGGTGGCCAAGCTCGGTACCGTGGATTTGGACTTCGATGCCAGCACGTCGCCGGGCTCGGCGTGGTGGATGGTCGAGAAGACCGAGACGGTGCCGTACTCGGCGGCCGCCGACGCGGAGATCCCGGTCGGCACCGTGATGCCGGGCGTGATCATGACCGACGGCTATACGGGGGATCGCGCCGGGATCTCGGCGGCCGCCGACTGGGCCGACGACCACTGGACCCTCGTCGCCGCGCGCAAGATCGCGACCGGCAGCAAGTACGACGTCGATTTCCTGCCGGGAAACACCTTCTACCTGTATGTCTCGGCCTTCGATCACACGCAGACGCGGCACACGCGGCACATGCGGCCGGTCGAAGTCCTTCTGCGCTGAGCCGGGAGCGCGCCGTGGCCGAACGCGTCACCCTCGTCATCAACGGAAGGCGGGTCAGCGCCAGCGCCGGCCAGACCCTGCTCGACGCGGGTCTGGCGGCCGGCCAGGCGATCCCACACGACTGCGCCACTGGGCAGTGCGACACCTGCCGCGTCCGGATCCATGCGGGCGCGGTCGACGATGCGGGGACGCGCATCGGCGAGACCGTGCAGGCCTGCCGGGCTCGCCTGACTACCGACGCGGTCATCGAATTCGACGAGGTTCCGGAAACCGTCCGGCGGGCCGGCACCGTGGACCGCGTCGTCGATCTCACCGCCGAGATCGTCGAGGTGACGGTCGCGCTGCGCAAGCGGCTGACCTACCTGCCCGGCCAGTATGTCCGGGTCTCCTTCGCCGGGCTGCCCGCGCGGGACTACAGCCCGACCCTGCGCGCGGACGGATCGGGCGAACTGAACGAGTTGATCTTCCAGATCCGCCGCCAGCCCGACGGCGCGGTCTCGCCGTTGCTCGGCGGCAGGATCGGACCGGGAACCGCCGTGAAGGTCGAGGGCCCGTTCGGGACCGCCTTCCACCGGCTCGGGCGCGGCCGTCTCGTGATCGTCTCATCGGGCGTCGGCTGGGCGCCCGCCTGGGCGGTCGCCCGCGCGAGCCGGATGCGTGAGCCGGAGCGCGACCTGCTCGTCGTGGCCGGCGCGCGGCACCCGCAGAATCTCTACATGCGCCCGGCGCTCGACTGGCTGCGCGCGCGGGGGGCGACGACGGTCCTGACCTGCAGTGGCGGCAACCCGCCTCCGGATGCCCGGCCCGGGCGGCCCACGCTCCACATGCCGATGCTCACGCGCGACGACACCGTCCTCGCGGCGGGCGCCCCCGAGATGGTCGCGGCTGTCCAGTTCCTCGCCGCGGCGACCGGGGCGACCTGCTACGCCGATCCCTTCTACGCGGCCGCGCGCGGCGCCGACGGGAAACCGCCGTCCGACACCAACTTCCTCCAGCGCTTCCTCCAGCGCGTCGCAGGTCATCGGACCGCTAAAACGGAGCCTGTCGCCTAGCAGATCGTCAACCACACCTTCGGTGTACGGTATCCGGTGACCTCGGGTTAAGCACTCGAGGCGCATTCTCGGGTTATGGCACTGTTATTCACGTCTCTTCGGCGCGTCATCGCGGGTGGAATCATCCTCCTGGCCCTGCCGGCCGCCGCGCGCGCGGACGACCTCGCGGTCGTCGGCACGGGCGACGGGATCGAGATGCTCCAGGCCGTGGCGGCCGCCTACAATGCCGAGAGCGGCGACGCGCGCGTGTCGGTGCCGCCGAGCATCGGTTCCGGCGGCGCCGTCGCGGCCGTGGGTGGCGAGCGCCAGAGGCTCGGGCGGGTCGCGCGCCCGCTGACCGAGGCCGAGAAGGCCCAGGGACTCGTGGAGGTGCCGCTCGCCCGCATCCCCTCGGCGATCTTCGTCCATCAGGGCGTTGGCGTCACCAACCTGACCAGCGCGCAGACCGCCGCGATCTTCGCCGGCACGGTCGACAATTGGAGCGCCCTCGGCGGCCCCGATCTGAAGATCCGCGTCGTCCGGCGCGAGGACACGGACAGCACGCTCACGGTCCTGCGGGCCACCATGCCGGGCTGGCGCGACCTCGTCCTGACTAGCCGCTCGAAGACCGCGACCACGACCCAGGACGCGATCGCCACGGTGCGGGAGACGCCCGGCGCGATCGGCTTCGGTCCGTACTCGCCGGCGCTCGCGGGCGATCTCGCGGTCCTGACGATCGACGGCCGGGCCCCGCGCGATCCTACCTATCCGAGCGCCGTGACCCTCGCGCTGATCTACAAGGCCGCCACGCGCGACGCCGCGGCGTCGGCGTTCCTCGCTTTCGCGACCTCCGACCGCGCGGGACAGGTCATGGCGGAGCGGGGCGGCGCCCCGCTCAGGCCGTGACGGGCACCGTCTTCTCGCGTTCCCTGCGCGCGCGCCTCGTCGGCGCCACGCTCTCGACGGCCGCGATCGCGCTGGCGGCGTTGGTTTTCCTGGTGGTTCTGCGCTCCGGCCAGACGCTCCGCGAGCAGGCGCAGGAGGTCTCGACCTGGTCCGAGGCCCAGCTCTCCGACCGCCTGCTCAGCGACGCCAAGCTCGCCGCGGCGCGGCTGCAGATGCAGCGCGAGGACGTCGAGCGGCGCTTCGCCACCATGTCCAAGCGCTGGGACGTCGCGAAGGCGGTCTTCTCCGGCAACACGGTGGCGGCCTCGGAGCTTCTGCGGCCGGCTCTCGCCCTCGCCGATCTCGACGGCGCCATCGCCTTCGACCTCAATCTCCGCGCCCTGACCGCCGACCGCGTCGAGGCGGACCTCCTCGCCGCCAACGCGGCGTTCCGAACGTCGCCGGTCGCGGCGTCCCTGCGGGCCGTGCTCGCCCGCAACGATCGGGAGCACGCGGAGGGATTCGTACTGTCCCTGCGCTGGGACGACGCGCTCGCGCGGGCGCTCGCCGCCACCGAGAGCGGCACGGTCGCCGACATCTTCGGCGAGCCGCTGTTCGACGATTTCGGCGAGGTGATCGGCGGCCTCGTCGGGTACCGGGTCCTGCGCGCGCACGAGCCGACCCTGACGGCGTTCGCGTCCCTCAGCAACCGCGACGTCCTGATCCTCGCCGACCAGAACCTCCTCTCCTCGGCGGGCTCGGAGGTCTCCAACGCCCAGCTCGGACCCGCGTCGGGCGCTGAGCTGCACGCCGTGCTCGGCGCCGAGAAGGTCGCGCGCTGCATCCCGCAGCCGCCCGACATACGCCTCTGCGTCGCGGCGCCGCTGCGGGAGCTGCAGCAACTCACCGGCAAGATCGTGGGCATCGGCGAGGAGAGCTCGCGCGCGCTGCTGCGGACGCTCAGCGTCGTCGCCGGTCTCACGCTGTGCCTCGTCGCCGTCGTCATGCTCTTCCTGTCGAGCCGGATCACCCGTCCCCTGGTGCGCATCACCCAGACGGTCTCCGAGGTGGCGCGCGGCAACTGGCACGTCAGCGTGCCCGATATCGACCGTGCCGACGAGGTCGGCGATATCGCGCGGGCCGTCGTCGTGCTCGAGCATTCCCTCTCGGAGCGCGATCAGCTGCGCGACGACGTGTTCCGGCAGAACACGGTCCTGACGGAGCGCGAGCGGCAGCTGCAGGAGCAGAACGAGCGCTTCGACGCCGCCCTGAACAACATGTCCCAGGGCCTGTGCATGTTCGGCGTCCACGGCCGGCTCAAGGTCTACAATTCCCAGTTCTGCCGGATCTACGGGATCGCTCCGGGCGTGCTGGATCTCGAACCGACACAGGATGAGGTTCACCGGCTCGCCGGTCTCACGGACTGGTCGGCCGCGGAGGGCGGACCGATCCGCCGGACCCTCACCCGGACGCTCGCCGACGGCCGCTGCATCGAGATCACGGTCGAGCCGATGGCCGATGGCGGCTGGGTGGAGACCCACGAGGACGTCACCGCGAGCGTCACCGCGCAGGCGCGGATCGCGCATCTCGCGACCCACGACGCGCTGACCGGCCTCTCGAATCGAGCGCTCCTGGCCGACCGTCTGGCCGCCGCCTTCGCGGACCACGCGGTCGGCGGCCGGGCGGTGACCGTCATCTGTCTCGACCTCGACGACTTCAAGGGCATCAACGACACCCTCGGACATCCGGCCGGCGACGAACTCCTCCGGCAGGTCGGCCGCCGCCTTACCGGACTGTGCCCGTCCGGCGGAACGGTGGCGCGCCTCGGCGGCGACGAGTTCGCGATGGTCCTCTTCGAGGCAGACCTGCCGGACGGCGTCCTCGCCCTGGCGGAGCAGATCCTGATCCAGCTCAGGCGGCCGTTCTTCCTGGCCGGCCAGTTCGTGTCCGTCGACGGGAGTCTCGGCATCGCCGTCTCCGGCACGGAGGATGCCGACGGCGACGATCTCCTGCGCCGCGCCGACGTCGCCCTCTACGCCGCGAAGGCCGACGGCGGTCGGCGCGTCCGCGTCTTCGAGCAGGAGATGGAGGAGCGTCAGAACCAGCGGCGCTGGCTGGAACGCGAGCTGCGGCTGGCGATCGGCACCGCGCAGATCGAGCTGCACTATCAGCCGCTGTTCGACCTGGCGACGAACGCGGTGACGAGCTTCGAGGCCCTCGCGCGGTGGCACCACCCGGAACGCGGGATGATCTCGCCCGGCGAGTTCATCCCGGTCGCCGAGGCGACGGGGCTGATCGACGCCCTCGGCGCCTACGTGCTCGAACGGGCCTGCACCGATGCCATGACGTGGCCCGGCTCCCTGCGGGTCGCCGTCAACATCTCGCCGATCCAGTTCCGCGAAGGCAATCTCGACCGGTTCGTCGAGGAGGTCCTGCTGAAGACCGAGCTGCCGAGCCACCGTCTCGAGCTGGAGATCACCGAGTCGGTCATTCTGAGCCAGGATCAGGCGAGCTTCGAGATGCTGAGCCGCCTGCGCTCCTTAGGCGTGCGGTTCTCGATGGACGATTTCGGGACCGGCTACTCGTCCCTCTCCTCCCTGAACACCTTCCGATTCGACAAGATCAAGCTGGACCAGTCCTTCGTCCGGAACCTCCTGGAGAAGGACGAGGCGGCGGCGATCGTCCACGTCGTCGCCGAACTCGGCCGCAGCCTGAAGATCACGACGACGGCCGAGGGCGTCGAGACCCCGGAGCAGCTGGCCCGGCTGCGGGCGAGCGGATTCTCGGAGGTCCAGGGCTATCTGCTGAGCAGGCCGATCCCGGCCGTCGGCGTGGCGGCCTTCATCAACGCGCAGGAGCATATCCACGTCGCGGCCTGACCGAGCTCCGCAAAGGCCCGTTGGGCGGCTCGGTGGCTCGCGCTCAGTCGGCGACGCGCTCCACGCGGGACAGGAGGCACCCGGGCCGCGCCGTGTGGATGTAGACGAAGCGGGTGCGCGGATCGTCGAGGGCGCGGCGGAGCGGAACCTCGGCCTCGCTCCCGGGACAGACCTGTCCGAGATCGTAGAGGCAGAGATGGTCCGCGTCGTAGGCACGGACCGAGACCAGCGTGTTCGCGCGGACGATCGGCGCGAGGCCGTTGCCCGCCTCGGCGCGCGGGCACTCGTCCGCGTGCAGGAAGATCGGACTGGGTGTCCAGTAGATCCCGCGCGGCTCGGGCAGATCGTAGGATCCGAGCAGCATGGTGTCGCCGGGCCGGCCGAGCCGCAGGCAGTGTCGGCAGGGAAAGCCGCCATCCGCCGTCGCGACGACCCGACGGACCGGGTTGCCCCGGTCGTCGAGGCCGGTGGTACGGAAGCGATCGGCGGTCTCCGTCGGGATCGGAACGCAGCGATAACGGGTCATGGTGCACCTCCGGGACGGGCCCTAAGCTCCGTCCCGGCGCGCCGCATCCCGCTTCTTGCTGCGCAATCCGAAACGCTCCGCGGCCGCCGCGGGCGTCTCAGGCCGGGGTCGCGTCGCCGGCCGCGAGGGCGTGGCAGTACACGTCGACCGCGCCCTTGCCCTTCAGCGTCACCGGGCCGATCGGCCGGACGTGGCGCGGGTCCGGCAGGCGCGCGAAGGCCTCGCGCGACAGGTGCAGCGCGCACCCGTCGCCGAGGCCCGCGAGCCGGGCGGCGACGTTCACGGTGTCGCCCCATAGGTCGAAGGTGAACTTCGTCCGGCCGACGATGCCGCCGACGACCGGCCCGATATGGATGCCGCCGCGGATCCGCCAGCCCGGCTCGCCCTCGGCCGCGATCGCCACCATGTCGGCGGCGCAGCGGATGGCGGCGGAGACCGGGTCGTCGTGCGGCCGCAGCAGGTTGGCCGTGGCCATGAAGGCGTCGCCGATCGTCTTGATGTTCTCCAGGCCGCGCGCCTGCGCGACCACCTCGAAAGCCTCCGCGAGGCGCTGGATCTCAGCGACGACGACGTCCGGGCTCTGATCGTGGCACCACGTGGTGAAGCCGACGAGGTCGATGAACAGGACGGCGACGTCGCCGAACAGCCGCGGCTTGACCTGCCCGGTCTCCATCAGCTCCGCCACCGCCGAGACCGGCAGGATGGCGTGCAGGAGTTCGTCGGCGCGCTTGCGCTCGCGCTCGATGGTCCGCAGATGCGCGACCTCGCGGTCGTGCGCCCGCTTCCGCTCCAGGCAGGACCGGATGCGCGCCTCCAGGATCACGGGCTCGAAGGGCTTCGGCAGGTAGTCGAAGGCGCCGAGCTCGATGCACCGGACGATGCTGCCGATCTCCATGAGGGCGGAGATCATCACGACGGGCGTGTGGCGCCACGCCTCGTGGGCTTTCATCCGCTCGAGCACGGCGTAGCCGTCCAGGGCCGGCATCATCACGTCGAGGAGCACGAGGTCGAACGGCTCCTCGCTCAGCCGATCGAGGGCCGCCCGCCCGTTCGCCGCCCGCACGCTGGCGTGGCCGAGGAGTTCCAGCTCCTGCTCCAGCAGGTCGAGGTTGAAGGGCTCATCGTCGACGATGAGGATGCGGGCTGGCTCCACGGGTCCTCCCTTCCTGGCGTCAGACGGCCGCGCTCAGCCGAGCCAGTGCTGCAGCTTGGCGAAGAGCAGGTCCTCGTCGACAGGCTTCGTCATGAAGTCGTCGCAGCCGGCGGCGCGCGCGCGGTCCTCGTCGCCGGTCATCGCGTTGGCGGTGATCGCCATCACCGGAATGGCGGCGGTCGTCGCGTCGGCCTTGATGCGGCGCGTCGCCTCCCAGCCGTCGACGAGCGGCAGCGACAGGTCCATGAGGATGAGATCCGGCCGGTGCGCGATCGCCATGTCCACGCCGGCGGCCCCGTCGACGGCGATCAGGATCTCGTACTCGTCCTCGAGCAACTGGGTCAGCAGATCGCGGTTGAGCGCGACGTCCTCGACGATGAGAATCCGCTTCATGGGCCGGTCCCGGGCGTCGCGGGCCGCCACGGGCGGGTCGTTGCCGACCTCATCGGTCACCGTCGGCGGTCTCGGTCTCCAGGACCGGGAGCACGCGGCGGACCTCCCGGACCAGGGCGGCGCGATCGAGCCCGCCCTTGTCGATCAGTCCGAGCACCCGTTCCCGGAGCATGCCGCGCTCGGCGGAGTCGAGGGACGCGGCGGTCAGGACCACGACGGGGATCGACCGGGCGGCGGGATCCGCCTGCAGGGCGTCCAGGAAGGCGAGGCCATCCATCCGCGGCATGAGCAGGTCGAGGAGGATGACGCTCGGGCGGGCCTGCGCGATGCGCTCCAGGCCGGCCGCACCGTCGGCCACCCAGTCGACGGTGCAGTGCTCCGAGTCGAGCAGTTGGCGCACGAGGTCGGGCACGTTGGGATCGTCGTCGATCACGAGGACGCGCTCGTTGTCGGGGGCGATCCGCGCGAGGGCGCCGATCAGGGCCTCCCGCTCGAACGGCTTCACGATGTAGTCGGTGGCGCCGAGCCGGAAGCCGAGCTCCTTCTGGTCGACGATGGAGATCAAGACGACCGGGATGTCCCGGGTCAGCGGATCGGTCTTCAGCGCGTGCAGCACCTGCCAGCCGTCGGTGCCGGGCATCATGATGTCGAGGGTGATGGCCCGCGGCTGCAGCTCCCGGGCCTTGACCAGCCCTTCCTGGCCGCTCGCCGCCCCGACCACCGTGTAGCCGGCATCGGCGAGGTTCTCCTTCAGCAGGTAGACGACGTTGGGATCGTCGTCGATCGCGAGCACGACCTTGGCGCCCGAGCGCGGCGCGGTGACGGCGGCGGGTGCCGGCTTCGGGGGCGGCGGCACCTCGGCGCCGCCGGCGATCCGCGGCGGGATGGTGAGCGTGAAGGTCGAGCCCTCGCCCTCGCGGCTCTCGACGCCGATCCGGCCGCCGAGCAGGCGCGCGAGCCGGTGGCTGATCGCGAGCCCGAGCCCGGTGCCGCTGTGGGACCGGGTCGCGCTGTTGTCGACCTGATGGAACTCCTCGAAGATCGCGCTCAGGGCGCCCGCCGGGATGCCGATGCCGGTATCCATCACGGCGAACTCGATGCCCTCATCGACCGAGCGGACGCGGAGCGTGACCGATCCGGCCTCGGTGAACTTGATGGCGTTGCTGAGCAGGTTGATCAGGATCTGCCGCAGCTTCTCCTCGTCCGTGCGCAGCATCGGGGGCGGGTCCCGGACGTCCCGGACCAGGCGCACGCCCTCGTTCTTGACGAGGGGCTCGACGGTGCGGAGGCACAGGTCGAGGACCGGCTCCAGGGCGAAGTCCGAGGGTTTCACCTCCATGCGCCCCGCCTCGACCTTTGCGAGGTCGAGGATGCTGTTGATCAGCGAGAGCAGGTGCTCGGAACTCGCCAGGATTTTCTCGAGATTCTCGAACTGCTTGACCGGCAGGACATCCTTCGCCCGCCGCATCACCAGCCGGGTGAAGCCGATGATCGCGTTGAGCGGGGTCCGCAATTCGTGGCTCATGTTGGCGAGGAAGCTGCTCTTGGCGCGGCTCGCCTCCTCGGCCGCCTCCTTCGCCTGACGCAGGCTCTCCTCGGCCTGCTTGCGCTCGATCACGCGGCCGAGCTGCGCGCCGATATTGCTCATGACCCGGAGCAACGAGGCGTCCGGCGGGGACGCGTCAGGGGCGAAGAACTCCAGCACCGCGACGACGTCGCGCCCGACCGTCACCGGAAAGCCGAACCCCGCCCGGATGCCGTGCTCGACCGCCGCCGGCGCGCGCGGGTCCGCGGCCAGCGTCGGGTCCCCGACGCTCCATTCCGGCGCGCCCGAGACCAGAACGCGGCCGGCCAGGCCCGATCCGGCGGCCAGCGACGTGGCGGCCGTGGCAGCCTGGAATCGCGCGACATCCGCGCCGGGGTCGCAGTGCCAGATGCCGGTCGGGAGCAGCGTCCGCGTCCCGTCCCGGGCCAGGATATGGGCGTGACCGACGGGCCAGCCGGCGTGCTGCGCGACGCGCTCGAGGCAGAAGCGCAGGGCGTCCTCGACCGTCGGGGCCTCGTTGGCGGCCGCGGCGGCGGCCTGGAGCAGCTCGACGAAGGCGGTCTGCTTCTGCAGCGCCAGCTCGGCCTCCTTGCGCTCGGTGATGTCGCTCCAGGACTCGACCACCTCGACGGGCTGGCCCGTCGCGTCCCGCAGGAGGCGCTGCTCGTCCCGGACCCAGCGATAGGTGCCGTTCGCGTGCAGGAACCGGTACTCGATGACGTTGTGCCCGTCCGCGAGCAGGTGCGGGAACTCGGCGAGCACCCGGTCCCGGTCGTCGGGATGGAGCCGCTCCAGCCAGAATTCCGGGCCCGCCAGGTAATCGCCGGGCTCGTAGCCGAGGAGATCGCGCACGTTCTCGCTGATGAAGGTCGGCGCGTTGCGGCCCCCCACCTCGAAGCTGCAGATCATCGACGGGGACGCGGTGAGCAGGTAGGTCAGCCGCCCCTGCGTCGCCTGGAGCACCTGCTCGGCGCGCTTGATCTCGGTCACGTCGGTGTAGACCGCGACGACGCCGCCGTCGTTGGTCTTGCGCTCGTTGACTTGGACCCAGCGGCCGTCGACGCGCTGCTGGAGAAGCGGACCGCGCGGCGCGCGGTAATGGGCGATGCGCTCGGCGACCCAGGCCTCGACGCTCATCCCATCCGGCCGTACGACGCAGGTCTCCGCGACGGCGTTGGCGATGGCCTCGAAGGTCACGCCGGGCACGATGATGGCCGACAGGCCGGGATGGAAATCCTGGAAGTGCCCGTTGCACAGGACGAGGCGATCGTCCGGGTCGAACAGCGCGAAGCCCTCCGAGCTGCTCTCGATCGCCTCGACGAGCTTCTGCTTGGCGACCCCGGCCTCGTCGAGAGGCCCGGCGCTCCGGCTAGGGCCGGCGTCGGCGGCCCGACCTGTCTCGCTGGGTGATCCGGCCGGCGCGTGGGACATACCTCGAACCACTCCGACACCGACGCGCCAGGGGTGACGCCTTGCCCTGCCAAACCTGATCTGCGCGATGCCCGCGGGCGCGCAATTCATTATTCGGCACCGTCGCATGGTCTATTTTGCGGATCAAGCTGTACGGGAATCGCTGTCCCGCCCCAGTCACGGGCTCGCCGTTCGTCGCCCGGTTCGTCGCCCGTCTGCCGGCTTCTCGCTTCCAATCCCGTCCGGAACGCATCGGTGCCATGTCTCGGCGCGGCGTGGCGGCACGCCGAGAAGGTGTATCTTCCGTGAAAACGGAGGAAACGATGGCTTACAAGATCACTTTTCGCCGCGGAAAACGCGAGAGCTTCACCAAGCTGTGGCCGTGCGACCTCGAGGCGGCGACGGCCTACGCGCTCGCGCAGCTCCCCCTGCAGCAGCGCGAGAACGGGGCGACCTCTGTCACCGTGGTCTGCGAGCGGACCGGCGAGGTCGTGTTCAACTCGACCGAGCAGCCCGAGGCCGCGACGGTCTAGGGCATCGCCCGGCCGCGGACCGGACGCTCCCGGAGGGGCCGCGTCGTGCCACCAGATCCCCTCCGTGCGCCCGAGCCCGTCCCGGCCTCGGTGGGCCGCGCCGAACCGGGATCCGGCGCCCACGACTCACCGCCCCGCGTCCTGCACGCGTTCGATCCGCGCTTTCTCGGGCTGACGGGCGCGCCGGCCCCCCATCCTGATGACATCCCTATGCCGGACGCCCCGCACGCGTCTTGGTCCCTCACGGCCGATGCGGACGTGGTCGCGCCATCGGGCATCAGCCCGGATGGAGCCTCCGCATGCCGATCGTCCGTTACATCCTCGCCGAGTGCAGGGCCGACCGCGTCTTCGCGCTGATGGTCGTCGCGCTCGGCGGGTGGTCCGCCGTGTCCCTCGCGCTGCTCGCGCTGAACGTCTTCGAACCCCTGCGGGTCCAGTGAGCGCCGGAGTCGCGCCGCCCTGTCGCGGCGACGCGGCGTCGCCGCCCGGCACGGCACCCCCGGGGTTATCCATCCAGCCGCTGGCGGGCCGCTGCCGCGTCTGCGGCCTCGCCTACGGCGGCATCCTCGGCCGCGAGGCGGGGGTGATCCGGCTCGATCGCGCCCGGTGGCGCCGTCTCTGCCCGGGCGCGGCGTGGCTGACCGTGCCGGCCGCCTGCGCGGGTCTCCGGGCCAGCTTCGGCAGGGGCGCCGGATCCTAACGCGGCCCTTATAAACTCCCGCCCGGTCCTCGCTCGAACCCTAACGCGGTTCCCGGCGACACTGCCGGTCGGCCAAGGCCGGCCGCGGAGCCTCCGCGGCCGGTCCGCCGAACCGGACCAGACCACCATGCTCGACATCGTCTTCCTCGCAGGGGGCCTCGCCTTCTTCGCCGCGGCGGCCGGCTACGCGGCCGCCTGCGACCGGCTCTGAGAGAGGCCGCCATGACCCTCGATCTCGCCCTCGGCGCCTGCGTGACCGCCGGCCTCCTCGTCTACCTCACCTACGCCCTCGTCCGCCCCGAGCGGTTCTGAGCGGCCCTGACGGATCTCCCCCCATGACCCTCAACGGCTGGATCCAGATCGCGCTGTACGGCGCGATCGTTCTGGCGCTCGTGAAGCCCCTCGGGTCGTACATGACCCGCGTCTTCACCGGAGAGCGCACCCTCCTCTCGCCCGTGCTCGGACCGATCGAGCGCGGGCTCTACCGCGTGTCCGGCATCGATGACCGCCAGGAGCAGCACTGGCTGGCCTATACGGGCGCGGTCATCCTGTTCCACGTGCTGGGCTTCGCGGTGCTCTACGCGATCCTGCGCCTGCAGGCGGTACTGCCGCTGAATCCGGCCGATCAGAGCGCGGCGGCGCCGGATCTCGCGTTCAACACGTCGACCAGCTTCATCACCAACACCAACTGGCAGTCCTACGGCGGCGAGACCACGCTGTCGTACCTGTCCCAGATGCTGGGCCTGACGCACCAGAACTTCCTGTCGGCGGCGACCGGCATCGCGGTCGCGGTGGCGCTGATCCGCGGGTTCGCCCGCGCCTCCAGCGGCACGATCGGCTCGTTCTGGGTCGATGTGACCCGCGCGACCCTCTACGTGCTGCTGCCGATCTGCATCCCCTACACACTGTTCCTGGTCTGGCAGGGCATGCCGCAGACGCTCAGCGCCTACGCGGACGCCACGACACTCGAGGGCGCCAAGCAGACCATCGCGCTGGGCCCGGTCGCGAGCCAGGTGGCGATCAAGATGCTCGGCACCAACGGCGGCGGCTTCTTCAACGCCAACGCCGCGCACCCCTTCGAGAACCCCACCGCCCTGTCGAACTTCGTCCAGATGGTCTCGATCTTCGCGATCGGCGCCGCGCTGACCAACGTCTTCGGCCGCATGGTCAGTGACGAGCGTCAGGGCTGGGCGATCCTCGGCGCCATGGGAATCCTGTTCCTGGCCGGCGTCGCCGTCACCTACTGGGCCGAGGCCAACGGCAGCTCGGTGCTCAGCAGCTTCGGGCTCACCGGCGGCAACATGGAGGGCAAGGAGGTCCGCTTCGGGATCAGCGCCTCGGCGCTGTTCGCGGTGATCACCACGGCGGCCTCCTGCGGCGCGGTGAACGCGATGCACGACTCGTTCACGGCGCTCGGCGGCCTGATCCCGCTGCTCAACATGCAGCTGGGCGAGGTCATCATCGGCGGCGTCGGCGCCGGCCTCTACGGCATGCTGATCTTCGTCATCGTGGCGATCTTCGTGGCGGGCCTGATGGTCGGCCGCACCCCCGAATACCTCGGCAAGAAGATCGAGGCGAAGGAGGTGAAGATGGCCATGCTCGGCATCCTCTGCCTGCCGCTGATGATGCTGGGCTTCACCGCCCTGGCGACGGTGGTGCCGGCGGGCCTCGCCGGCCCGGCCAATGCCGGTCCGCACGGCTTCTCGGAGATCCTCTACGCCTACACGTCGGCGGCGGCCAACAACGGCTCGGCCTTCGGCGGGCTGACGGCCAACACGCTGTTCTACAACAGCACGCTCGCCGTCGGCATGCTGGTCGGCCGGTTCTTCGTGAAGATCCCGGTGCTCGCCATCGCGGGCTCGCTCGCGGCCAAGAAGACGGTCCCGGCCTCCGCGGGCACGTTCCCCACCCACGGTGGTCTGTTCGTCGGGCTGCTGGTCGGCGTCGTGCTGATCATGGGCGGCCTGACCTTCTTCCCGTCGCTCGCGCTCGGCCCGATCGTGGAGCACTTCGCGGGCGCGGCCGGCCAGACCTTCGCGACGGGGGGCTGAGATGCCGCGCGCTTTCCCCGCCCGGCGCGTCCCGCGCCACCACCTCGCGCTGCACCGCTCTCCACTGCGGCACGACCGCGGCGGCGCTCAGCCCCTGCGGACCTCCGACCTCATCCTGGCGCTCCTCGGCGTCGTGATGCTCGGCGGCTTCGCCCTGCTGGCCGCCTACGCGCTGACCCTCGGCGCCGGGGGCTGAGCCTCCGCAACCGTGATCGCGCGCGCAGCGAAGCGCGGCCCTGGGTTGCTTCGCTCCGCTCGCAAGGACGGCAGCCTCACTTCAATCTCTCCTCCGGACATCTCCCATGTCGCGTCAGACATCATCCCTGTTCAGCGCCGCCCTGATCGGGCCGGCCCTCCTCGGCTCGGTACGAAAACTCGATCCGCGGGCCATGATCCGAAACCCGGTCATGTTCGTGGTCGAGGTCGTGGCGCTCCTCACCACCGTGCTGTTCGTCCGCGACCTCGTCACCGGCGGCAGCGACCTGCTCTTCTCGGGCCAGATCATCCTCTGGCTGTGGTTCACCCTGATCTTCGCCAACTTCGCCGAGGCCCTCGCGGAGGGTCGCGGCAAGGCCCAGGCCGACAGCCTGCGGCGCACCCGCACCGAGATGACCGCCAAGCGCCTCATTGGGCAGGGCCGGGCCTTCGAGACGGTGCCGGGCACCTCGCTCAAGGTCGGCGACGTCGTCCTGGTCGAGGCCGGAGACCTGATCCCGTCCGACGGCGAGGTGATCGAGGGGGTCGCCTCCGTGAACGAGGCGGCCATCACGGGCGAATCCGCCCCGGTGATCCGAGAATCCGGCGGCGACCGCTCGGCGGTGACCGGCGGCACGCAGGTCCTCTCGGACGAGATCAAGGTCCGCATCACCGCCGCGGCCGGCTCGACCTTCGTCGACCGGATGATCGCCCTCGTGGAGGGCGCCTCGCGGCAGAAGACGCCGAACGAGATCGCCCTGAACATCCTGCTCGCCGGCCTCACCATCGTGTTCGTCTTCGCGGTGGCCTCGATCCCGAGCTTCGCGAGCTACGCGGGCGGGTCGATCCCCGTGATCGTGCTGGTCGCCCTGTTCGTCACGCTGATCCCGACGACGATCGGCGCGCTGCTCTCGGCGATCGGCATCGCCGGCATGGACCGGCTGGTCCGCTTCAACGTGCTCGCCATGTCGGGCCGCGCCGTGGAGGCGGCGGGCGACGTCGACACGCTGCTCCTCGACAAGACCGGCACGATCACCCTCGGCAACCGGCAGGCCACCGAGTTCCGCCCCGTCCGCGGCGTCACCGCGCAGGATCTCGCCGACGCGGCGCAGCTCGCCTCGCTCGCCGACGAGACGCCGGAGGGCCGCTCGATCGTGGTGCTGGCCAAGGAGAAGTACGGCATCCGCGCGCGGGACATGGGCGGCCTCAACGCCACCTTCGTGCCGTTCACCGCGCAGTCGCGGATGTCGGGCGTGGACCTTCAGGGCACGTCGATCCGCAAGGGCGCGGTCGACGCCGTCATCGCCTCGGTCTCGGGCCAGCCGGTCGCCTCGCGCGGCTCCAACGTCGCCCTGGCCGTCCGCCCCGAGGCCGAGACCGGCGTCGTGACCGAGATCCGCGCCATCGCGGAGGAGATCGCCAAGGCCGGCGGCACGCCGCTCGCCGTGGCCAAGGACGGCCGCCTGCTGGGCGTGGTCTACCTCAAGGACATCGTGAAGGGCGGCATCCGCGAGCGCTTCGCGGAGCTGCGCCAGATGGGCATCCGCACGGTGATGATCACCGGCGACAACCCGATGACCGCGGCGGCGATCGCCGCCGAGGCCGGCGTCGACGACTTCCTCGCCCAGGCCACCCCGGAGGACAAGCTCGCGCTGATCCGCAAGGAGCAGGCGGACGGCAAGCTCGTCGCCATGTGCGGTGACGGCACCAACGACGCCCCGGCGCTGGCCCAGGCCGATGTCGGCGTCGCCATGAACACCGGCACCGTCGCGGCCCGCGAGGCGGGCAACATGGTCGACCTCGACAGCGACCCGACGAAGCTCATCGAGATCGTCGGCATCGGCAAGCAGCTGCTGATGACCCGCGGCGCGCTGACGACCTTCTCGATCGCGAACGACGTGGCCAAGTACTTCGCCATCATCCCGGCGATGTTCCTCACGCTCTACCCGCAGCTCCAGGCGCTGAACGTCATGGGCCTCGCCTCGCCGCAGAGCGCGATCCTGTCGGCGATCATCTTCAATGCGCTCATCATCGTCGCGCTGATCCCGCTGGCCCTGCGCGGCGTCACCTACCGGGCCGTCGGCGCGGCCGCGCTGCTGCGCCGGAACCTCCTGATCTACGGCCTCGGCGGCGTCCTGGTGCCCTTCGTGGGCATCAAGGCCATCGACCTCGCCGTCAGCGCCCTCCACCTCGCCTGAACCGGTCCCCGGAGACCTGCCATGCTCAACCAGCTTCGCCCCGCCCTGGTCCTGCTCTCCGCCCTGACGGCGATCACCGGCCTCGCCTACCCCCTCGCGATGACGGGCCTCGCCGGCGCCATCTTCCCCGCGACGGCCGCCGGCAGCCTGATCGCGCGCGACGGCACGGTCGTCGGCTCCAGCCTGATCGGCCAGAACTTCACGGGTGCCGGCTACTTCCACGGCCGGCCCTCGGCGACGACGGCGCCGGACCCGTCCGACGCATCGAAGACGGTGCCGGCGCCCTACAACGCGGCGAACTCCTCGGGCTCGAATCTCGGGCCGACCAGCGCCGCCCTCGCCGAGCGGGTGAAGGCCGATCTCGACGCGCTCAGGGCCGAGAACCCGGATGCGCCCGTTCCGGTCGACCTCGTCACGACCAGCGGCTCGGGCCTCGACCCGGACATCTCGCCTGAGGCCGCCTACTTCCAGGTTCCCCGCGTCGCCAAGGCCCGCAACATCCCGGCGGACAAGCTGCGCGCGCTGGTGTCGTCCCGCATCGAGGCGCGCACCCTCGGCATCCTGGGTGAGCCGCGCGTCAACGTGCTGGCGCTGAACCTCGCGGTCGACGATCTCGCCCGTCGCTGAGGCGCGCCCGGCAGCAGGGGGGACCCCGAAGCTGCGCTGCGGATCCCGCTTCGTCTTTGCGAGCGAAGCGAAGCAATCCAGCCGCGCCACGCGCACCGGCATCCCGCTGCCCTGGGTTGCTTCGCTCCGCTCGCGATGACGCGACGATCCCGCGTTGTCCGCGGCGTTTTGCTAAGATGGCGATCATGCCCGAGACCGGCCGCGACCCGACCCGCCCCTCCCCCGACGCCCTGCTCGAAGCGGCGCGCCGGGAGGAGCGGACGCGCGGCCGGCTCAAGGTGTTCCTCGGCGCCGCACCCGGGGTCGGCAAGACCTACGAGATGCTGACCGTCGGGCGGGCGCGGCTGAAGGCAGGCCTCGACGTCGTGGTCGGCGTCGTCGAGACGCACGGCCGCGCCGAGACCGAGGCCCTGCTCGACGGGTTCGAGACGATCTCCCGCCGTTCCGTTCCGTATCACGGCACCGTCCTGCAGGAGATGGACCTCGACGCCCTGCTGGCGCGCCGGCCGGCCCTCGCCTTGGTCGACGAGCTCGCCCACACCAACGCCCCGGGCTCGCGCCACCCGAAGCGCTACCAGGATGTCGAGGAGCTGCTCGACGCCGGCATCGACGTCCTGACGACGCTCAACATCCAGCACGTCGAGAGCCTCAACGACGTGGTGGCGTCGATCACCCGCATCCGGGTGCGCGAGACGGTGCCGGACGGCGTCCTCGACCGGGCGGACGACATCGAGGTCGTGGACCTCAACCCCGACGACCTGATCCAGCGCCTGAAGGACGGCAAGGTCTACGTTCCGACGCACGCCGAGCGCGCGCTCAAGCACTACTTCTCCCGCGGCAACCTGACGGCGCTCCGCGAGCTGGCGCTCCGGCGCACCGCCGACCGGGTCGACGACGAGCTGCTCGGCCACATGCGGGCCAACGCGATCGCCGGTCCCTGGGCGGCGGGCGAGCGCGTTTTGGTCTGCGTGAACGAGGATCCCCGCTCCGCCGGCCTCGTGCGCCACGCCAAGCGCCTGGCCGACCGCCTGCACGCACCCTGGACGGCGCTCTCCATCGAGGGCGCGCGGGCGGCGGCCCTGAGCGAGGCCGAGCGCGACCGCATCGCCGAGGCCCTGCGGCTCGCCGACCGCCTCGGCGGCGACGCCGTCACCCTGCCGGGCGGGCGCCGGATCGCCGACGACGTGCTCGACTACGCGCGCTCGGCCAACGTGAACCACATCGTCGTCGGCAAGGCGAACCGCTCGTGGCTCTTCGAGCTGGTCAACGGCTCGGTTGTGTACGACCTCGTGCGGCACAGCGGCGCCATCAGCGTGCACGTCGTACCCGGCGAGGCCGTCCCCGACGAGAAGCCGGTGCGCCGCGCCGTGGCGGTGATCGCGCCGCGTCCGGGGCGCGACGCGCGGCCCTACGCGATCGCGCTGGCGGCGATCGCCGCGGGCCTCGGCGCGGCCATCGTCGCGGAACCCTACGCGGGCGTCGAGAACGCCGACCTGTTCCTGCTGACCGCGGTCGTGGCGGTGGCGGTGCGCTGGGGCCTCGGGCCGTCCCTCGTCTCGGTGGTGGCGGCCTCGCTCGCCTACAATTTCTTCTTCCTGCCGCCGGTCTACACGCTCACCATCGCCGATCCGACCAACGTCGCGGCGTTCCTGCTCTTCACCCTGGTGGCCGTCCTCGTCTCGAACCTCGCCTCGCGCGCCCGCCGCGTCGCGGTGGTCAGCCAGGGCCGGGCGCGGGCCACGGAACGGCTCTTCGGCTTCTCGCGGAAGCTCGCCGCCTGCGGCACCCTCGACGACGTGCTCTGGGCCACCTGCGCCCAGGTCGCCGCGATGCTGAAGGTGCGCGTCGTCCTCCTGCTGCCGGACGGCCAGGCCGTCACGGTGCGGGCGGGCTACCCGCCCGAGGACATGCTGGACGAGGCCGATCTCGCGGCCGCGCAGTGGGCCTTCGACAACGACCGGCCCGCGGGCCGGGGCGCCGACACGCTGCCGGGCGCCAAGCGCCTGTTCCTGCCGATGCGGACCGGGCGCGGGACGATCGGGGTGATCGGCCTCGATTCCGACGGCACCGGGCCGATCCTGTCGCCGGAGGGCCGCCGCCTCCTCGACGCCCTGGCCGACATGGGCGCTCTGGCCATCGAGCGGGTCCGGCTCGTGGAGGATCTCGACCGGGCCGAGCGCGCGGCCGAGACCGACCGCCTGCGCCAGGCGCTGCTCACCTCGATCAGCCACGACCTGCGCACGCCGCTCGCCTCGGTCCTGGGCGCGGCCAGCACGCTGCGCGACCTCGAGGCGGCGCTCCCAGCCGACGCCAAGGCGGAGTTGCTGGCCACGATCATCGAGGAGTCGGAGCGGCTCAACCGCTTCATCGCGAACCTCCTCGACATGACCCGGCTGGAGGCCGGCGCGGTGGCCCCGAACCTCTCCGCGCAGGACGTGGCCGAGACGGTCGACACCGCCCTGCGCCGCACCCAGAAGATCCTCGCCGAACACCGCGTCGCCGTGGAGGTCGAGGCCGACCTGCCGCCGCTGGCGCTCGACCCGGTCCTGTTCGAGCAGGTCCTGGTCAACCTCCTCGACAACGCCGCCAAGTACGCGCCCGAGGGCTCGACCGTGACGGTCCGGGCGCGCCGCGCGGACGACCGGGTCCGGATCGCCGTGCTGGACGAGGGCGACGGCCTGCCCGAGGCGGATATGGAGCGGGTCTTCGACAAGTTCTACCGCGTCCGGAAGGGCGACCGGGTCCGGGCCGGCACGGGGCTGGGCCTCGCCATCTCCCGGGGCTTCGTTGAGGCGATGGGCGGCAATGTCACGGCCGAGAACCGTCGCGACCGCTCGGGCGCCTGCTTCACCGTCAGCCTGCCGATTCCAGCCCGGAACGCGCCCAGGGACATCGCCGCATGAGCCCCACGATCCTCGTCGTCGACGACGAGCCGCCGATCCGCAAGCTCCTCCGCATGGGCCTGGCCACCCAGGGCTACGCCATCCTGGAGGCGCCCGATGCCCGGACCGCCCTGGCGCTGCTCGGCCGGGAGGGCGTCGATCTCGTGATCCTCGATCTCGGCCTGCCCGACATGCGCGGCCACGACCTGCTGCGGTCGGTTCGATCGAGCCATCCCGACCTCCCGGTCGTCGTGCTTTCGAGCCGCGACGACGAGAGCGGCAAGGTCGAGGCGCTCGATCTCGGCGCCAACGACTACGTGACCAAGCCGTTCGGCATGGCGGAGCTGCTGGCGCGCCTGCGGGCCGCCATGCGCCACCAGCTCGCCGCGCGGGGCGAGCGGCCGATCTTCCGCGTCGACACCCTGTCGGTCGATCTGGTCCGCCGGATCGTGAAGGTCGACGAAGCTGAGGTGAAGCTGACGCCGCGCGAGTACGATTTCCTGCGCGTCCTGGTCCTGCATGCCGGCAAGGTGCTCACCCACGCGCAGCTGATGCGCTCCGTGCCGTCCTCGTCCGATCCGCAATACCTGCGCGTCTACGTGCGCCAGCTCCGCCAGAAGCTGGAGGCGGATCCCGAGCGCCCGCGGATCTTGCTGACCGAGACCGGTGTCGGCTACCGCCTGCGCGCGCCCGACGACGAGCCGGCCCCGCCGCACCGCGGCGCCGGCGGCGCGACCGCCCACTGATCCCGAGGACGACCCGATGTGTCCCAGCGCCCGCGATCCCGCGCGATGAGTGTGGACCGGAGCCTCGCGCCCTCCGACGCGCTCGTCGGCCTGCGCGCCGCCGGCAAGGGCGCGCTGCTCGAGGAACTGGCGCGCCGCGCCGCCGGCGCCCTCGGCCTCGCCGCGGAGACGATCCTCCCCGCGCTGATCCGGCGCGAGAGCCTGGGCTCGACCGGGATCGGCGACGGCATCGCCCTGCCGCACGCGCGGCTCGAGGGCATCGCGCGCCCCTACGGGATCCTGGCCAGGCTCCGCGACCCGATCGATTTCGACGCGGTCGACGATCGGCCGGTGGACCTCGTCGTCCTGCTGCTGCTCCCGGCCGTCGCCGAGGGCGAGACGCTGAACGCGCTGGCCTGCGTGGCGCGGCGCCTGCGCGACCCCGGGGCCGCCGCGGCGATGCGCGCCGCGCGGGACGCGGCGGCGCTCTACGCGGCCGCGACGGGCCGGTAAGGGCGCCGCGCGGCCGTCAGTGCGCGCCGCCGGTCTCGACGAACTTGAACAGGAAGACCGCCGCGATCACCCAGACGATCGGCTTCACCTCCCGGGCGCGGCCCGCCAGCAGCTTCAGCGCCGCGTAGGTGATGAACCCGCAGGAGACGCCGGTGGCGATCGAGTAGGTGAAGGGCATCAGCAGGGCCGTGACGCAGGCCGGCACGACCTCGGTGATATCGTCCCAGTCGAGCTCGACCAGCTCGCGCAGCATCAGGCAGGCGACGTAGAACAGCGCCGGCGCCGTGGCGTAGGCGGGCACCGCGCCCGCGAGCGGCGCGAAGAACAGGCAGGCGAGGAACAGCACCGCCACGGTGGCGGCCGTGAGCCCGGTGCGGCCGCCCTCCTCGACGCCGGAGGCGCTCTCCAGGTACGCCGTCGTGCTCGACGTGCCGAGGAGCGAGCCCGCGAAGACCGAGACGGAATCGGCCATCAGCGCCCGGTCGAGGCGGCGCATCTTCCCGTCGGTCAGGAGCCCGGCCCGGCTCGCCACGCCCATCAGCGTGCCCGTGGCGTCGAACAGCTCCACCAGGAACAGGACCAGGATGACGTGGAGCAGGCCCGCCGAGAGGGCACCCGGGATGTCGAGGGCGAACAGGGTCGGGGCGATCGACGGCGGCAGGGAGACGATTCCCTGGAAGGTGTTGCCCGCGAAGACGAAGCTCAGCGCCGTGACGGTGAGGATGCTCGACAGCAGCGCCGCCCGCACCTTCCGGGCGGAGAGGACGGCCACCATCAGGAAGCCCAGCACCGCCAGGATCGCCTCGGGCTTGTGCAGGTCGCCGAGGGTGACGAAGGTCGCCGGGCTCGCCGCGACGAGGCCGGCGTTCTTGAGCGCGATGATCGCCAGGAACAGGCCGATCCCGACCGTGATGGCGATCCGCATGGAGCGCGGGATCCCCTCGACGATCAGCGCGCGCAGGCCTGTCAGCGTGACGATCAGGAAGCACACGCCCGAGATGAACACCGCGCCGAGGGCGGCCTGCCAGCTGAAGCCGAGCTGCTGGACCACCACGTAGGTGAAGTAGGCGTTGAGCCCCATGCCGGGCGCGAGGGCGATCGGGTAATTGGCCCAGAGCGCCATGATCAGCGAGCCGAGCGCCGCCACGAGGCAGGTCGCCACGAAAACCGCGCCCCGCGGCATGCCGGCATCCCCCAGGATGCTCGGGTTGATGAAGACGATGTAGGCCATCGTCAGGAAGGTGGTCAGCCCCGCCAGAACCTCCGTGCGCACGCTGGTGCCGTGCTCGGCGAGGCGGAAGGTGCGTTCCAGGAAGCCGGGCCTCTCCGCCGGCACCGCGTCCCGCGGGCGGTCCATCACGCGAGCCCGGCCCGGCCGGCCGCGACGGCCCGGTAGATCCTGTCGGGCGCGAAGGGGGTCGCGGTCAGGCGAGCCCCGGTCGCGTCCCGGATGGCGTTGCCGAGCGCCGCCGCCACCGGGTTGAACGGCGACTCGCTCATCGACTTGGCGCCGAGGGGGCCGACGCTGTCGTAGGTATCTGCGAACAGGACCTCGGTGTCTGGCACGTCGGCGCAGGCGGGGATGTGGTAGTCGCGGAACGTCTGGGTAACGAGGCTCCCGTCCGCGGCGACTTGGACGTCCTCGTAGAGCGCCGCGCCGAGCGCCTGCGCGATGCCGCCCTCGACCTGACCGCGGCACTGCATCGGGTTGATCACCCGCCCGGCATCGGCGGCGTGAATGCTTCTCAGGATCCGCACCGCGCCGCTCACCGGGTCGACCGCCACCCGGAAGGCGTGGACGTTGAACGCCACCGAGCGCGGGCTGCCGTCGGCCCGGCCGGTCGCGTCCAGGGGACCGATCGCCGCCAGCGTGACCGGTCCGGCCGGCGTCTCGACCTGCTCCCCGTCGAAGCGGCAGGATTCCGGGGTCGCGCCCGCGATCTCGGCGGCCCGCGCGCGGATCCGGAGCGCGAGCGCCTCGGCGGCGCGCAGCGTCGCCAGGCCCGCCACCACCGTGCCGGTGCTCCCGTAGGCGCCGGTGTCGTGCCCGACGATATCCGTGTCCGCGCCCGCGACGCGGACACGTTCCGGCGCGGCGCCGAGCGCCGAGGCCGCGATCTGCCGATGCACCGTGCTGGTGCCGTTGCCGAACTCGGCCGTCCCGACGCGCACGGTGAAGTGCCCGTCGGCGTCCAGGCTGACCCGCGCGTCGGCGTGGTGGCCGCGCGGCGGGATCGTGTCGATCATCGCCATCGCCATGCCGGTCCCGGCGCGCCAGCCGGGCTCGGGCTCGGGCCCCGGATCGGCCCGCAGCGCGTCCTCGACCAGGGTGAGGCACTGGTCGAGCCCGTAGCTGCCGAAGATCACGTCGTGCGGTTCCAGGCTGTTCGACACCATGGGGTCGCCCGGCTTGACGGCGTTGCGCCGCCGCAGGGTGAACGGGTCCAGGCCGAGTTCGCGGGCGACCTCGTCCAGGGCGGATTCCAGCGCGAAGATCGTCTGGCTCAGACCGTAGCCGCGGAAGGCCCCCGCCGGCACCGTGTGGGTGTAGACGGCGCGGCCGCTCACCTGCTTGTTCGGGCAGACATAGGCGGCCAGCACCTCGTGGCAGGCGTGGTGGATCACGCCGCCCGCGTGGTTCCCGTAGGCGCCGGTGTCGGACAGGACGTCGAGGCTCAGCGCCGTGAGGGTGCCGTCGCGGCGGGCGCCGACCTTCACGTCCACCCGCATCGGGTGGCGCGTCGTCGTCCCGACGAACTGCTCCGGGCGGGTCAGCTCCCAGCGCACTGGCCGCCCCGTGTGCAGGACCGCCAGGGCGACGAGATCCTCGGTCAGCATCTCCTGCTTGCCGCCGAAGCCGCCCCCGACCCGCGCGCAGACGACGCGCACCGCGTCCTTCTCGAGGCCGAACAGGTCCGCCAGCGCGTCCCGGGTCAGGAACGGCACCTGGGTGCTGGTGCGCAGCGTCAGGCGGCCGTCCTCGGCGCGCCAGCCGACGCAGCCGTGCGTCTCCATGGCGGCGTGCTGGACGCGCTGCGACCGGAACGTCCCGGCGTAGACGAAATGGGCCTCGGCGAGGCCCGCCGCCACGTCGCCGACCGCGCCGTGCACCTCGCCGGCGAGGTTGGGATGCTGTTCGAGGGGCGGCGCGTCCTCGCCCGGGCAATCACGGGGATCGTGGACGCGGGCTGCGTCGGAGTCGAGGGCGCGCTCCGGATCGAGGAGCGCCGGGCGCACCTCGTAGGTCACCCGCAGGGCGCGGCAGCCGGCCTCGGCGGCGGCTTCCGTCTCCGCCACCACGGCGGCGACGCGCTGCCCGACGAACCGCAGGATCGGGTCGAGCACCCGCGTGTCCGAGGCGTCGTCGCGCGGGTCCTCGTGGCGGGCGGTCGAGAAGCGGCGCGTCGGCGCGTCGGCGTGGGTCAGCACGGCCACGACGCCCGGGACGGCGCGGGCGGCCGTCGCGTCGATCGCGACGATCCGGGCATGGGCGTGCGGCGAGCGCAGCACCTTGAGGTGGAGCGTGTCGCCGAGCGGTGCGTCCATCGTGAAGCGGGCGCGGCCGGACACGACCAGCGGCGCGGCCGGTGCCGCGAGGTTGCGGCCCACAGGATCGCCGCAGCCGCCGCTCTCGATCGAGCGCGCGCCGCCCGCGATGGCCTCGCGTACGGCGCGGTAGCCGGTGCAGCGGCAGAGATTGCCCTTGAGGGCGGTGCCGAGATCCTGCTTCTGGCCCTGATCGAGGCTCGCCGCGGTCATGATCATGCCGGGCGTGCAGAAGCCGCACTGGAAGCCCTGGGCCGCCAGGAAGGCTTCCTGCATCGGGTGGAACGCCGCCGGCTCGGCCGCGTCGGCGCGGCAGGGACCGGCCAGCCCTTCGATCGTGGTCACGCTCCGTCCCTCGGCGCGGAAGGCCGGTACCAGGCAGCTGTGCACGGGCTCGCCGTCGAGATGGACCGTGCAGGCGCCGCAATCGCCGGCGTCGCAGCCCTTCTTCACGCCGAACCAGCCGGCCTCGCGCAAGTAGGTCCGGAGGCACTGCCCGGCTCTCGGCGCGCCCTCGTGCGCGGCACCGTTGATCGTGAGCTTCATGACGCGGCTCCCGGCGACGGCGCCGCGTCGAGCGACCCGCGGATCTCCTCGGCGAAGTGCCGGGTCATGTGGCGGCGCCAGTCGGGCCGCCCGTGGACATCGTCGTGGTAGAGCGCGTCCGGGATCGCCTCGTCCAGCGCCCGCATCAGCGCGGCCGGATCCGGCAGACCGTCGAAGGCGAGGCGGAGCGGTCGTTTGACGGAGGCCGTGACCGTGAGCGCGAAGGCGCCGTCCGCGCCGCGCGTCCCGATCAGCAGCGCGCCGGAGCGCCCGTTCGGGCTGAGGCTGATGCGGCGGAAGGCCGTGCGACGCGCGAGCGCCGCGACCGGCATCGACAGGCTCCGCAGGATCTCGCCCGGTGCCAGGGCGTTCCGCTGCGGCGCGAGGACGAAGTCGAGGATCGGGAGCTCCCGCTCGGCCCCGTCGGCGGACCAGATCGTGCAGGTCGCGTCGAGGGCCGTCGCGAGGGCGATCATCGGCCCGGCCGGGAGGGCGAGGCAGACGTTGCCGCCGACCGTGGCCACGTTCCAGATCTTGAAGGAGCCGAGCAGCGCGCGGCAGCACTGGCCGACCAGCGGCGCCGCGTTCCATCCCGGCGGCAGTTCCAGCCGGTCGAGCTGGGCGATGGTGCAGGTCGCCGCGAGGGTCAGGCCCTCCGCGTCGACCGCGTGCGGTGGCCATCCGAGCGCCGCGAGGTCGACGAGGCGCCGCATCCCGACCTGCGGCTCGGAGAACAGCCACGTCCCGCCTCCCAGGCAGGCATCGCCGTCCGCCCAGGCGGGAAGCTCGGTCCGACTCCGCGGCCGGACGACGGTCTCGATCGTGTTGAGGTCCATGCCCGCTCGCCGGTCCGAGGCCGGTTCGGCCCGGCCCGACACTATGCCGGTTCTAATCGGGCCCCGGTCAAGCCGCGCCGGCAACTTCGAACCTTGGCGCCCCCACGTGCGTCGGCCTAGGATGAATCAGATTTGCGTGAGATGGCCGGCGGCGGTCCGGATCGGAGATCCCCATGGCCCTGACGGCATCGCGGTACGGCAAGGAACGGGTTCGCGTGCTGCGCCTCGCCCGCGACGGCGACCACCACACGCCGCGCGAGCTGACGCTGTCGGTCATGTTGACCGGGCGCTTCGAGGCGGCCTGGACAGAGGGTGACAACCGCGCCTCCATCGCCACCGACAGCATCCGGAACATCGTCAACGTGACGGCGGCGCGGCATCTCGGGCTCGACGCCGAGGGGTTCGTCGCCGCGGTCGCGCGGGTGCTGCTCGAGACCTACCCGCAGGTCGAGACCGTCACGATCGACGCGGAGGAAGTTCGCTGGCTCCGCCACGCGATCGCCGACGCGCCGCACGGCCACACCTTCACGCGCGACGGGAACGGCGCCGGCTTCGTGGGGCTCACCGCCGACCGGACTGGGTCGACCCTGCGCTCCGGATTGCGCGGCTACACCTTCATGAAGACCACGCAATCGGGCTGGACGGGGTTCGTGGCGGACCAGTACCGGACCCTGCCCGACACGACCGACCGCATCGCCGCGACCAGCATGGACGCGACTTGGACCTGGGCCTCGGCGCCGCACGATTACGCCGGAACCAACGCTCGCATACTCGCGACGCTGTTGACCGTCTTCGGCACCACCTACAGCCGGGGGATCCAGGACAGCATGTACCGGATGGGCGAGGCCGCCCTGACCGCCGTCCCGGAACTGGCCGAGATCGGCTTCGTCATGCCCAACAAGCACTACCTGCCGATCGACCTGACACCGTTCGGCCTCGACAACCCGGGCGTTGTCTTCCTGCCGACCGACGAGCCCTACGGCCGGATCGAGGCGACCATCGGCCGGACAGGCTGATCACTCCGCGCCGCAACGCGCTCTCCAGATTCGTCGTGCGTCATCGCGCGCCGCGTCGATCGGTGCGCGGTGGATCAGCGGTGCAATCCTACAACCGCAGGCTGGCGAGCGGCGGGCGAACGCGGGCGCCGCACAACGCAAGATAGCCTGGCCCTTGATCTATGCTGTCCCATGGCTTTTCATTGCGTGGGACTGCGCAGTTCGCGGATCACCGCGGTTTTCTCGAGCAAAGCGAACCATTTTAACCGCCGCGCAACGGCATCACATTATCAAACCCCTCGCTAGATTCGGGCATCGACAGATTTATGGTGTCGCCCGGTTCGATAAAAATTCATCTCGATCAAGAAATTCTTGATCCGACCGGCTCGGTGCGCGCTTCGGCCGCACCTTCATCCCAGGATGCGGAGACATCGATGTTCGAGGGCGTTCTGGCTGGGAGGGATCACGCGGCCAAACTCGCGGCGTTGAGCCGGTCCCTCGCCACCATCGAGTTCGCGCTGGACGGCACGATCCTCGACGCCAATCCGAACTTCCTGGAAGCCATGGGCTACGCGCTCGAGGAGATCCGGGGCCGGCATCACAGCCTGTTCGTCCCGCCGGTCGAGCGGGAGAGCGAGGCCTATCGGGAATTCTGGGACGAGCTGCGGCGCGGCACCTTCGCCAGCGCCGAGTACAAGCGGCTCGCCAAAGGCGGGCGGGAGGTCTGGATCCAGGCCTCCTACAACCCGGTGCTCGACGCGCGCGGCGGACCGGTCAAGATCGTCAAGTTCGCCACCGACATCACCGCTCAGAAGCTCCGCGCTCTCGATCTGGAAGGGCAGATCAGCGCGCTGCACCGCTCGCAGGCGGTGATCGCCTTCGCGCTCGACGGCACGATCCTCACCGCCAACGCGAACTTCCTCGACGCGGTGGGCTATCGGCTCGACGAGATCGTGGGGCGGCATCACAGCCTGTTCGTCGGCGAGGCGGAGCGCGCCAGCGAGGCTTACCGGCTGTTCTGGGCCGCCCTGGCACGCGGGGAGTATCAATCCGGCGTGTTCAGCCGCACCGGCAAGGGCGGGCGGGAAGTCTGGATCCAGGCGACCTACAATCCGATCACGGACGCGGATGGGCGGCCCGTCCGGGTCGTCAAGTTCGCCACCGACATCACCGCCCAGGTCCACGAGCGGCAGCAGCGCGCCGCCGCGCAGAGCGCCATCGGCGCCGAGCTGGACGCCATCGGCGACGCCGTGGCGGATGTGACGCGCCAGGCCGACGCGGCGGTCACGCGGGTGGACCGCGTGTCCGGCGACATCCGCTCGGTGGCCACCGGCGCGGAGCAGCTGTCGGCTTCGGTGGATGAGATCAGCCAGCAGGTGAGCCACGCCGCCGAGATGGCTGGGCAGGCCGTGGAGCAGGCGCAGCGCACCGGCCGGATCGTGACCGGCCTCAGCGACCAGGCCGCGCAGATCGGCGCGGTGCTGAGCCTCATCTCCGGCATCGCCGCGCAGACTAACCTGCTCGCGCTCAACGCCACCATCGAGGCGGCCCGTGCCGGCGAGGCCGGTCGCGGCTTCGCGGTGGTGGCGTCGGAGGTGAAGACCCTGGCCGCGCAGACGGGGCGCGCGACGGAACAGATCCGTCAGCAGATCGCCTCGACGCAGGCGGCGACCCGGGAGGCCGTCGACGCCATCGACACGATCCAAAGCACGATCCGGACCCTGGACGCGGCCTCGTCGACCATCGCGGCGGCCGTGGAGGAGCAATCCGCGGTGATGCGCGAGATGTCGGGCACCATGCGGACCGCCGCACAGGACGTCTCCGCGATCTCCGGCGGGATGACCACGATCGCGCGGGCGAGCGGCCGTGCCGACCGCGCGACGCGGCAGGTCCGGGAGACCGCGCGGGCTTTCGGCTGAGGCGATCCGGGCGGTCGCCGCCGGGTCAGCCCGGATCGCCGCCTTCGTCCGCGCGCTCGTCCTCGACCAAGCGCCCGATCCGGGGGATCAGCGGGCAGGTGACCGTGCAGCGCAGGCCGTCGGGCTCGAAGGCGAGCGCGACGGTTGCCCGCAGCTCGTAGCTCAGCATCTCGGTGAGCACCTGCATGCCGAAGCCGCGCCGGCTCGGCTGCGCGACGCCTGACCCTCCCGATTCCTTCCAGACGAGCGTCAGGTCGCCGGGCGGGCTCGCCCCGGCGCCGGCGACGACCCAGGTGACGTCGACGCCGCCCTTCGAGAGACCGAAGGCGCCGTGCTCGATCGCGTTGCTGCAGAGTTCGTGGACCGCGAGGGCCATCAGCTGCGCGGCCTTCGGCCGGAGGCGCACGGTCGGCCCCGCCAGCGTCGCCTGTTCGCCTTCGCGGATCAGGTGGATCATCAGCTCGTCGGAGATGAGCGTGTGCAGGCTCACCTCGCCGAACGTGTCTGCCGCGACCCGCACGCGCGCGATGGCGTCCAGCCGACCTTCGAGATGCGTCGCGTAGCCGTCGACGGTCTCGGCGGTCTCGGCCGAGAGACGCAGGACCGCCCGCAGCATCGCCAGCGTGTCGCGCAAGCCGTGACGCAGACCGTCCGGTGTCCCGGACTCGTCCAGGAGGCGGCGAAGACGGGCGTTGTCCGCTTCGAGGTGCGCGACGCGCGCGGCCATTGCTTGAGGCTCTGCCATGTTCGCTCTCTCAGCGCCGAAAGCCAGGAGGTTCCGTTCAGCTCACATAACGTATCGCGGACCTGCGCCAGCATCACAGACCGGAGATTTTCGCTGAACCGGGCGGGAAGTGCCGGCTCGTGCCCGTCTGACCTGAACACGCCCCGCCGCGGAGCGATCATCGAGCTCCGAGATGCTGTCAGCCAATGCCGGCAATCATTCGTCCAGGTTTCAGGCTACGTTCTGACCAGAGGCCGATCTTCGACGAAGCACCTCCGAGCCGCACGCAAAGCTTCGGCCTTGATCACCCCGAGCGACAGTCCGGCCGCGTCGACGGTCGCGATCATCCCGAGCCGGCCGAATGCCGGATGGCGGTTTCGGCATGATCCGAGCGTCGTCGTCGGGCCCGGTTCGACCTGCACCATCCGCCGGCGATCCGGAAAACGCCAGCGGTAGGGCGGCGGACGCGCCCGCCCAGGGGGCCTCGCATACGCCCCACGCCGGGCCGGAGTCCGACCCTTGTTTCGGTTCGGCTAACCATCCCTGCCCCGGTCGCCTACCCGTGGCCGCACTTCGATGTGTGGGAGACGGATGCGTGGCGGGACAAAGCTTGCGGAAAGCGGACGGCTGAAGCGGCTCTGGCCCGGGCGCGCGGCTGCCCTTCCGCCGGCACCGCGTTCGCCGAAACTGGCCGACCTGCCTGAACCGCCGCCGCCGCGCGGTCTCACGGCCTCCGAGCTGATCGCCATGGCGCGCCAAGCCCGGGCCATGTCCGATCAGAGGGATCCGGCAAAAACCACGAGCGTTTCCTGAGGTCCGCTGCACGCTGTCGGGAGGTCGTCATGGGGCTGGTCGCCTTCATCGTCTTCGTCTGTCCCTGGATGGGCATCGCCGGCCTGCTGTGGATGCGGGCACAGCAGGCCAAGCCGCTCTGACCGAGGCTCCGTCGCCGCGTCGCCCGGCGATCGTCTCGGCTGCGATATGCCCTCCGAGCAGCCCGCCCGGAGGCACGCCATGGCCCGCGCGTCGGCCTGTATCGAGCCGGTCCTGAAGCTCACTGACGAGCACGGCCGCGCGACTCTCCGGCAGCGACGGAGTCGGACGCCTAGCAGCTTCCCCTACAATAATGCATCGACCTCTCGCTCGCCATTCCGATATTTGTCTTATATAGTTTGATTGTGTAAATTATAAGTCTGCCGATACAAGCCTATGATCCAGCTTAAACGATGGTCGAAGCGAAATTTCAAAAATTCTGACGCATTTGTTGGTCCATTGAAGCCAATTGATTTTTCCCGGTCCGTAAAATAGACGCACCATGGTGATCCTTCCTAGGGTCAGGATTGTGGTGCCATTCATTATTCGAACAACCCATCGCTGCACCCTGCGTTTCAGAACGATCGTGATCGTCTTCGCAGGGTCGATGATCTCGCTCACATTTGGAATTGTCTACGTCCTGCTATTGCAGGTCGGCGCGATCGACGCTGCCAGCCGCACTCTGGCTCAGGAGATCGGGGCTATCCGGGCTCTCGGCACCATGAAGCAGCGGACACAGGAGCTCGGTGCGTCGGAACTTCCCGCGCGCGCCGTATCGACTGAGGCCCGCCCTCGGGAGGACATCGACCGGACAATTGAGCCGCACGAGGCATTCCTCAAGGCCTGGACCACCTATGTGTCGACGATCAGGACGGCGGACGAGCGGGAGCGCGCTCGAGGTCTGTGGGACGCGTGGCAGCATTTCCTCGCCGTGGAGGCGGAAGCGGCCGCCCTCGACAGGGCTGGAGAACGCAATCTCGCCGACAGGGTGCGGGCGACGGCGCTTCAGGCCGACGCGGCAGCCGTCGCACGGGATGTCGACGCGCTGCTGACCGACCGCGACGCCTCGGTCGCCGAGCAACTCGGAGCTGTCGACGCCGCCGGCTCGACCTTGCGCCCGAGTCTCGTGGCCGGCCTGTCCGCTGCTGCACTGGCTGCCCTGGTCGCGGTGCAGGCCATCCTGCGCGGCGTCGGGCAGCCGATGACAGCGCTCGCCTGCGCCATGCAGCGACTGGCCGACCACGATCTCACCGTCGCGGTCCCGGCAGCAGCGGGCTGCACCGAACTCGGCGTCATGGCGGCCGCGACGAGAGCTGTTCAGGAAACGCTGCGGCAGGCCGTGTTGCGGGACGCGGAGGCCGATCGGTCGCGCGCTCAGAGCGAGCAGCGCCGCGCCGTGATCGAGCACGCGACCGAGCGGGTCGAGACCACGATCGGTGGCATGGTCGAGGCTGTGTCTTCGACCGCCGCGGCACTGCGCGTCACCGCCGACGACGTCGGCCAAGCGATCCGCGATGGGGCGGTTCGATCGACCACGTTGGGCGCCGCGCTCGCGCAGACGCGATCGAAGGTCCGGCAGATCACCGTCTCTGCCGAGACGTTCGGCGCGGCGGTCGAAGACGTCGGGGCGCAGGCTGAGGCCACCGCGGCCCTGGCCGGAAGCGCCGCGGCGGACGCGGCCCGGACGACCGCCCGCGTTCAGGCGCTGAGCAGCGCCGTCGACCGGATCGGCGACGAGGTCCGCCTCATCGCCAAGATCGCCGCACAGACGAACCTGCTGGCCCTCAACGCCACGATCGAGGCCGCCCGGGCCGGCGACGCGGGCCGCGGCTTCGCGGTGGTCGCCTCAGAAGTGAAGGCCCTGGCCGCGCAGACCAGGGAGGCCACCGAGATCATCGGCCAGCACGTCTCCGAGATCCGAGGCTCGACCGACGCGGCGGTGTCGGCGATCGCGGGCATCACGGCGCGGGTCGAGGACATGAGCCGCGCGGCGAACGCCATCGTCGAGTCCGTGGAGCGGCAGGGTGCGACCGCGCGGGAGATCGTGACGGCCATCGCGGAGGCGACCGACGGCACCGAGGGGTTCGACGCGGAGGGCGCGGGCGTCGCCGAGATTCCCGGGGCGGCCGAGCCCACGACGACGGCCGTGTTGACCGCGGCCGACGGCCTGACCCAGGACGCCGCCCGTCTCGGCGAGGCGCTCGCTGACCTCCTGGAGAGTCTCCGTGCGGCGTGAGGCGGGGCGCGCTGAGAGCGGGACGGAACAGGCCGCATGAACTGGATTGAGTGGGCACGCGGCCGCTCGATCGGCGGGTCGCTCTGGAGGGGATCCCTCGTCCTCGCTCTCGCGGCTTGGGCGCTGCCGGCCTCGGCCACCACCATCGCGTTCCTGACACCGGCAGGCGTCGCCCGGCGCCTGCACGATGGCCTCGACGAGCAGGCGCGCGCGCGGGGCGTCGCGACTCGCTTCGCCTACGCGCCCGACGGTGCGGGCGACGAGCAGATCGCGCAGGCGCGGCGGCTGATCGCCGAGAGAGCCGACGCCCTCGTGGTCGTGCCGGTCGACTCCGCGGCGCGCGAGGAGATCACCCGGCTGGCCCTGGAAGCCGACGTACCGCTCGTCCTCATCGGCCACGGCGCACGGACTGACTGGTTCGCCGGACGCGTCACCCAGGTCGTGCCGAGCGATCTCGTCGCCGGGCGGCTGCAGATGCGGAAGCTCGCCCAGATGTCGGGTGGGGCCGGGCGCGTCGCGATCCTCGCGGGCAGCGCCACCGATCCCGTCTCGGCGCTCCGCAGCAGGGGTGCCAGGGAGGTGCTGGCGGAGAGCCCGCGCCTCCGCCTGGTCGCGGAGGCCGCGACGGATGCGAGCCGCACGACGGCGCGGGCCACCGTCGCCGGGTGGCTCGCCCGAGGCATCGGCATCGACGCGATCGCCGCGACCAGCGACGAGATGGCGCTCGGCGCCGCCGAGGCGGTCGAAGCTGCCAGGATTCCGGCGGGCCGGATCCGCATCGGCGGGGTGGATGCCACCGCCGAGGGCATGCAGGCGATGCAGGACCTGCGCCTCGCCGTGACGATCTTCCAGGACGCGGGCGTCCAGGGCCGGCGCGCGGTCGACGACGCCCTGGCGCTGATCCGTCGCGAGCCGGTTCCGCCCAGCGACTGGGTCCCCTCCGAGCTGATCACGGACCGCATGTCGACCACGCACTTCTCGCGCTAGACCGCGCCGGCGGGCAAACACCAGTCGTCCCGGCGCCGGTTCGGCCCGTCAGTGCGCCATGAGGCAGCAGAGGGTACTCGCCTGCAGGATGTCGCAGGTGGCGCGGGCGATGGCCTTGATCTAGCGCAATCGCGCCGACGCCCTCAGATTCACGGCACCGGCCTTGAGCTGAATCAACGCGTCGCGATCCGGGCCACGGCAGAGCTGCCGCGTTCGTCCCCTGGAGACCGCGATGTCCGCCCTCGAACTGCCGAGTGCAGTCAATCTCGCGCGAGCCCAATTCGCGCTCACCGTCGTCTGGCACTTCCTGTTCCCGGCCTTCACCATCGGGCTCGCGAGCTACCTCGCCGTGCTCGAAGGCTTCTGGCTGCGCACCGGGAAGGCCGTCTATCTGGACACCTACCGCTACTGGCTCCGCATCTTCGCGGTTGCCTTCGCGATGGGCGTCGTGTCCGGCCTAGTCATGAGCTACCAGTTCGGCACGAACTGGTCGGTCTTCGCCGACCGGACGGCGCCGGTGCTCGGGCCGCTTCTCGGCTACGAGGTGCTCACGGCCTTCTTCCTGGAGGCGGGCTTCCTCGGCGTCATGCTGTTCGGCCTCGAGCGGGTCGGCAAGGGGCTCCACTTCCTGGCGACCTGCCTCGTCGCCGTCGGCACCCTGACTTCCGCGTTCTGGATCCTCTCGGCCAATTCCTGGATGCAGACACCCACCGGCCACGTCGTCGCGCCGGACGGCCGCTTCAACCCGGCCGACTGGTGGGCGATCGTCTTCAACCCGTCCTTCCCCTACCGCTTCGCCCACACGGTCACCGGCGCCTACCTCACCACCGCGATGATCGTCGGCGCCGTGGGCGCGTGGCACCTGCTGCGGGACCGGGCCAATCCCCGGGCCCGGCTGATGTTCTCGATGGCCATGTGGATGGCCGCCGCTGTGGCTCCGGCCCAGCTGGTGATCGGCGACCTGCACGGCGGCAATTCCTACGCGCACCAGCCCGCCAAGGTCGCCGCCATGGAGGGTCATTTCCGGACGGAGCGCCGGGCCCCCGCGATCCTGTTCGGGTGGCCGGACGCGGAGGCGGGCGCGGTGCGGGGCCGGATCGAGATTCCCGGCCTCGCCAGCCTCTACCTGACCCACGATCTCGACGGTGAGGTCCGCGGGCTCAACGACATGCCGCGCGACCTCTGGCCGACCAACCTCCCCCTGGTGTTCTGGTCGTTCCGGATCATGGTCGGCCTCGGCCTGCTGATGATCGCCCTCGGTCTCGCCGCGCTCTGGCTGCGCCACCGCGGACTGCTCTACGACACGCCCTGGCTGCACCGCTTCGCGGTCGGCATGGGGCCGTCCGGCCTGATCGCGGTCACGGCCGGCTGGACGGTGACCGAGGCGGGGCGTCAGCCCTTCACCGTCTACGGCGCGCTGCGCACCGTCGACAGCGTGTCACCGGTGGCGGCCCCGGCTGTCGCCGCCTCGCTGGCGGCCTTCGCGGCGGTCTACCTCGCGGTGTTCGGCGCGGGCATCTGGTACCTCCTGCACCTGTTCAATCAGGCGCCGCACGCCCACGAGCCCGGCCCGCCGCCCGGACAGCCGATCCGCACCGCCGGCATCACGCCCGCCCCCGCCCTCGTCGCCGGCGCTCCGACTGCCGGCCGCCCCCTCGCGCAGCCCGCGGAGTAGCCCGATGCCCCTCGATCTCACGCTCATCTGGGCGCTCCTCATCGCCACGGCGGTCTTCCTCTACGTGGTGATGGACGGCTTCGACCTCGGGGTCGGCATCCTGTTCCCGGCGGTGCGCGGCAAGGCGGACCGGGACGTCATGGTCAACACCGTGGCGCCGGTCTGGGACGGGAACGAGACCTGGCTCATCCTCGGCGGCGGCGGGCTGTTCGCGGTGTTCCCGCTGGCCTACGCCACGATCCTGCCGGCGCTCTACATGCCGCTGATCCTGATGCTCCTCGCGCTGGTCTTCCGCGGCGTCGCCTTCGAGATGCGATTCCGCGCGGCCTCGCCCGCGAGCCAGCGGACCTGGGACCGGTCCTTCTCGTGGGGCAGCTACGTGGCGACTTTCTGCCAGGGCATCTGCCTCGGGGCCCTGGTCCAGGGCATCCGGGTCGAGGGTCGCGCCTACGCGGGCGGCTGGTGGGACTGGCTGACGCCGTTCTCGGTGCTGACCGGGGCCGCCCTGGTCGCCGGCTACGGTCTGCTCGGCGCCTGCTGGCTGATCTGGAAGACGGAGGGCGAGCTCCAGCTCCGGGCCTACCGGCTCGCGCGCCGGCTCGGTCTCGTCACGCTGGTGGCCATCGTGGTCATCTCGGCGGCGATGCCGATCCTCAGCGACGCGTTCCGCGCGCGGTGGTTGTCCTGGCCGAATCTCGCCTTGGCCGCGCCGGTGCCGGCCCTGGTCGCGCTGCTGGCGTGGCGCTTCTTCGTCGCGCTCGATCGGCGGGCCGAAGTGACGCCGTTCCTCTGCGCCCTGGGCCTGTTCCTCATGTCGTATGTCGGGCTCGGCATCAGTCTGTGGCCGATGATCGTCCCGCCGGTGGTCACGATCTGGGACGCGGCGACCCACCCGAGCAGCCAGGCGTTCCTTCTGGCCGGCGCGGTGATCCTGGTCCCGATGATCCTGGCTTACACCGGCTACGTCTACTGGCTGTTCCGCGGCAAGGTCGCGGCGGGCGCGCCGGGCTATCACTGAGACCCGCGGCCCGTCGAATGGGGACGCAGGGATCGGCGCGCCGCGCCGGTCCCTGCCCTCGCGCGCTCGGCCTCAAGGGCCGGCACGGGCGCCCTTAACGAAACGCGCGACGTCGTCCGCGATCGAGTACCGGAGACTGAACGGGAAGCTCATCGCGTGGACGATCTGCCCGTGCCCGAGACCCGGGTAGGTCTTCATCGTCTCCCTGCCGTCGAAGCCGCGCAGCGCCCGGTCGAGCGACAGGGTTCCGGCGGGGTTTACGTCGAGATCGGCCGCGCCGGTGGCCAGCAGCATCGCCGGATGGGGATCCGCGGCGTGGTTGATCGGCTGCAGGGCCGGATCGCTGCCCGCGAACACCTGGCGATCCAGCGGATCGGTCAGCGCCGATGCCGCGTAGGGTCCGGCCAGCCCGACGATCCCGGCGAGCTTGGCGGGACTGGAGCCGGCCCGCTGGAGCCAGGTCGCGTCGAGGCCCAGCATCGCGGCGGCCCAGGCCCCCGAGGAATGCCCCACGACGGTGACGCGGGCGGGATCGCCGCCGTACTCGGTCGCGTGCGCGAGGGTCCAGGCGACGGCGGCGGCGTTGTCCGCGAGGATGTCCTGGAGGCTCGCCGCCGGCACGTGGCGGTACTCGGGGATGACCGCGATGACGCCCCGCCGCGCGAAGGCCGCGCCCACGTAGGCAACCTCGTCCTTCGATCCGGTCCGCCACCCGCCGCCGTACAGGAACACGGCGACCGGACGCGGCTTCCCGGCGGCTGGCCGGTAGATGTCGGCCCGGTGCGCGCTCCCGTCGGCATAGGGGACGCCCTTGTCCACGTGGACTTCGAGCGGCGCCAGCGCGTTCAGGACCGCGAGGGTCAGGCCGACGATCGTGTCACCCAGGTAGCTCAGCATGGATCAGGCCTCCGCGAGGGTCGGAGATCGGGCGCGTCACGGAACGCCTCCGTCGGCGGCGACCCTAGGTGAGCTCGACGACGCCGAGGCGGTCCGTGACTGGGACCGGCACCCGCCTGTCCGCGGGAAGCTCCACCACGCTCACGGCGCCGTCGTCGTCGAAGCGATGGAGGCGCACTCGCCGGGGCTGCCGTGACAGCCGGAGCTCGGCGGTCCGCGCCGGCAAGTCCGGCCGGGGTGCCCGGCTACGCCGGTCCCAGCCGTCGAGGCCGAGCCAGATCGGGACGAGCGTCGCCCCGTCCCGCCGCGCGAACCGCGCGCTGATGAGATCGGGAACGGGGCTGCCGAGCGTGACGTCGCGGTCGGCCGGAACGGCGGCGATCTCCCCGGCGGGGGCGCCGAACAGCCGGACGAGGTTGCGCACCGCCGCGAAGGCGGGTGTGGGGCGACCGTCGTGGGCGAGAAGGCCAAAGCGGCTCTCGGGATCGGCGTCGCCGCGGTCGAAGCTGGAGATCAGCTCGTACAGGTAGGTCCGCCGCACGCCCTGGAGGTAGCTCCAGAGCAGCATCCGCGGGAGGTAGCGGGCGCGCAGGCCCGGCGAGATCGGCAGGTGGGCGCTGCCGGTGGCGAGCGCCGTGTGGTAGCCGTTCTCGGTCGCGATCACGGGCGCGTCGCCGAAGACCGGGCGCGCGGCCGCGACGAAGCGCGCGAGGCTGCCGCCGCCGTCGGTTTCCGGGTGCTCGGCCCCGGGATAGGCGTGGATGTTGGCGAGGTCGACGACCGCCGCGAGGTTCTGCGCCGCCGCGACGTTACCCTGGATGTAGCTCGGTCCGGCCACGCGCACGGCCTCGGCCCGCGTGTCCGCCCGCACCGCGCGGAACAGGGCCGCCTGATGATCGGCCGAGAGCCGCGCGAGGCCCGGCCGCACCGCGACCGGCGGCTCGTTGCCACCCTCCGCCACGATGAGCCCGTCGCCGGCCCAGCCGGCGATCTCGGCGAAGCGCTCCGGCGGCACCCGCGGCCCCGGCGTGAGCCCGTCGTAGAAGATCAGGCTGAAACGGTAGCCCCGGTCGGCCAGATCGGCGATGCGCTCGAACTGCCCGGCCGGCTCGTCGCCGACGAGCACGATGTCGTCGCGCAGGTGCCGGATCCCGAGTTCGTCGAGCGCCTGGGCGCAGGCGGCGAAGCGGTCGACGTAGGGGGTGCCGCGATGGCCGAGATGCACGTTGACGCCGATCGAGTCGATCAGCGCCTCGCAGCGGTGCAGCGGCTCGGCCGCGGCGGCCCGACCGGCCGCGAGCGCGCCCGCCGCCAGTGCGAGGGCCGACCGGCGCGTGAGACGGGTCACGTCCGGCCCGCCAGGGTGAGACCGCTTCCCGGCGCGGCGGCCTTCGCCGCGACGGTGCGCGTCGCGTGGGCGCGGCGGACGGCGCGCAGGAGGTCCTGCAGCGCCTCCGCGACCCGGGCCTGGGCCTCGCGGGAACCGAAATTGTGGTCCACGCCCGGTACCACCGTCACGGGCGCTCCGACACGGCGGTCGGCCGGTCCGGGCGAGCGTCCCAGATGGCGGCGGACGGCCGCGAGGCCCGGATCGCCCGCGCTGTAGAGCAGGTGGATCTCCGCGCCCCGCCGACGGAGAGCCGCGACCCGCCGGGCGGGCGAGCCCCCGAGCGGACCGGGGCGGAGAGCCCGGCGCAGGCGGCGGATCCCGGCCTCGATGCCGCGCCGGGCGAGGACCGAGGCGATGGCGGCGATCCGGATCTCGCCGCGGATCAGCCGGCGCCAGGTCGCGCCCCGCTTGAGCAGGGCCGCGTAGGTGGACGCGCTCCCGAAGGTCTGCCGGATGACCTGGTCGAGGTCCTGATCCGGGTCCCAGTCGAAGCAGTAGAGGTTGAGCAGGAGCGCGCCGTCGATCCGGCGGTCCCGGCAGAGCGCGTGGAAGGCCGCGTAGGCGCCGCTGCACCCGCCCACCAGCAGGATCGGGCCGCCCGCGCCGGCGATCAGGTCGACCGCCGCCGTGACGTCGGCGAAGCCGTCCGCGGCGAAGAGGGGCTTGCGGCCGTCCGGCCGCTCGTCGCTGTCGCCGATGCCGCGCAGGTCGAACCGGACCGACGCGATCCCCTCCGCGGCGAGGCGCCGGGCGAGATCCGTGGTCTGGCGCCCCCATCCGGAATGCACGCTCATGCCCGTCGAGACGAACAGGATCGTCGGCGCCGCGCTTTCCACCCGGTCGGGCCGGCAGCGGATGCCGATCAGGCCGCGCCCGAAGCGGACCGGCGCCTCCGCCCAGCCCGGTCCGGTCAGCCCGTTCCGGCGCCCGTCGATGGCGACGCCGCCGGGTCGCGGCCCGGCGGCCGCCATCCCGTCGGTCGCGAAGCCGATGACGCGGGCGAAATCCGCGGTCGGGACATCCGAGAAGATCGGATCGGCGACGAGCGCCGCGAGGCCCGGGAACGCTCCCGTCGCCACGTCGCAGCCGAGAGCGCCGAGGTGCGCGGCCAGCGCCTTGGTCTCGGGCGCGAGGAGCAGCGCGTGGCGGGCCGGCGCCCGCGCGAGCCGCGCGAGGTTCAGGTCGGCGAGATCGGTGAGGAACGCCGCCTCCATCCGGAAGCCGCCCACGGTGAGGCTGTCCGGGTCCTGCGCCGGAGCGGACCCGTCCGGCAGGCGGCCGATCGTCTGCGCCCGCAGCCGCATCTCGCGCAGATACGCGCGCCCGGTCGTGACCGGCGCCAGCAGGACGAGGCGGTCGACGGGCTCCGCCTCGCCGGCCAGAGCCGCGAAGGTCGCGCCGAGCCGCAGGCCGACGACGACGATCTCCGCGACGCCGGTCGTCGCGCGCAGGTACGCGATGGCCCCACGCACCGCAGCGACGCAGCCAGCGACCCGCGCCTCGTCCAGATCGGCCGAGTCGCCCTCACCCGGATAGTCGAAGCGCAGCGTCGGGCAGCCCGCCGCGGCGAGGCCCTCGGCCAGGGAGCGCCAGGGCCGATGCGCGGCCATCTGCTCGAAGCCGTAGGCCCCGCAGAGGACGACGCCCCGCGTCCCGGCCGCCGGATGAAGCCACCCGAACAGCCCGTCGAAGGTCACCGGCACCGACACCGCGGCCTCGGACCCGACTTCACCCGTCATGACCGAATTCCACGATCTCGTCGCTGTTGATGGCCCGCACGCGCCCGCGCGGGAGCCGGGCGGCCTCCGCGAAGGTGATGATCCGGCTCGACCCCGGGGCGAGGTGGAAGCCGCTGTCGGTCGGCCGTGCCCCCGGGGCCAGCACCTGGACGCCGCGGGCGAAGCGCTCGGTGCTGATCCGCAGACCCAGCCCCGCCTCGGTCGCGACAGCTTCGGCCCGGAGGCCGACGGCCGACCGGTCGAGCGGCCCCGCGCTCAGGACATGGAAGCTCTCGGCGATCACGCGCCCGTCGGCGTCGGTCAGCCGCGCGTGCGCGAGATCGTGGATCCGGGGTCCGAATCGGTAGCTGTCGGCGGCGTCGAAGAAGCGCCCGAGAAGGGTCGCGGAGGTGAACGTGAGCGCCGCCCGCGGGCCGGCCACGAGATCGCGCTCGGCGCGCGCCGCGACGCGGCCCGCCACATCGCAGAAGATCAGGGACAGCGTCAGCGCCCGGGCCGTCGCCGTCTCGTTGAGGACGTGGACATGGAGGCCGTCGAGGCCCTCATCGGTGAGGAGGACTTGGACCGGGCGGAAGGCGCGCCTCAGCGCGTACCAGGCCGATTTCGGGCGCTGCGTCCAGTCGATCACGCCCCAGCCGGCTCCGGGCGCGAGGTCGCGCATCATCAGGACGAGGCCGCCGGCCGTCGGCGAGCGCGGCCGGCGCCACTCGGAGAAAGTCGCCTCCATGACCTCGGCCACCGCCGCGCGGCCGAGCTCGAGGTAGCGGTCCGGGTCCTCGGCGCGCAGGGTCGCCGGATCGACGCCGTAGAGCGCGCCGACGTAGTGGTCGCGCACCGTCTCGAAGTCCCAAACGGCGCCGCGGTCCTGCGGGATGCCGGCCTGCCAGAGCGGGTCGGCCGGTCCGGTCGGGCCCGGCGTGCCGGGTTCGGGCGGGTTGGCGAAGGCGAGGCACTCGCTGGCGAAGCCGACCTCGGCCCGGCTGGCATCTTCCAGGGGCCGTCGATAGGCGCCGACGCCGAAATAGTGCGTGCAACCCCCGCGCGGCGAGAACGGCAGGTCGCCGCCGGAGGGCGAGTTCGGCACGACGACGAGATCGGGCCCCCACGCTGCCACCCGCTCCGCCAGCGTCTCCGCGCAGTAGGCGTCGGCCCAGACGGCGCGCGGCGCCCCGAGCATCGCCGCCTGCTGCCAGACCTCGCTGCCGCCGCAGACCACGCAGAGCGACGGCGCGGTCTGCGTGCGGTCAAGGAATCCGCTCAGCTCGCGGTCGAGCGCGGCCGCGAAAGCTGGTTCGGCGTGCGGGTAGTCGAAGTTGGCGAGCATCAAGTCCTGCCAGACCAGGATGCCGAACTCGTCGCAGAGATCGTAGAAGTCCGAGGCCGGATAGAGCGTCGTCCCGGGCACGCGCAGCATGTTCATGCCGGCCTCGCGCGCCAACTCGAGCAAGGCGCGGGTGCCGTCCGTGCCCAGCCCGACGAGGTCCGGCGGCGTCCAGACGGCGCCCCGGCAGAAGAGCGGCACGCCGTTCACGGCCAGCGCGAGCCCCTCCGCGAACGGCCGCGTGAGCGACAGGGTCCGGAAGCCGACGCGGCCCAGGTCGATTTGCGCCCCGTCGACGCGGACTTCGACCGGGTGGAGGTTCGCTGCGCCGTGGGTATGCGGCCACCAGGGCGCGATGCCGGGCAGCGCCAGCGCGCCCGCGAACAGGCCCGGCTCGACCTCCGCGAGCGGGGCTTCGCCCCCGCCGCATCGGAGGAGGACGGTGCCGACCGGACCGTCGACCCGCAGGCGCACGGCCACCCGGCCGACGTCGCCGTCGAGGGTCGTACGCACATCCGCGGCGCTTGCGCGGGGGCGGACCGGCTCGACGGTTATCGGGCGGTAGGGCCCGACGAGGTCGATCTCGGGACACCAGCCCGGCATGAAGCCGATGACGCTGGTGCGCACGTGGCGCAGCGACCCGGGCGTGATCATCCGCGGCCGCCAGCGCCCGCGCTTGGCCGGGCGGTCGAGTTCCGCCCGGAGCGCGCGGAAGCAGAGCGCGAGCTCGGAAGCGCCACCGAGGTCCACGTCGACGACGTGCTCCTCGAACATCGCGCGGGCGCACAGGACCGGGACGCCGTCGAGCCAGACCTCGGCGAGGGTGGCGAGGCCCCCGAAGCGCAGCCGGGCCGGGCCGGAACCGGAGATGTGTGTCCGATACCAGACGTCGCGGTCGTGGATCGGCTCCGGCGCCGCCTCGCTCCAGCGTCCGGCGGCTCGAAGGGCGTCGGCGGCGGTGCCCGGAACCTCGGCAGCGATCCAGCCGGTGATCCCGTCCAGATCGCAGGGACCCGCGCAGGCGCCCGCCGGCGTCGCGGCGAGCCGCCAGGGCCCGAACCAAACCTCCGGCGCGCGGTCGTCGACGCTGCGGATGCGGGCCACGACGCCTCTCAGCGGTCCAGCGCGCGGTCGAGATCCGCGAAGACGCGGTCGTAGGTCGCCGCGAGGCGGTCGAGGCGCGGCGCCAGGCCCTCGGCCGAGCGGCGATGGAACGCGCGGGCGAGCTGGAACTGGAAGGCCTTGGCCTCGCGGCTCAGGTCCGCGGCGGCCGCGGCGGCTGGCCCGAATCCGCCGGCCTCCCGGGCCTCGAGCCACGTGAGATGGCTGGCGAGCATCTCGAAGTTGCCGCCGAGCTGGCGCGTCGTGTTGAAGGCGTAGGCGTGGAACACGCTGAGCGGCCGGACGACCAGCTCCGCGGCCGTCGCCGCGAGGGTGTCGCGGAACGCCAGGACGGGGTTGAGCCGGGGCGCCCGGGCGCGATGCCGGACGAGCAGTTCGCGCGCGACCGCCGGCAGATCCGCCGGGCCGAGCGACGGTGCGACGGTCTTCACGAACTCGGCGTAGGGCGGCAGCGTCGCCGGCTCGAAGATCCCGGCGTAATCCTTCCCGGCGAGGCGGAAGCGACCCGCATTGTGCAGGTAATCGAGCTCCTGCGCGGCCGGATCGATGGCCAGGATCCCGATCGTGGTCTTGCCGTGCTCGCGTCGGTAGGTGGTCCCCTGGGTGTCCGGCAGGTAGATCGCGTCGACCTCGACCAGCACCGGCCGGCCGGCCGCGGCCTGGATCGCGGCGTGGTTCTCGAGGCCGCCGTAGACCGCGAGTTCCAGCACCTCCAGACCGTAGAGGCGCTCGATGTCGCCGGACGGCGGCTTGAAGAAGGTGAACTGATCGCCCTCGAAATCCTGCCGCAGGGTGAAGCCCAGCATCGCCTCCGGAACGAGGCCGCGTCCGTGCAGCAGCTCGATCCAGAGGTCGACGTAGCAGTTCGTCTCCGGCCAGTCGCGGCCGGAATCGTGGAGCGGGTGCGGGACGTAGGGGCCCGCGGCTCCGAGACCCTCCGGCAGGCGCAGCGCGGCGGTCACCGCCTCAGCCCCACAGCTCGGCGCGCACGGCGGCCGGCCACGCGGCGAGATCGAGCCCGTGGTGGCGCAGGAGCGCCAGCGTGATCCGCTCCAGGCCGAAGCCGACGCAGGCCGTGTGGGCGACCTCGCCGTCGGCCTGGCGCAGCTCCCAGGTGCTGCCGAAATGGTCTTGGTGATAGTTGAAGCTGAGGCAGGCCGTCGGCTTGTCGACGCTGTTGACCGGGACGTTCAGCTCGAACTTCAGTCCCTGCGCCCGCTGGTTGTTGGCGAGCATCCGGCCGGCGCGGCCGAAGAACGGGTCGTTGGCCGCGTCGATCGCGAAGGGGAGACCGAGGGCGCGGATCATGGCCGTGCCGCGCTCGAGCCAGGCTTCGCGGAAGGCCAGGACCTGCTCGGGGCTGCCCATGCGCACGTATTCGCGCATCCGGAACAGCTGCATCCGGGTCGGCTCGAGCGAGGGCTCGCGCCGGAAGCAGTAGGATTGCAGGTCGAACAGGCGGCCCTCGGCCGGCAGCGCGCCCCGCGCGGCGGCGACCGGGTAGACCGGGTAGCAGGCCGCGGGCGTCAGCACGATGTCGGTGGCCTCCTGCTGCCCGGTCCAGTCGGTCCCGGCTTCGAGGCAGGCGAGGATCTCGGCATGGCCGCGCGCGTCGCCGCAGAAGCTGTGTACGGTGCCGGCGAGGTTCGGGAAGCCCTTCAGGTAGCCGCTGCGCTCGAAGGCCGGGCGGCTCATGGCCGGCGGGAAGCGCAGCACCTCGGCCTCCTCGGTGGCCCCGAGTCGCGTGATCATCCGGTCGAGGGCGTCGACGACGCTCTCGAAGCCGCCGCTGCGGCCGTAGAGGCCGTCGACGCCGGTCCGGACGAGCAGGCCGTGATCGAACAGGCGGTCGAGGAAGGTCGGGCCGCCGGCCGGCTCGTCCTCGAGCACGACGTCGCCGGGGGGAGAGGAGATCGATTCCATCACGCGCTCATGAGCTGGCCGCTGCCCTTCTGCACGAGCAGGAGCTTGGCGGTGTTGGCGAGGATGCGGTCGTTGCCGATCATCAGCGGCGCGGAGAGGACGTCGCGCAGCGGCCGGCCCAGGCTGAAGGGCGTGTCGTTGCGGTAGCCGGCGAGGCCGACGATCGCGAGCGCCCGCCGGACGATGTCGACCGCCATGTCGGAGACGGTGATCTTCAGGTTGTTGAGCATCACGCAGAAGCCGACGGAGCCGATCGTGTCGGCGTCGCCGTGGGCGTCCTCGAAGCGGCGCAGGGCCGACACGATGGTGCCGCGCATGGCCTGGTGCGCGCTGGAGACCTCGGCGAGGCGCGTCGCGGTCGGCGGGACCTGCCCGGGCCGGCGCCGCGCCTCGGCCTGCACGAAGGCGCGGGCGCGGTCGACCGCGTAGGTCGCGATCCCGTACCAGACGCTGCTCCACAGCAGGTGCGAGGAGGCCAGCATCGACTGGGCGGCGATCTCCGCGAACGGCTTCGGCAGGATCTGCTCGACCGGGACATTTCGGGCTTCCAGGCGGAAGCCGTCGCTGCAGGTCCCGCGCATCCCGAGCGTGTCCCAGTCGCCCGTTCGCGCGAGGGAGATCTGGTCGGCCATCAGCGCGACGAGGACCTGATCGGACGTCGCGGCGTCCGGATGGCGCCGGGCCGTGGCGAGGATCAGGTCGGCGTGGGCGCCGTAGGAGATGACCGACGCGTCCTTCCCGAGGGCGAACACCTCGCCGGTGGTCTCCACGGCGCAGAGGCTGTTGCGCAGGTCGCCGCCGATGCCCGCCTCCGTGGTCGAGGAGGCGACGAGCAGCTGCTCGCGCGCGATGCGCTCCATCAGGCGCCCGTGCCACGGGCTGTCGAGGCCGTGGGTCACGAGGCTGGACACCTTGATGTGGTGCATCGCGAAGACCATCGCGGCCGCGCTGCAGGCCTGACCGAACGTGCTGCACAGCTCGGCGATCTGCGTCAGCCCGGCGCCCTCGCCGCCGAGCTGGCCGGGGATCTGGAGGCCGAGCAGCCGCTCGGACCTCATCGCGGCCACGGCCTCCTCGGGAAAGCGGCCTTCGCGGTCGACGGCGTCGGCGTGGTGCGCCGCCACCGCCGCGGCCCGCTCGGCGCGCGCGGCGAGCGGGCTCATGCGGCTTCCTGCTGGATGAGGGTGGAGACGGCCTCGCGGATCGCGCGGATCGACGAGAACGACTTGCGGTTCAGGAGCTCGTCGGGGAACTCGATGCTGAAACGCTCCTCGAGGCCCAGCATCAGCTGGACGGAACCGAACGAGTCCAGCCCGAGATCGAACAGGCTGTCATCCTCGGAGAGCTGGTCGGCCTTCCCGGCGAAGGCTTCGTTCGCCCCGAGAATCTCACGGATGTCTTGAGCGATGTTCAAGGCGGAACTCCTTATTCCAGTTATCATGACGCTATTGTTCGGATCGGCTCGGCGTCAAATTATCTATTGATTAATAGTAAATAGCGGTCCGTAGAGGGCGACACAGGGTTGCGCGCCGTGCAAACAGGAACCGGATGCGGCCGGCGGCCTACATTCGGCGGCGCCACCTTTACGATCACTTTCCAGCTCTTGCTTTCGTGATCGTGCGTCCAGAGATTTCGCGGATTTAGCAACTCATGCGTGTAAATGCCCCGCCTGATCTTAAATTCGAGACGCGGGCCATTTAGGACGTTTCCGGACTCGTCGTGACGCGGCGGGGCCATCTCGGCCATAAGGGCGCGACGTAGCCCGTCCCGGGCGGGCTCAGCGATCAGCCGGCGCGCGATGATCTACAACCTTCAAATCCTGCGCGCCGTCGCCTCGTACCTCGTCTTCCTCACGCATTTCGGCCTCTACATCGGCCCCGTGCTGCCGAGGCCGGATCTGTTCGCCTTCGGCGCGAGCGGGGTCGACGTGTTCTTCGTGCTCTCCGGGTTCATCATGTTCGTGAGCACGAGCGGGCGCCGCGAGAGCCCGGGCGAGTTCCTGCTCCGCCGCGCGTCGCGCGTTGTCCCGGTCTACTGGCTCGTCACGCTTGCCCTGGCGCTGATCGCGCTGACGGGCCTGAAGCCCATCGGGATCGTGGAGATCCGGCCGGATTACGTCGTCCAGTCCCTGCTGTTCATGCCGTTCTCCCGCGGCGGCTTCGTCGAGCCGCTGAACTCCGTGGGCTGGACACTCAATTACGAGATGTTCTTCTACGTGGTCTTCGCGGCGCTGCTCATGGTGCCGAGACCCGCCTTCCGGGCGCTCGGTGCGGCCGCGATCTTCCTGGCGCTGATCCTGCTCGGATTGCTGCCCGCGTCGAATCTCTACTGGGCGTACTACACGAAGCCGATCCTGATCGAGTTCGCCGCCGGCATCGGGCTGGGATACGCCTACCTGCGGCTCCGGGCGCCGGCCGCGGGCTTCCCGGTCCGGCGCGTGGCGTGCGCGGCCGTCGCGGCCGCTCTTCTGCTCATCCTCGGCGGCCAGATCGTGACCGACGCGCTCGGCGTCAGCCCCGAGCTGTCCGGCTTCGCGCGCCCGCTGATCTGGGGGTCAGCGGCCGTCCTGATCGTCGGTGCGATGCTGCTGCTGGAGCAGGGCGGCATCGCCCTGAAGTCGCGCTGGCTGCTGTCGCAGGGCAATGCCAGCTATTCCTTCTACCTGGTCCACAACCTGCTGCTGCACAGCGCCGCCAAAGTCGCGGCGCTCGTCGTCGCGCCCGGCTTCGCGCGCGCCGCCCTGATCTTCGCGATCGCGTTCCCGGCGGCGGTCGCCGCCGGCGAGTTGCTATTCCGGTATGTCGAGACGCCGGTGATCGCGGCCCTGCGGCGCCGGCTCGACCGGCGGCCCTCGCCCGATCCCTTGCCCGTTCCCGCCGCTTCGTAGGCCGCGCAGCCGGGCCTCCGCCGCAGGTGTGCCGACCCGGCGCAGCGGGCACCCACGGGGAGTCATGCCGAAGATTGCAGGTCTGAGAACACCCTTCGCTTAACGTTAATTATTGGCAAAAATTAAGTTTACACGCCGCGTCTCGCGTCTAAACAGGCGCTATTTTCGACTGTTACTGCGGCGGTGACCCCTTTTTTACAGATCACGCTGCTATTACCCTTTCGTGTGTGCCTTGGCCCGCTGTCACTGGCGGGACCGGCGGGACGGAATGCATGGTCCAGCGTCCGGCGCACCGTCGAGGAAGCTGTGATGCGTGTCGCGATCGTTCACGACTGGTTGTACATCGTCGGTGGCGCCGAGCGTGTCCTCGAGCAGCTGCTGCGGATCTATCCGGACGCGGATGTCTTCGCGCTCTTCGACTTCCTGCCCGAAGCGGACCGGGCGCGGCTGGGCTACACCCAGGCGCATACGAGCTTCATCCAGCGCATGCCCTTCGCGCGGACGCGGCACCGCAACTACCTGCCGCTGATGCCGCTCGCGATCGAGCAGTTCGACCTGTCGGCCTACGATCTCGTCATCTCGAGCAGCTACGCGGTGGCGAAGGGCGTCCTCACCGGGCCCGACCAGCTCCACGTCTCCTACATCCACTCGCCCATGCGCTACGCCTGGGACATGCAGCACACCTACCTGCGGGAGAGCGGCTGCGACGCGGGCATGAAGAGCGTGCTCGCCCGGCTGATCCTGCACCGGATGCGCGTCTGGGATTTTCGCACGGCGGCCGGTCCCAACGCGATCGTGGCCAACTCCGCCTTCGTCGCCCGCCGCATCCACAAGGTCTACGGCCGCACCGCCGAGGTCATCCACCCGCCGATCACGCTGCCGAGCCAGCGGTATGACGGGGCGCGCGGCAACCACTTCCTCGTGGCCAGCCGGCTCGTGCCGTACAAGAACGTCGAGGCGGTGATCCGCGCGTTCGCGCTGCTCCCCGACCTCGAACTCGTGGTGGCGGGCACCGGGCCCGATGCCGCGCGGCTGCGCGAGATCGCGGGGCCGAACGTGTCGTTCTCCGGCTTCGTGCCCGACGCGGAGCTGCGCCACCTCATGGCCACGGCCCGCGCCTTCATCTTCGCGGCCGAGGAGGATTTCGGGATCATCGTGGTCGAGGCCACGTCGGAGGGCACGCCGGTCCTCGCGCTGGGCCGCGGGGGCGCCCGCGAGACGGTCCAGACCCGCGGCCCGCAGCGCACCGGGATGTTCTTCGACACGCCCGAGCCCGTGGCCATCGCCGAGTGCGTCCAGCGCTTCCTGCTGCAGGAGAGCCACTTCACCCGCGAGGCCTGCTGGGCGCAGGCCGAGATGTTCTCGGCCGAGCTGTTCCGCAGCCGGTTCTCGACCTTCGTCGACGACCAGATGGCGATGCACCGGGCCGCCTGCGAGACGCGCCCGCGGATCCTGCCGCGCCTCGAAGCCGTCGGCTGAGGACGCGCCGCATGTCCTTCCTGACTGTCGATCTGGCCGACCGGACGCCGGTTCGCGCCCTCGCCCAGGAGCCGGCGCGCGGCGGTCCGCTGGCCGCGGCCCTCGCCCGGATCTGGCAGCGCCGCTACCTGTTCGCGGCGGTGTTCGCCACCGTCCTCGGCCTCGCCGTGACCGCCCTGCTGATGATCCAGCGGCAATACGTGGCGAGCGGCTCGGTCATCGTGGCCGAGGCGGAACCGGGCGCCAACAACGCCTCGATGGCCTGGATCCAGAAGATCGGCGACCCGGCCGACATCGAGAGCCAGATCCTGGTGATCCGCTCGCCGCGGCTCCTGCGCCTCGCGATCGACGACAACCTCCTCGCCGCGGTGCTGGCCGAGTGCCGCTACGCGGCCTCGGGCGGGCATCCCGACCGGATCAGCGAGAAGAAGGACGCCGCCTGCACGAAGCTCACGACCGACCGCAACGCGCTCGTCGAGTACCTGCAGAAGCGCTACACGGTCCTGAGCTCCGGCCGCTCGCGCATCATCACCATCGGCTACAAGTCGCCGCTGCCCGAGACGGCGCAGACGATGGCCAACGGCCTGATCAACGCCTTCTTGGACGACCAGCGCGAGGCGCAGGCCTCGAGCCGCAAGGCCGCGGCCGACTGGCTGCACACCGAGATCAGCCAGCTGGACGCCTCGATCCGGGCCGACGAGACCCGCATCCAGACCTTCCGGCGCCGCAAGGGCCTGCTGAAGGGCTCGCTCGCCCCGATCAGCGCGGAGCGGCTCACCAGCATCAGCCAACAGCTCGCCGCGGCCGAGACCGCCAAGGCGGACGCGGCCGCGCGGCTCTCCGAGATCGAGGCCAAGGGTGCCCGCGGCGCCGACAGCGCCCCGGCCGTCCTGGCAAGCCCGACCATCGTCTCGCTGAAGCAGCAGCTCAGCGGCGTCAGCGCGCAGCTCGCCAACCAGAGCACCCTGCTGGGCACGAACCACCCGGTGATCCGGGCGCTCGAGACCGAGCAGGCGAGTCTGCGCGCTCGGATCGAGCAGGAGATCGGCAACGTCGCCAAGGGCCTGCGCAAGTCCTACGAGGCTTCGAACGCCCTGGCCAAGTCGCTGCGCGCCCAGCTCGAGACGGCGAAGACCGACGCCGCCGCCGCCATGGACGACGAGGCCTCGATCGAGGGCATGGTGCGCAACGCCGAGATCAAGCGCACCCGCTACGCCGATCTGGTCAAGCGGGCGGGCGAGCTGGAGACCGAGCGGCGCATCCTCACCGGTAGCACGCGGCTCGTCAGCCTCGCCGAGCTACCGCAGGAGCCGTTCTCGCCCAAGGCCGTGCCGTTCCTGGCGGGCGGCATCGTGCTGGCGGGCGTGCTCGCGGCCGCCGCCGCGCTGCTGCGCGACTACACCGACCGGCGCGTGCGCACCTCGGCGCAGCTCATGGCCGGCACCGGCGCCCCGGTCTTCGCGCAGCTGCCGAGCCTGGAGCCCGCCGGCCTCGTCGGCCGCTTCTCCGAGCGGCAGCGCGAGCTCGACCTCGCGGAGGCCCTAGCGCGGGCGCGGGTCGACCCGGTGATGCAGAACGTCCTGCGCAACCTGCACGCCCATCTCGTGCTGGCGGGCGCCGGCAAGTCCCGCGTCATCCTGGTGACTTCGGCGAAGCCGCGGGAGGGCAAGTCGTTCACGGCCTTCGCGCTGGCCGGCATCGGCGCCGCGAGCGGCCGCCGGGTGCTGGTGGTCGAGTGCGACCTGCGGCGCCCGAACTTCGAGGCCTCCCTCGGGCTCGGCCGCGGCCCCGGCCTCGGCGGCGTGCTCCGCGGCGAGATCGACCCGGCCGACGCGGTGGTCCAGGCCGGACGCTTCGACGTCATCCCCGCGGGAACGCCGACGGCCGACTCGACCGAGCTCCTGATGGGCGACCGGATGGCCGACTTCCTCAAGTGGAGCCGCCGCTACGACCTCGTCCTCCTGGACACCCCGCCGACCAGCCTCCTGATGGATGCGGCGATGCTGGCCCGACACGTCGACGGCGTGCTCTGCTGCGCCCGCTACGGGCGCTCGCAGCTCTCCGATACGGTCGAGACCGTGGCGAACCTGCGCCGCGCCGGCGGACACGTCCTCGGGATCGCCATGACGATGGTCCGCCCGGGCATCCAGTCGACCTACGACGTGATGCCGCTGCCCGATCCCCGCACGGCCGCGAGCGCGCGATGACCGAAGTGCTCCCCGCCGACGCGCTCGCGAAGCGCGGCCTCCTGGACCGGGCGCAGGCCGCGCGGTCCGTCGTCGCCGCGCGGCCGCGGGTTCTGTTCGTGAGCCATACCGGAACGATGTCCGGTGCCGAGCTGGTGCTCCGCGACGCAGTCCGGCCTTGGGCGGGCTCCAGCGCCTTCCTGTTCGAGGACGGCGCGCTGACCGCGGCCCTCCGCGACGCGGGTCTGGAGATCCGTCTCGCGCGCCGCCGGTCCGCCCTGGCAGGCCTCCGGCGGGACGTGTCACCGCTGAGCGCGCTACCGGTCCTGGGACAGCTCGGTTCCCTGGCGCTGGAGATCGCCCGATCGGCCCGGTCCTGCGACGTGGTCTACGCCAACTCGCAGAAGGCCTTCCTGCTCTCGTCTCTGGCCGCGCGCGCCGCCGGGCGCCCCCTGATCTGGCACCTCCATGACATCCTCGACGGGGCGCATTTCGGCCGGGCGCAGCGCATCCTGCAGATCCGGCTCGCCAATCTCTGCGCCGCCCGGGTGATCGTTCCCTCCGAGGCCGCCGCGCGGGCCTTCGTCCAGTCCGGCGGGCGCCGGTCGCTGATCCGCGTCGTGCCGAACGGCCTCGACGTCGATCCGGCACCCTGCTCCGCCGCCGTTCTGCGCGCGGAACTCGGCCTGCCGGACGGCCCCCTCGTCGGCGTCTTCAGCCGCCTCGCGCCCTGGAAGGGGCAGGACGTTCTGATCGAGGCGCTGGCGACCCTGTCCGGCCTCCGCTGCGTCGTGGTCGGGGCGCCGCTCTTCGGCGAGGATGCCTACGCGGCGCACCTGCGCGACCTCGCGGCGCGGCGCGGCCTCTCGGACCGGGTGCTGTTCCTCGGACAGCGCGACGACGTCCCCCGGCTGATGCAGGCGGTCGACGCGGTCGTGCACCCCTCGGTCGATCCCGAACCGTTCGGTCGCACCCTGGTCGAGGCGATGCTGGTCGGCGTGCCGGTGATCGCCACCGACGCCGGCGCCTCCGCCGAGATCCTCGACGGCGGCGCGGCCGGGACGCTGGTGCCGCCGCGTCGGCCGGATCGACTCGCGGCGGCCCTGTCGGCGCTGTTCGCCGATCCCGGCGCCTTCAGGGCGCGCGCCGCGCTCGCGCGCGGACGGGCGCTGTCCCGCTACGGCGCGGAGCGCATGCAGCGCGATCTCGCCGACATCATCCTCCAGGTCGCCGGCCGGGCCTGACGGGCCGGCGATCCCCCTTCCTATTCGGAGCCGCCAGACCCGCCATGCCGCGCGTCCTCGTCAACATGCCGAGCCAGCATGCCGGTCGGCCGTCGGGCGTCGCGCTCGTCGCCTTCCGGGTGATCGCCGGCCTAGTCGCGCGCGGCACCTTCGCGGTGGTGCTCCGCTCCCCGTGGCGCCGCGACCAGCTGCCGGCGTCGATCCGCGACCGCGTCGAGGTCGTGACGGTGCCGCGGCCGCGGATCATGCTGCTCGACGTCCTGCGCCAGTGCCTCGCCGTCCCGCGGCTGTGCCGCGCCCGCGGCATCGACGTGGTGCTGAACATCGACCCGTACGGGGCGGCCTTCGGCGGACGCGCCCGCGTCAGCGTGGTGCACGACCTCTATTTCCGCACCCTGCCCGAGCGCATCCGTTCCCGCGAGGCCCTGACCACCGACCCCATCTTCCGCCTGGTCCTCGGCAACAGCACCCGGGTAATCGCCGTCTCGGAGGCGACACGGCGCGATCTGGAGTACCATTATCCGCAGCTCCGCGGCCGGACGCGGACCGTGCCGTCCGCGGCCATGCTGGACCCATCAGTGGCTTGTTCCGTCGTCGAAGTCCCGGCGGGGCCGTACGTGCTGGCCGTCGGCAACGCCCTCTACAACAAGAACTTCGCGACCCTCGCGCGCGCCGTGGTCGCGCTCGGGAGGCCGGGGATCGGGATCGTCCACGTCGGCGAGGATTCCGACGAGGCCGTCGCCGCCGCACTCGGCGACGCGCCGGTCCCCCTGACCCGCCTGTCGGGCATCGGCGACGACAGGCTGGCGGCCCTCTATCGCGGCGCGCTGTGCCTGTGCGTCCCGTCCTTCGCCGAGGGATTCTGCCTGCCCGTTCTGGAGGCGCAGGCCCTCGATTGTCCGGTGATCTGCTCGGACCGCTCCGCGACGCCCGAGATCGCGGGAGCCGGCGCCCTCACCTTCGATCCCGACGACGCGGCGGCGCTGACCGAATGCCTGCGCCGCCTGCTCGACGAGTCGGGACTCAGGGCCGCGCTGATCGCCCGCGGCCGCGACAATGTCCGGCGCTACGACTGGGCCGAGACCGCGCGCCGCTACGAGACACTGCTGCTCGACGCGCTGCAAGACGGCGCGGCGGCGCGTTCCGCCCGGGAGGTGCCGCATGCGCATCCTGCACCTTAGCTCGCTCTACGCGCCCGAGCAGGTCGGTGGCGCCGAACTGATGGTCGGGACGCTCTCCCGGACCCAGGCGGATCTCGGCCACAGCGTCGCCGTTGCCTGCGCGGCGCGGACCGAGGGCGGACCGGTCCTGCAGGACGGCGTCACGGTTTACCGGACTGGCTACGGGACGCCGTTCCACATCCTCGATTGGCCGCAGCACGGGCGGGTCGAGCGCCTCCGCTACAAGGTCGCGGCGCAGTGGAACCGCCACGCCGTCGACCGGATGGCGCGGGCGGTCCGGGACTTCGCCCCCGACCTCGTGAACACGCATTCCATCTCCGAGCTACCGCCGGCGCTCTGGCCGATGCTGCGGCGGCTCCGGATGCCGGTCGTGCACACGCTGCACGACTTCACCAGCCTCTGCACCAACGGCGCGATGGTGCGCCACGGGCGTCCCTGCTCCCAGCAGCATCTCAAGTGCCGCCTCTACGCCGCGCCGCACCGGCGCTGCCAGCGCGCCGTGACGGCCGTCGCCGCCGTGGGCTCGGACATCCTCGACCGCCACCTCGCGGCCGGCCTCTTCACCCACGTGCCGCCGGCGCTGCGCCGGGTGATCTGGAACCCGATCCCGCCCGGCTCGCCGGTGACGCGGGCGAAGCGGGCGCCCGGCGCGCCGGTCCGGTTCGGCTATCTGGGCCGGATCGAGGGTGCGAAGGGACTCGATGTCCTCCTCGAGGCCTGCCGGCGCCTGCCGGAGGCGGGCTGGCGCCTCGCTGTTGCGGGTCGCGCCGTGGACGGACTGGACCGCTACCGAGCCCTGGCCGAGGGCCTGCCCGTGACCTTCCCGGGCTACGCCGAGCGCGACGCCTTCCTGGACGATCTCGACTGCCTCGTGGTCCCGCCGATCTGGCCCGAGCCTTTCGGCCGGACGGTGGCAGAGGCCTACGGGCGCGGCGTCCCGGTGATCGGCACCGCGACCGGCGGCATCGGCGAGCAGGTCGGGTCCGGCCCCTGGCTGGTCCCGCCCGGCGACGTGCCGGCGCTCGCCGCCGCGATGGCCCGGATCATCGCGGAGCCGGCCCGTCTCGCCGAGGGGCTCGCCCGCGCCGCACGCATCCGCGCCGGCACCGATCCGGTCGCTGTGGCGACCGCCTATCTCGATCTCTACGCCGCGACCCGCGACGCGGCCTCCATCGAACCGCTTCCCGAGCCTTCCGCCCGCGCGGAGCGCCCGCACCTCAGCGAGTGCCGTTCATGATGACCCCCACCCTGTCGTCGAGCTACGCCCGGGTCCTCTCGGAGGAACCCCGCGCCCAGGACCGGGACCGCCCGAGGGATCAGGCGGCCGCGCGCGCGGTGACCGGCCCCCTGCGGATCCTGCATCTCAGCGCCCTCTACCCGCCCTACATCGTGGGCGGCGCCGAGCGCTCGGTGGAGCACCTCGCCGAAGAACTCGTCGCGGCCGGCCACACGGTGGCGGCGGCCTGCATCGCCCGGGAGCCCGAGCCCAAGAGCGTGCGCGGCGGCGTCACCGTCTACCGCATGGCCCACCACAACGATTTCTGGCTCGAGGACTGGCCCCAGGCGAGCCGCTTCGGCCGCGCCTGGGCGAAGCTCAAGCAGCAGTGGAATTTCGCCGTCGCGGCCGAGTTCGGCCGCGTCCTCGACGATTTCCGCCCCGACATAGTCAACACGCACTCGCTGCTCGACGTCTCGACCCTCGTCTGGCGCGAGGCGGCCAAGCGCGGGATCCCGATCGTCCACACGGTCTGCGAGTACGACCTGATCTGCGGCAACGCCGCGATGTTCAGGGACGGCAAGCCGTGCGACCGCTGGCACCTGGGCTGCAAGGTGGTCAACGCCGCCAAGCAGATCACCAACCGGTCGGTGGACGCCGTCGTCAGCGTCGGCACCGAGATCCTGAAGACCCATGTCGACCACGGGTTGTTCGCGCATCTCGCGCCCGAGCGGCGCCGGGTGATCTTCTATTCCTGCACCGTCCCAGAGGGCGACCCGGAGGCCAGGCGCCGGATCGACCGGACCGGCCAGCCGATGACCTTCGGCTATCTCGGCCGGATCAACACCGAGAAGGGGGTCGGCACGATGATCGACGCCTTCCGGCGGATCGGTCCCGGCGACTGGCGCTGCCTCGTCGCCGGCCACGCGATGGACGACTCGATCGAGCGGTTCAAGGCGCAGGCCGAGGGCCTGCCCATCGACTTCGTCGGCTGGGCGAAACCCGCCGAGTTCCTCAGCGCGATCGACGTGCTCATCGTCCCGTCGTTCTGGGCCGAGCCGTCGCCGCGGACGATCTACGAGGCCTACACGATGGGCGTTCCGGTGATCGGGGCGGGCTCGGGCGGCATCCCCGAGCTGATCGGCGAGGACAACGCCGACTGGCTGTTCACGCCGGGCGACGACGCCGACCTCGCCGCACGGCTGCGGACCGTGATCGCCCGCGGCCGCGGTGACCTGCCGGACGAGCGCGCCTTCCAACACGTCATCCGCGAATCGACCTCGGAGCGCGTCGCCGAGAAGTACCTCGATCTCTATGCCGAACTCGTTGCCGAGCGTCGGGCGAGCCGCCCGTGAGCGCCGCCGCGCCGGTCCTGTCGGAGGCGGCCGCCGCCGAGGAGGAGCCGGGGCTCGCCTCCGGCGCCGCGATGACGCGGCGCTCGTTCGACGCCGCGCGCTGGGTGGCGGTGGCCTCGGTCGGCAACGTGGTCCTCAGCTTCGGGGTGTTCCTCGTGCTCGCCCGCCTCATCGGGCCCGCCGAGTTCGGGATGGTAGCGATCGCCGCGGTCTTCATCGACATCCTGCAGATCGTCGCCCGCTGCGGCCTGCCCGACGCGGTGGTCCAGCGCGCCGACCTCGACGAGGACTTCGCCGCCACCGCCTTCTGGGTGATGCTCGCCACGGGTGTCCTATGCGCCGTGGGCCTCGTGGCCCTGGCCGGCCCGATCGCCTGGATCTTCGACCTGCCGGCGCTGCGGCCGGTCCTGTGCGCGCTCTCCGCCTGTTTCGTCATCACCGCCGCGGGCGCGATCCACGAAGCGCGGCTCCAGCGGAGCTTCGGCTTCCGCAAGCTCGCCCTGCGGGCGCTCGGCGCCAACGTGCTCGGCGGCGCCGCGGCCCTCGTGCTGGCCCTCGACGGCTACGGCGTCTGGAGCCTGGTGGTGCAGCGGCTCGTCGCCGCGACCGCGACCACGCTCCTGACCTGGGCGGCGGCCCGCTGGATTCCGCCGCTGCGGCTGCACCTCGCCTCCGTGCGCGAGCAGATCGCGTTCGGCTCGCGGCTGTTCTGCACTTATCTGCTGCTCGTCGCCTCGATCCGGAGCCAGGAAGTCATCGCGGCCTACTTCCTGTCCGCCACCGATGTCGGCTACCTGCGCCTCGCGTGGCGCTGCATCGACCTCGTGAGCCAGGTCGCGGTCATCCCGCTGACCACGGTCGGGCTGACCACCTACGCGCGCCTCCAGGACCGTCCGGGCGAGCTGGCCGCGGCCTTCCACGGATTCACCGAGGCCTCCGCGTTCCTGGCCGTGCCGGCCTTCTTCGGCATGGCGGCCGTCGCCCCGACCCTCATCCCGTTCCTGTTCGGCGACCAGTGGCACGACGCGGCGCCGGTGCTGCGGACGCTCGCGCTCCTCGCCCCGGAATTCGTCGCGACCTCGATGCTGTGGATGATCTTCACGGCCCTGGGCCGCAACGGCACGGCCCTGCGGCTCGCCGGCGCGCAGTTCGGCCTCGGCGCCGCGGCGGCCGTCGTCACCGCGCCCTTCGGCCTCGCCGCCCTGGTCGCCGGGCACGTGGTGCGGGCCTACCTGTTCACGCCCGCGATCGTCGCCAGCGCGGGGCGCGTCGTCCCGGTCACGAACGGGCGGCTCGTGCGGCTCCTCGCGCCGATCACGCTCTGCGCCGGCGCGATGGCCGGGCTCGTGCTGGTCGTCCAGGGTCCGGTCCACACCGTCCTCGGGGACCGGTTCGGCCTCTTCGCGGCGGTCGGGATCGGGATCGCGGCCTATCTGGGCCTCGCCTGGATCTTCATGCGCGGCACGCTGCGCACGGCCGTCGGCCTCTTCCTGCGGCGCCCCGCCTGATCTGCACCCTCCGCCAACCTTTGTGGGCGACACTGCCCGCTAGAGGCCGCGGCCGGCGGAGGGTTCATCGGCGGCCGATGCGCGGGGACGGTGCAGGGTGATGGCGGGACAGGCGTTGCCGATCGAGACGCGCGCGCCGGCCGCGTCCCTCCTCGCGGACCGCGTCGCCGTGTTCCTGCTCGGCGCCGCCCTGAACTTCAACGTCCTGACCTCGACCTTCGGGCTGCCGTTCCAGCGCCTGTCCGACCTGCTGCCGTTCCTGCTCATCCCCTGGCTTGGGTTGCGCCGCGCCGTCGTCGCGGAGGCACTGCGGCAGGCCGCGCCCCTCGCCGGCATCCTGGCGCTGATCGCGGCCTCGTTGGTGCTGAAGGCGCACAAGCAGGCGGGCGACGTCTACCTGACCCTCGTCCTGCTGCTCTACGTGGTCCAGGCGTTCATCCTGCTGGTGATGTTCCGCGACCGGCGCGTCCAGGACGCATTCTGCGTCGGCCTGCTCGCCGGCATGCTCGCCTCCCTCGCGGTCCTGCTGCTCGCCGCCTCCGGCATGCCGCTCGACCGGTTCGGACTCGCCGTTCCCACGGACGGGCTCGACGAGGAGCTGAAGATGTTCGTGCAGGACAAGCAGGGCGGCCTCTGGGCCTCGGGCAACGAGACCGGCCACGTCTTCGCCCTGGCCGGGGCCGCGGCCCTGCTGCTCAGCCTGCGCTATCGACTGAAGATCGTCTATCTCGCCTACTTCGCGGCCCTCCTGGCGAGCTTCCCGTTCACCAACAACCGCGCCGGCCTGTTCATGCCGATCCTGTTCCTCGGCCTGCTGATGCGGCGGAACCTCAAGGCGCCCGCGGTGCTGGCCGCGCTCGGCGTCCTGGGCGTCCTCCTCGTGGCCTGGGCGGTGACGGGGGAGATCCCGCTGCCGGGGACGCTGTCCCAGGCGATCGAGCGGCGCTTCGCCGAGGACCACAACGTCACGGGCAATTTCGACGAGCGGTTCCTGTCCGGCGTGACCGCGCTCCAGCTGGTCCTCGAGTACCCGTTCGGCGTCGGCGAGGTCGCCCGCCGGGAGGAGCTGCAGGCCCTGACCGGGCTCGTGACACCACACAACGGCTTCGTGTCGCTGGCACTCCAGAGCGGCATCGCCGCGGCGCTGCTCCTCGTCGCCGGCCTCGGGCGAATCCTGCTGGCGCCCGCCGCCTTCGGGCCGTTCCTGACCTACAGCGCGGTGTTCCTGATCCCGTCGCTCATGTTCGAGGAATTATCGGTCAACCAGTACTTCCTCTTCTTCATGGGCTTCGTCCTGGCATCCCTCGCGCTGCCACCGGACCGCGCCCAATCGGCCCCGGATTAGGGACCGCGCCGCCACGGATCGCGGCGCGGCCCGCGTGCTCAGCGCATGACGAAGGGGTTCTCCGGGGCGTCGCGGCTCGTGGAGATCCAGACGCTCTTGGTCTCCAGGTACTCGCGGATCGATTCGATGCCGCTCTCGCGGCCGATGCCCGAGCGCTTCATGCCGCCGAACGGCATCATGTAGCTCACCGCCCGGTAGGTGTTCACCCAGACGGTGCCGGCCCGCAGACCCTTCGACATGCGCATCGCGCGGCCGATATCCTGGGTCCAGACACCCGCCGCGAGCCCGTAGATCACGTCGTTGCCGACCCTCAGCGCCTCGGCCTCGTCCTCGAAGCCGATGATCGACAGCACCGGGCCGAACACCTCCTCCTGGGCGATGCGCATGTCGTTGGTGACGCCCGTGAAGATCGTCGGCTCGACGAACTGGCCGCCGAGCACGCCGGGTCCGGAGGCGGGGTTGCCGCCGAAGACGCAGCGCGCGCCCTCGCTCTTGGCGAGCGCGATGTAGTCGAGCACCTTCGTGTACTGGGGCGGCGTCGTGATCGGCCCGATATTGGTGTCGGCCTGCATCGGGTCGCCGAGCTTGGCGGTGCGGGCCAGCTCGATCAGGCGCTCGGTGAATTCCTGGCGGATGCTGTTCTGCACCAGCAGGCGCGAGCCGGCGATGCAGGTCTGCCCGGTGGCCGCGAAGATGCCCGAGATCGCCCCCGCGGCGGCGGCCTTCAGGTCGGCATCGGCGAAGACGATGTTGGGCGATTTCCCGCCTAGCTCCAGGGAGACGCGCTTGATCTGCCGGGCGGCGGCCTCGTAGACTTTCGCGCCGGTGACGTCCGAGCCCGTGAAGGTGATCTTGGCGACGTCGGGATGCTCGACGATGGCGGTGCCGGCCTCGCCGCCGTAGCCGGTGACGACGTTGAACATGCCGTCGGGCAGCCCGGCCTCCTTGGTCAGGCGGGCGAATTCCAGCGTGCTCGCGGAGGCGAACTCGGACGGCTTCACCACGACCGCGCAGCCCGCCGCGAGCGCGGGCGCGCATTTCCAGGCGACGAACAGGAGCGGCGAGTTCCACGCCGTCAGCGCCCCGACCACGCCCACCGGCTCGTGCCGGGTGAACGCGAAGGTCTCGGGCTTGTCGATCGGCACCTGCGCGCCCTCGACCTTGTCGGCGAGCCCCGCGTAGTACCACCACCATTCCGGCTGGTAGCGGGTCTGGCCGTACATCTCGGCGAACAGCTTGCCGTTGTCGCGAACCTCGATCTCGGCCAGCGCCTCGGCCTCGCGCTCGACGAGATCGCCGATCCGGCGCAGGACCTTGCCGCGGGCCGAGGCCGTCATGGTCGCCCAGGGGCCGTCCCACATGGCGCGCTTGGCGGCGGCCACCGCCCGGTCGACGTCGGCGCGCCCGGCGCGCGGGATCCGCGCCCAGGGCTCGCCGCGATAGGGGTCGATGGACTCGAACCACGCGCCCTCGACCGGATCGACGGACTGCCCGTCGATGTAGAGCTGGTAGGTCTTCACGGCGCGCCTCTCCGTCCGGGGATGCGCGCCATATGGATCCGGAGCCCGCCCACGGCGAGCCCGACGGCTCAGGCGTTGGCGCTGAGGCGCTTGATGTCGGCGTCGACCATCTCGGTGATCAGCGCCTCGAGGCTGGTCTCGGCCTCCCAGCCGAACGTCGCCTTGGCCTTGGCGGGGTTGCCCAGCAGCACCTCGACCTCCGCCGGCCGGAACAGCGCCGGGTCGACGATCAGGTGGTCGTCCACCTTCAGGCCGACATGCTTGAACGCGATCTCGCACATGTCCCGCACCGTCGTGGTCCGGCCGGTCGCGATCACGTAATCGTCCGGGCGGTCCTGCTGAAGCATCAGCCACATCGCCTTCACGTAGTCCCGGGCGTGGCCCCAGTCGCGCTTGGCGTCGATGTTGCCGAGCCGCAGCTCCTTCTGCTGCCCGAGCTTGATCCGCGCCACCGCGTCGGTGACCTTGCGGGTGACGAACTCGACGCCGCGCAGCGGGCTCTCGTGGTTGAACAGGATGCCGTTCGACGCGTGCAGCCCGAAGCTCTCGCGGTAGTTGATGGTCATCCAGTGCGCGTACAGCTTGGCCACGCCGTAGGGCGAACGCGGGTAGAACGGCGTCGACTCGCTCTGCTTGGCCTCTTGGATCAGGCCGAACATCTCCGAGGTCGAGGCCTGGTAGTAACGCGCCTGGGGGGCCGCCGAGCGCAGGCATTCGAGCATGTGCACGGCGCCGAGGCCGGTCACCTGCCCGGTGAGCAGCGGCTGCTGCCAGGACGAGGTCACGAACGACTGGGCGGCGAGGTTGTAGATCTCGTCGGGCTTCGTGGCCTGGACGATGCGCAGCAGGGCGGACTGGTCGAGCAGGTTGCCGTCGACCAGCTCGACATCGTCGGTGATGCCGAGCCACTTCAACCGGTGGTCGAAGACGCCGGCATGGCTGGAGCGCCGCACGATGCCGGTGACGGCGTAGCCCTTCTGCAGGAGCAGCTGCGCCAGATACGCGCCGTCCTGGCCCGTCACACCCGTGATCAGCGCTCGCTTGGCCGTCATGAACCCGTCCCGTCCCGAAGATGCCCGGCTGCTACGACCGCAACGGGCCGCGCGTCAAGGCGATGTGTCGACATCAGTATTGCGCCAAGCAAGCGGAGCCGGAGCGGCACATCGCCAGACTAGCGTCGCAACTCGACAGCCTACTGCAATGGTCGTGCGGCCCCAGTGCGGCACGGCTAAGGTCGCGCGAGCCAGTCCGCCACGCCGTCGAGCGAGCGGAATTCCTCGACGGCGTGGACGCGCGCCGCCGGGAGCGCGGCCCGGGCCATGGTGGCGAGGGCGTGGCCCGGCCCGAGTTCGAGCACGCGGTCCGCGCCGTACTCGCGGCACGCCTCCAGGCAGGCGGCCCAGTCGATCGTGCGCGAGATCTGGAGCGCCAGCTTGTCGCGACCCTCGGCATCCCGAAACACCGTGCTTCCGTCCAGCCCACTGACCAGCCGGGGCATGCGAGGGGGCGGGCGGCGCGGCGGTACCGCGGCGAGCGCGTCCCGGAAGGCCGCCGTCGCAGCGTCCAGCAGCGGCGTGTGCGACGGGGTGTGGACGGGCAGGACCACGGCACGCTGCGCGCCGGCGCCGGTCGCCTCTCGGCACAGCGCCACCAGCGCCGCGCGCGGACCGCCGACGACGCCGCTGTCGGCCGCGTTGCGGATGGCGAGGTGGCAGCCGTGTCGCGCCGCGAGATCCTCGAGCGTCGCGAGGCTCAGGCCGCGGATCCCCGCCAGCCCGAACCCCGCGCCGGACGCGGCGTCCATGGCCTCCGCACGCCGGGCGGCCAGGGCGAGCACGTCCGCGGTGTCGAGGCGCCCGGCGACGCCCCAGGCGGCCAGATCGCCGATGCTGTACCCGGCCACGATCGACCGGTCCGGCATCGCCTCGGCCAGGGCCCGCCACGCCGACAGGGCGGCGACGCAACACAGGATCTGCCCGGTCCGATTGGCGTTCAGGGTGTCGCCGCCCGCGCGGGCCAGGTCGCGCGGGTCGGCGCCGTCGAGGAGCGGTCTCGCGGCCGCGAACACGTCCTGGGCCGCCGGATGTTCGGCCGTGATGTCGAACATCGCCGGGTGCTGGCCGCCCTGGCCGGAGAGGAGGATCGCGAGGGTCATGCCGGGGGCGCGCCCCGCAGGCCCGCGACCGACCGCAGGACCAGCCGGTCCAGGCTCTTGGCGAGCACCGAGCCGTCCTCCGGCGCGTCGCGCAGCTCGCGCCAGTGCAGGTCGGCGCCGTCCGGCAACTGGATCTCGCCGTCGATGCCCATCGGCGCCGTCTCCGCCGCGGCGGCGATGCCGTCGAGAAGGTTGACCGGCACCGGTGGTGGGCACGGCCAGAGCAGGTCGAGATCGGAGCTGGCGCTCAGGTAGGTCAGGCCGGTGACCGCCTGCCAGAGCAGGCTGCCGAAGGGGCGCGGCACGAGGCCGTGCCGCCGGCCGAGCGCCGTCAGGGCGTCGAGGCTCGGGCCCCAGGCCGCCGGCGCGCAAGTGGCGGCCTGGGCGAGGGTCACCACCGGTGCGGGCGCCAGCGCCGATGCCGGCAGCGCTAGCCCGATCCGCCGCTTGCCGTCCGCGGGCGGCAGCGGCAGGCCGAGCGGCACCGCGTCGCCGATCTCTCCGGGGACGCGGCGGCGGACGATCAGCGGCCGGCCCGCAGCGGCCCAGCCCTCGATATGGGGGACGGCGACGAGGTCGGGCCGGTCCGCGCGCCACGCCGCCCAGGCCGCCGGATCGACCCGGACGAGGTCGTGGCGTCGGAACGGCTCAGCCAAGACGGGCTTGGTCGGCCACGGCCGCCGCGACGGTGCGGGCGACCGGGCGACCGCCCCGCTCGGCACCCAGCCGGTCGCGGATATCCTCCGCCGGCAGGGTATCGATCACCGCGCGGATCTGGCCCTCCAGGCACAGGTCCGGGTTTAGAACCACGTGGACGGCGCCGGTCGCCACCATGTTGTCGAGGCCGGGCGCGAAGACGGGCGTCGACTTCGCCATGTCCTTCAGCGTGTCGAGCGGCAGCTTGGTCACCCGGGCGACGGACGGCAGGTCCATCACGCTCGGGTTCGCCCCGGGTAGGGCCGCGAGGACCCGCGTCGCGAGCGCCGTGGCGATGAAGGCGCCGGCGGCCGAGTGGCCGTAGATCAGACCGATCGTGGGATGGCCCGACCGGTCGGCCAGGAGCAGCGCCTTGGCGAGATGCGCGAGGCACTCGTTGAGACCCAGCAACTCGTCGCGGCGGCTCATGCGCTGGCTGTCGGAATCCACCGCCACGAGGATCGGCGCGCGGTCGCCGGCCCGGACGGCGTCGAGCACGGCGCGCGACAGGACCAGCGCCCCGTCGACGCCCAGGGGCGTGTCGCCGTCGACGCCCACGACGTGCATCCGGCCGTCCGCGAAGGGGCCGGTCCCGGTCACGAGGCCGTCGAGCACCGCCACCGCGTGTCCTCGCGGGAACAGGGAGGCGAGGATCTCAGCGAGCGTCATGGTCGGCCTCCGGGCTCCGGGCCACGGTCTCGTCGAAGGCGGTCGTGTCCATCGCCGGCACCGCGTCGGGATCGTTCACGCCGAGGCGCGCCCAGACATCCGTGGCGTCGCGGCAGTCGCCGAACCGCTCGATCCGGGCCTCCAGGCGCGCCTGCTCGGCGTCCAGGGTCGCCAGATCGAAGGCCGGCGCTCGGCCGACGAGGTCGCGGGCGGCCGCGCAGAAGGCCGCGACCGTGTCGGCGCAGAAGGCGTCGGCGCCCCCGATCAGGCGACGATGCTTGCCACCCATGGTCCGCCAGACCAGAGCGCGGTCGCGGGAATCGAACTCCTCGGCGCCTTTGTTGGTCTCGATCACCTCGGGGCCGGAGACCGAGATGCGCCCGCTCTCCGACACGGCGAGCCGCGAGCAGGTGCCGGCGATGAGGCCGCCGCCGCCGTAGCAGCCGGCCCGCCCGCCGATCAGCCCGACGACCGGGATGCCGGCCGCGCGGACGTCGACGATGGCCCGCATGGTCTCGGCAATGGCCGTCTCGCCGGCATTGGCCTCCTGAAGGCGGACGCCGCCGGTGTCGAACAAGATGAGGACCGCCTTCGGCTTCCGCTCCAGGGCCGCGCGGAGCAGGCCGACCAGCTTGCCGCCGTGCACCTCGCCGAAGGCGCCGCCCATGAAGCGGCCCTCCTGGGCGGCGACCAGGACCGGGTCGCCGTCGAGGCGCGCGCCCCCGACCACGATACCGTCGTCGAAGGCGCGGGGCAGGTCGAAGAGCGGCAGGTGCGGGCTCATCCGCCGCTCGGTCGGCGGCAGGAACTCGCGGAAGCTTCCCGGATCGGTGAGCGCCAGCACGCGCTGGCGGGCGGTGGCCTCGTACCAGCTCAGGGCATCCGGATCGAAGCGCGCGGCGCGGTCGGCAGCCATGGTCAGGCCTCCATCAGCCGCGCGCCCTGGAGCAGGCGCAGCGACACGGTGTCGGGGCGGGCGCCGCCGTCGTTGATGCTGATGCGGAGGCCGCCCGGCTGCGCCCGGGCAACGAAATCGGCCACCACCGCCTCCCAGACGTCGCCGTAGCCGGCGATCGGGGTCTCGATGGCCACCTCGCAGGCATTCGGCGGCAGCACCCGCTCCAACAGGATCTCCAGGTTTCCGGAGGCGACGACGCCGGTGATCGCGCTCGGCGCCGAGCCGGCCAGCGGCTTCCTGGTGGTGTGGCGGAAGGTCAGGGATTCCATCGCCGGCTCCTCGGGTGCGGATACGTCATCGCGCGACGCTACCAGTTCCGGAAGCGGGCGGGCGGCTCGTAGAGCCCGCCGGACCAGTGCACGAGATCCTTGATCGACTTCGCGGCGAGCAGTGCGCGGTCGGCGTCGAGCGGCTCGATGCCCAGATCCTCCGGGCGTCGGATGACGCCCCGGGCGCGCAGATCCTCGACCTTCGCCCGGTCTCGACCGCGACCGACCTCGGTGTAGCCGGCCACGCCCCGGATCGCCTGCTCGCGCTCGTCGGCGTCGCGGCAGAGCAGGAGGTTGGCGATGCCTTCCTCGGTGACGATGTGAGTGACGTCGTCCGCGTAGATCATGACCGGCGCCAGCTCGAGGCCGATCTTTTTGGCCAGTTCGAGGGCGTCGAGCTTCTCCACGAAGGTCGGCACCAGCTTGTCGCCGAAGGTCTCGACCAGCTGCACGACGAGCTTGCGCCCGCGCATCAGTGCCGGATCGCCGACGATCTGGCCCTCGCGGCCGGCCTTCATCCAGGCGTCGGAGGGGTGGCGTCGTCCGTGCGGGTCCGACCCCATGTTGGGCGCCCCGCCGAAGCCCGCCACCCGCGACTGGGTGATGGTCGAGGAATGGCCCATCAGGTCGATCTGCAGGGTCGCGCCGATGAACATGTCGCAGGCGTAGAGGCCGGCGGTCTGGCAGAAGGCCCGGTTCGAGCGCAGGCTCCCGTCGGCGCCGGTGAAGAAGACGTCTGGTCGCTCGCGGATGTAACGGTCCATCCCGACCTCGGAGCCGAAGCAGTGGACCTGCTTGACCCATCCGGACTCGATCGCCGGGATCAGGGTCGGGTGCGGATTCAGCGCCCAGTGCGTGGCGATCTTGCCCTTGAGGCCGAGCTTCTCGCCGTAGGTCGGCAGCAGCAGCTCGATCGCCGCCGTGCCGAACCCGATGCCGTGGTTGAGCCGCTTGATGCCGTACTCGGCGTAGATGCCCTTGATCGCCATCATGGCGATCAGGATCTGCGTCTCGGTCATCGCCGCCGGGTCGCGGGTGAAGAGCGGCTCCACGTAGAAGGGCCTGTCGGCCTCGACCACGAAGTCGATCCGGTCGCCCGGGATGTCGACTCGCGGGACCGCGTCGACGATCTCGTTGACCTGCGCAACCACGACGCCGTTCTTGAAGGCGGTCGCCTCCACGACGGTCGGCGTGTCCTCGGTGTTCGGCCCCGTATACAGGTTGCCGTTCCGGTCGGCCGAGACGCCGGCGATCAGCGCCACGTTGGGCGTCAGGTCGACGAAGTAGCGGGCGAACAGCTCCAGGTAGGTGTGCACCGCCCCGAGCTCGATCTGGCCGCCGTAGAGCATCTTGGCGATGCGGGCGCCCTGCGGGCCCGAATACGAGTAGTCGAGCCGTTTCGCGATCCCGGTCTCGAACACGTCGAGGTGCTCGGGCAGCACGATCCCCGACTGGACCATGTGCAGGTCGTGGATCTTCCCGGGATCGCAGGCGCTGAGGCCGCGGGCGAGGCAGTCGGCCTGCTTCTGGTTGTCGCCCTCGAGGCAGACGCGGTCGCCGGGCCGCAGGATGGCCTCCAAAAGGTCGACCACGGCTCCGGCCGGCACGACCTTGCCGTCCGCATGGGCGCGCCCCGCCGCGATCCGCGCGTCGCGCGCCTGCCTCTCACCGCGCCACTCGCCCATCCGCGTGCTCCCACCGGTGTACCGAACGTCATATAGCGGGCGCTTTGGTATTCTCAAACCCTTCGCTATCACAGTTTCGTATACGGGATTGCGCGCCTGTCAATATCTTGCATACTTTCACCAGCGGCCTCCGAGGCCGATCCGGGAAGGCAACGCGCCATGTCGCACGCGTCCATACGGCCGTCGGATGCGGCCGGAAGAGCCGCTTCCTGGAAGGGGCAACGCCGATGATCGTCCTCGGTGTCGCCCTGCTCGCCGCCTGCACGCTAGTCGGCGTGTATCTCGGCGATCTCCTCGGCTTCGCCCTCGGCGTGAAAGCCAATGTCGGCGGCGTCGGCATCGCCATGATCCTGCTCATCGCCGCGCGCCTGTGGCTGTCCCGCCGGGGCCGCCTGACGAAGGGCGTTCAGTTCGGCGTCGAGTTCTGGGCGGGGATGTACATCCCGATCGTGGTCGCCATGGCGGCCCAGCAGAACGTCGTCGCCGCCGTGAGCGGCGGCCCGATCGTGCTGATCGCCGCGACCGGCTCTCTGGTCCTGTGCTTCGGCGCGGTCGCCCTGCTGAGCCGGATCGGCCGGCGCGATCCCGGCAGCAGCCCCGTCGAGCACGGCGGACCCGTGATCGGCGGCGACGCCGAACCCGTCGCAAGGAAGGGGTGATCGCCATGGGACACGACATCTGGCACGGCATCGAGCACGTCTTCGTCGAGCAGAGCCTCGTGGCCGCCTTCGCGGTGGTCGGCGCGCTGATCCTGGTCTCGAACTTCGCCGCCAAGCACCTGACCAACGACCGGGTCCACGGCTCCGCGATCGCGATCGTGCTCGGTCTGGTGCTCGCCTATGTCGGCGGGCTCTACACGGGCGGGAAGAAGGGCCTCGCCGACATCCCGGCGCTCGCCGGGATCGGCCTCATGGGCGGGGCGATGCTGCGCGACTTCGCCATCGTCGCCACCGCCTTCGAGGTCGACGTGATCGAGGCGCGGCGCGCGGGCCTACTGGGTGTCCTGGCGCTGGCGCTGGGCACTATCTTGCCGTTCATCGTCGGCACCCTGACCGCCGTGGCTTTCGGCTATCACGACGCGGTCTCGATCACGACGATCGGCGCCGGGGCGATCACCTACATCGTCGGGCCCGTCACCGGCGCGGCGATCGGCGCGGATTCCACCGTGATGGCGCTGTCCATCGCCACCGGAGTGACCAAGGCGGTGATGGTGATGGTCGGAACGCCCCTGGTCGCCCGGCTGATCGGCCTCGACAACCCGCGCTCGGCCATGGCGTATGGCGGCCTGATGGGTACGGTCAGCGGAGTCGCCGGAGGCCTCGCGGCGACGGATCCGAAGCTCGTCCCCTACGGCGCACTGACGGCGACGTTCCACACCGGCATCGGCTGCCTCGTCGGACCCTCGATCCTGTTCCTGACGGTGCGGGCCCTGGTCGGCTGACGCGTCGGCTCACCGGCTTCCCGGCCGAACAGCGGATCCGCACGCGCGGATTAGGGTATGGTCCCGTATCGTCTTCCCGAGGACGGGCAGGCGCCGCTCACGGGACGCTCGAGGAACGGCGGATGCACGGCGACTTCCAGAAGATCGACAGCGGGCTGCTCTCGGACCGGATCCGCGACGCGCTCACCGACGCCATCGCGTCGGGGACGATCGCGGCCGGTACGGCCCTCGACGAGCAGAACCTCGCCGATCGCTACGGCGCATCGCGCACGCCCGTCCGTGAGGCACTGCGCCAGCTCGCGGCCTCGGGCCTCGTGGAGATCCGGCCCCGGCGGGGCGTGGTGGTGGCGCGCCTGACGCCGCAGCGGATCGCCGATATGTTCGAGACGACCGCCGAGATCGAGGCGATGTGCGCCCGGCTAGCCACCTACCGGATGACGCCCCTCGAGCGCGGGGAGCTGATGGAGCTCCACGAGGAATCCGCCAAGGCGGTCGAGGCGGGCGACGTCGACGCCTACGACCGGTTCAACCGCGCCTTCCACGAGGCACTCTACACGGCGACGCACAACGGCTTTATGGCCGAGCAGGCCCTGGCGATCCGCGAGCGGCTGGCCGCGTTCCGGCGCACGCAGCTCCGCCACGCCGACCGGATCCGCCGCTCGCGGGAGGAGCACGGCGAGATCCTGTCGGCCATCGCAGAGGGGGACGGCGAGACGGCCGCCCGTCGCATGCGCGCCCACATGCTCAGGGCTGCGGCGGCGCTGGGGCGCTACATCGCCGAGACGGAGTGACGGGCCGGCGCGGGTTCAGAGCCGCGCGACGGCGTCGCGCACCGTGGACCGGTAGGGCGTCGTCGGCCTGCCGATCAGCGCGCTCAGCTGACGCGTGTCGTCGTTGAGGGCGCCGCGGGCCGCGGCCGCGTCCGAGTCGGCGAGCAGCGCCGCGAAGTCCGCCGGCATCCCGGCGCCGACCAGCGCCGCCTCGTACTCGGCCTGCGGCAGATCGCGGTACGCGACCGGCTTGCCGGCGGCCGCAGCGATCGCCGCGGCGAACTCGGTCAGCGTGTAGGCCTCGTCGCCCGCCAACTCGTAGACGCGGCCACCCTGCCCGTCGGCGGTGAGGACCGAGGCCGCCGCCGCAGCGTAGTCGGCCCGCGCGGCCGAGGCGATGCGCCCGACGCCCGCGCAGCCGAGGACTGCGCCGTGGGCGAGCGCTGGCGCGATACCGGCGGCGTAGTTCTCCGTGTACCAGCCGTTGCGCAGCAGGACGAACGGCACGTCGGAGGCTTCGAGCAGCCGCTCGGTCCGGCGATGCTCCTCGGCCAGGGCGAGTGCCGACGTGTCGGCGTGCAGGACGCTCGTGTAGGCGATCAGACCGACACCGACCCGATTGGCGCTGTCGATGACGTTGCGATGCTGCGCCACGCGCCGGCCGATCTCGCTGGACGAGATTAGCAGGAGTCGCTGGATGCCCTCGAGCGCCGCGTCCAGGCTCGTCGGGTCCGCGTAGTCGGCCCGTCGGACCGCGACGCCGAGCCTTCGCAGGCTCCGTGCAGCCTCGCCTTCGGTGTCGCGCGCGCCGGCCACCACCGCGCTGGCCGGTACGCGCTGAAGGAGCGCCGCGACGACTTGGCGGCCGAGTTGGCCCGTGGCGCCGGTCACGAAGTAGGTCGGCTGACTGGTCGGGCTCATGCTCGCTCCTCATGGTTCAATATCGGAGCAAGGTCACTAGATGAGACCGCCAGCGCGGTGAAGGAGGCAGGATTTTGGGACCAGGTTACTCGGAGGAAACCGCGGTGCCGCTCGCCCGCGCCGAGCTGGCGGCCAAGTACGCGGCCTGGCAGGCCGGAACCCTCGATCCGGCGGCGTGCCCGGTGCGGGACGTGCTGGATCGGGTCGGCGACAAGTGGTCGATGCTGCTCCTGATCGCCCTGGCCGACGGGCCACACCGGTTCAGCGCCCTCCTCCGGACGCTGCCCGACATCTCGAAGCGGATGCTGACGCAGACGCTCCGGGACCTGGAGCGGGACGGTTTCGTCGCGCGGACCGTGTTCCCGACGAAGCCGCCCAGCGTCGAGTACCGGCTCACGGATCTCGGGGCCGCCTTGCTCGAGCCGCTGGCGCGCCTCGTGCAATGGGCGGAGGAGCGTCACGGCGCGATCCGGGCGGCGCGGACCCGGTTCGACGCGGAGCCCTTCTAGGAGCGTCGCGCGCGGCCTGCCACGGCTTCTTGAGGACGTCCGGCCTCGCGCTGTCCGCCCGCGCGAAGAGGGTCAGGCCCGCGGCGCCGATCCGCCGAGGGCGTCGGCGAGCCGCCCGATATGCTCGGCCGCCCGGCCGATCCCGAACGCCGCCCGCTCGGCATCGTCGACCCGCCCGCGCTCCGCGGTCTCGGCGTCGGCGCGCAGCTCCGCCACGCTGCTCTCCAGCGACGCGATCCGCGACCGCAGTTCCGCGAGTTCGTCGGCGATGGTCAGCGCCGCCATGACCTGCAGGCGCATATCGCCGATCTCACCGAAGCTCTTGCGCATCTCGCCGATGCGCCCGTCGAGGAGGGCGGCGAGACCGGTGAGATGCGCCTCCTCACCCTCGCCGCAGGCCATGCGGTAGCTGCGGCCGTCGATGGTCACGTTGATCTGCGGCAAGGATCGCTCCGGTGGTCGCTCCGACAGGCTTGAGCGTTGGTGTCAGGCGCGTCCGAGCACATCCTGAACGGTCTCGATGGCCCGGTCGAGCCGGTGGCCGACCTCCCCGGTCGTCGCCGAGACCGTGGCGAGGCGGGCGCTCGCCGTGTCCAGGGCGGCGGCGAGCCGGGCCCGGTCCTCGTCCATCAGGGCGAGTTCCGCGTCCCGGTCGTCGGGCTGCGCGTCGGTCTCGAGGCGATGCTGGACGACGGCGTCGAGGCGGTTGATCGCCGCTTCGAGCCGGTTGAGGGCGTCGTCGATGGAACGGGTCTCGGTCTCGTCGGCCATGGTTCTTCGTCTACCCCGACGCGAAGCTTTCCGTCGAATGCAGGCGAAATTCCAGCGCGAAAACGCGTTCGATCCCCGATCCGGTCGCTGATCGAATGGATCGTCGCGATCCCTGTTTATTGGTCGGTGGATCGAAGGTCTTTGTCACAGCCACGCGTTTGACAGGTCGAGGCTCCATGCTAGACAGCCGCGCGATCCCGAGAGGGACCGCGCGAGACATGCCGGAGGGCCGGTCCGCGACAGTTCCGAGGCCTCAGCCAGCACCGTCCGAATTGACGGTCACGGGCGTGGAAGCCCGGCCTCTCCCGGTCCGGTTCATCGCAGGTTCAAACCCGCCCGCCCAGATCCCGCCCGGCCCGGCCCGGACGGTATGGCGGGCCGCCGAGACCGCTCCGCGGACCGCCCCCCTGAGGTCCGGCGCGCGGCGAGCCGCATCAGGAAGGAGTCACGCCGTGACGAAGGTTGCCATCAACGGGTTCGGGCGCATCGGCCGCAACGTCCTGCGCGCGATCGCGGAAGCCGGCCGCAGCGACATCGAGGTCGTGGCGATCAACGATCTCGGCCCGGTGGAGACCAACGCCCACCTACTCCGCTACGATTCCGTGCACGGCCGCTTCCCCGGCGAGGTCGCGGTCGACGGCGAGTTCCTCGTGGTCAACGGCAAGCGCATCAAGGTCACGGCCGTGCGCAACCCGGCCGAGCTGCCGCACCGCGACCTCGGCGTCGACATCGCCCTGGAATGCACCGGCATCTTCACCTCGAAGGACAAGGCGAAGGCCCATCTCGACGCCGGCGCCAAGCGCGTTCTCGTCTCGGCCCCGGCCGACGGCGCCGACCTGACGGTGGTCTACGGCGTCAATCACGACAAGCTCACGGGCGAGCACCACGTGGTGTCGAACGCCTCCTGCACCACGAACTGCCTTGCCCCGGTGGCGAAGGTGCTGGACGAGGCCGTCGGCATCGAGCGCGGCTTCATGACCACGATCCACTCCTACACCAACGACCAGCCCTCGCTGGACCAGATGCACAAGGATCTGTACCGGGCCCGCGCCGCGGCGCTCTCGATGATCCCGACCTCGACCGGCGCGGCCAAGGCCGTCGGCCTCGTGCTCCCGGAGCTGAAGGGCAAGCTCGACGGCACCGCGATCCGCGTGCCGACCCCGAACGTCTCGGCGGTCGACCTCGTGTTCACGGCCAAGCGCGCGACCACGGTTCAGGAGATCAACGACGCCATCAAGGCGGCCGCCTCCGGCCCGCTCAAGGGCGTCCTCGGCGTCACCGACCGGCCGAACGTCTCGATCGACTTCAACCACGATCCGCACTCGTCGACCTTCCACCTCGACCAGACCAAGGTCATGGACGGCGTGCTGGTGCGCATCCTGACCTGGTACGACAACGAGTGGGGCTTCTCGAACCGCATGGCCGACACGGCCGTGGCGATGGCCAAGCTCATCTGAGCCGGACTTCAGCGGTCGCCGCCTCCCTTGAGGCCGGCGGCCGCACCTCTCTTCGGACGGCCTTTCTTCGAACCAGGGACTCTCCAGGGATGACCGACGCTTCGCAGGGCACGTCGAGCGGGCCGGCTGCCGTGCCGCCCGCCCCCAGGCCGGCTCCGCCGCCGTTTACCACCCAGACCGCACCACCTCCCATGGCGACCGCCGCACCCGCCGCCTCCGCGCTCCCGTCCCACGCGCTCCCGGCCAACCAGCTCTTCGATCAGCTCGCGCGCATCGAGGACAAGTGCTCGCGCATCGAGGACAAGTACGCCCGCTCCGAGGCGCTGCTGTCCCGCGTCGAGGACAAGGTCGAGAACGCGGCGAACCGGATGAACGAGTCCGCCCGCCAGTCCGACCTGGCCGCGCTCCGCACGGAGATGCGCGGCCTCGCCGAGCGCACCCGGCGCCTGCCCGGGACCGGCGCCCTCGTCCTCACCGCCGTGATCACCGCCATCCTGACCGTGGTCCTGATGGTCGCCGTCCAGCGGCTCAACCTCGACCGCCTGCTGCCGCAGCGGGCCACCATCGGCACCACCGCGCAGTAACTGCCCCGCCCCGCCCCGAACAGGACCGCACCAGACCGCATGAGCGCCTTCCGCACCCTCGACGATGCCGGCTCCCTCAAGGGCAAGCGGGTCCTCATGCGCGTCGACCTGAACGTGCCCATGGAGAATGGGCGGGTGACCGACGCGACCCGCATCGAGCGTGTCGCGCCGACGATCCGCGAGGTCGCCGAGCAGGGTGCCAAGGTGATCCTGCTCGCCCATTTCGGCCGCCCGAAGGGCAAGCGCGAGCCGAAGGATTCGCTGGAGCCGGTGGTCCCCGCCCTCGGCGCGGCCCTCGGGCGCAGCGTCGCGTTCGCGGCGGACTGCGTCGGCGACGCGGCCGCGCAGGCGGTGGCGGCCCTGAAGGACGGCGATGTCCTCCTGCTCGAGAACACCCGCTACCACGCGGGCGAGGAGAAGAACGACGCGGCCTTCGCGGACGCCCTGGCGGCGAACGGCGACGTCTACGTCAACGAGGCCTTCTCGGCGGCTCACCGCGCGCACGCCTCCACCGAGGGTCTGGCGCACCGGCTGCCGGCCTACGCGGGCCGCGAGATGCAGGCCGAACTCGACGCGCTGACCAAGGGCCTGGAATCGCCCCAGCGCCCGGTGATCGCGCTGGTCGGCGGCGCCAAGGTCTCCTCAAAGATCGACCTCCTCGAGAACCTCGTCGCCAAGGTCGACATGCTGGTGATCGGCGGCGGCATGGCCAACACCTTCCTGCACGCGCAGGGCAAGGCGGTGGGCAAGTCCCTCTGCGAGAAGGATCTCGCAGAGACCGCCACGCGCATCCTGGCAGCGGCCGAGAAGGCCGGCTGCCGGATCATCCTGCCGGTCGATGCCGTCGCCGCGACCGAATTCAAGGCGCAGGCCCCGCACGAGACTGTGCCGGTCGATGCCGTGCCGGACGCGAGCATGATCCTCGACGCCGGTCCGCGCTCGGTCGCCGAGATCAACGCCGCCATCGACGGGGCAAAGACCCTGGTGTGGAACGGCCCGCTGGGCGCCTTCGAGCTCGTCCCGTTCGACGCCGCGACCGTAGCCGCCGCCAAGCACGCGGCGTCCCGGACCGAGGCCGGCCAGCTCGTCTCGGTGGCGGGCGGCGGCGACACGGTGGCCGCACTCAACCAGGCCGGCGTGGCGCAGGACTTCACATACGTCTCGACCGCCGGCGGTGCCTTCCTCGAGTGGCTGGAAGGCAAGGCCCTCCCGGGCGTCGAGGCGCTGCGGGCGAAGGGCTGAGACGGCCGCCTTGCTCTCCTCCCCCTTCGACCGAGCCCTATCTACGGGACCGGCCTCCATCGGCTGGGGGGCCGAGTCGATCGGTGACGACGTGGCGAACGCGACCTTCGAGATCCTGAAGGGCATCCAGGCGCGCGTGGCCACGCCGGCTATGGCGCGCGGCTTCGACGCGCGTGTCAGCGCGATCGCGGAGGCCGTCGTTGCCCTGGAGAACCGGTCCGGGTGCCGATCATCCGCCGAAAGAATGCCCTGCGCCGCGTCGGAGATTGACCGAAAGCGAGGCACTCGGCAGAGCGACACGATACAGCTCAGCTGAGGGCCTGACGGCAACTCCGGCGATCGGGCGGACGACGAAACGGGAAACGGGAAGACACGCACGATGGCACGCATCACCCTCCGGCAGCTCCTCGATCACGCCGCTGAGTACGAGTACGGCGTGCCCGCCTTCAACCTGAACAACATGGAGCAGGGGCTCGCCATCATGGCGGCCGCCGACGCTACCGACTCGCCGGTGATCCTCCAGGCGAGCCGCGGCGCCCGCGCGTACGCCAACGACGTCGTGCTCGCGAAGCTGATCGACGGCCTCGTCGAGATCTACCCGCACATCCCGGTCTGCATGCATCTCGATCACGGCAACAACGAAGCCACCTGCGCCACCGCCATCCAGTACGGCTTCACCTCGGTGATGATGGACGGCTCGCTGAAGGCCGACGGCAAGACCCCGGCCGACTACAACTACAACGTCGAGATCACCCGCAACGTCACCAAGATGGCCCACTGGGCCGGCGTCTCGGTCGAGGGCGAGCTGGGCGTGCTCGGCTCGCTCGAGAGCGGCCAGGGCGAGGCCGAGGACGGCCACGGCGCCGAGGGCACCCTCAGCCACGACCAGCTCCTGACCGACCCGGACGAGGCGGTGAAGTTCGTCGAGGCGACCAAGGTGGACGCGCTGGCGGTCGCCATGGGCACGAGCCACGGCGCCTACAAGTTCACCCGCAAGCCCGACGGCGAGGTGCTGGCGATGAACGTGATCGAGGAGATCCACCGCCGCCTGCCGACGACCCACCTCGTCATGCACGGCTCCTCCTCGGTGCCGCAGGACCTACAGGACATCATCAACCAGTACGGCGGCCAGATGAAGCCGACCTGGGGCGTCCCGGTCGAGGAGATCCAGCGCGGCATCAAGCACGGTGTGCGCAAGATCAACATCGACACCGACAACCGCATGGCGATGACCGGCCAGATCCGGAAGGTGCTCACCGAGAACCCCTCCGAGTTCGACCCGCGCAAGTACCTGAAGCCCGCCATGGAGGCGATGACGAAGCTCTGCAAGCAGCGCTTCGAGGAGTTCAACACCGCCGGGAAAGGCTCGAAGCTCCGCCCGATCTCCGTCGCCGAGATGGCCAAGCGCTACGCCAGCGGCGCCCTCGACCCGAAGATCGGCCCGCAGTAGGCGCGGGTTCTCGGCTTCCATGAGCAACAGCGCCCGTCTCGCCCTGCTCGGACCGCACGGTCTCGACGCGGAGGGCATCGCGGATTTCGTGACGGCCCTGCAGGCCGCCTGCGAAGCCGGCGACGTCGCCGCCGTGATCCTGCGGCTCGCCGCCACCGACGAGCGCGGGCTGACGGCCCGCGTCAAGTCGGTCGCCCCGATCGTGCAGGAGCGCGGCGCGGCCCTGGTCGTCGCCTGCCCGGGCTTCACCGGCGACCTCGCCACGGTGGCGATCCGCGGCGGGGCCGACGGCATCCACGTCGACAAGCCGCGCGACCTGAAGGACCTGCGCGGCCGGCTCCGGGACGGCCGCATCCTCGGCGCGGGCGGCTTGGAGACCAAGCACGGCGCGATGGAGGCCGGCGAGGCCGGCATCGACTACCTGATGTTCGGCGGCCTCTACCCGGACGGCGTCGCGCCTGATGCGGAGACGGTCCGGGCCCGCGCCGCGTGGTGGGCCGAGATCTTCGAGACGCCCTGCATCGCGGTGGCGGCCGCCGCCGACGAGATCGCGCCGCTCGCCGCGACGGGCGCGGAGTTCGTCGGCCTCGAGAGCGGCCTCTGGCTGCAGGATTCGGGCGCGGTCGAGCGGGCCCAGCGCGCCGTCCGGGAGATCAAGGCGTGAGGGGCCGCGACGTCCGCTTGGCGGCTGCTCTCGCCGGGGCTGCGCTGCTAGCGGCGCCGGCCTGGCCGGCCTCGGGGCCGGCCGATCCGGCCCGGACCGCGGCGCCCGGCTCGCTCGGACCCGCGGCGCAGACCGGCAAGGCGTCGATGCCGGAGCTGCCGAGCCCCTACACGCCGAACTACGCGCGGGGCGCCGTGCCGCCGCCGGGCAGCCAGCCGCCGGATTTCGCCTACGGCGCCTACCAGAAGGGCCAGTACGTCACCGCCTTCCGCGAGGCGACGAAGCGCATCGAGGCGAATCCCAAGGACGCCGCCGCCATGACGCTGCTCGGGGAACTGTACAATCAGGGCCTCGGCGTGAAGCAGGACCCGGTGAAGGCGGCCGACTGGTACCGCCTGGCCGCGGCGCAGAACGACGCCTCCGCCATGGCGTCCCTCGGGTTGATGGCCCTCGACGGCCGCGGCATGCCGAAGGACCCGAAGGGCGGGCGGCGCTGGCTCGAGCAGGCGACGGCCCAAGGTTCGCCGACCGCGGCCTACAATCTCGGACTGATCCTGATCGGCACCGGCGCCACCGCCGACGAGGCGGCAGCGGCGGCGCAGTTCCGCAAGGCGGCCGACGCCGAGATCGGCCCGGCCCAGCACGACCTCGGCGTGCTCTACCTGCAGGGCCGCGGCGTGCCCAAGGACCCGTCGAAGGCCGCGGAGCTGTTCCGGCGCGGCGCCGACAACGGCGATCTCGCCAGCGAGGTCGAGTACGCAATCCTGCTGTTCAACGGCACCGGCGTCACCAAGGACGAGCGGGCGGCCGCGCGGTACTTCCTGCACGCGGCCTCGCGCGGCAACGCCATCGCGCAGAACCGCGTCGCGCGGCTCTACGCCGTGGGTCGCGGCGTCGCCAAGAATCCCGTGGAGGCGGCCGCCTGGAACCTCGCGGCGGCCGGACAGGGCCTGTCCGACGCGTGGCTGGATCAGACCCTCTCCGGTCTCTCGGCCGACGAGCGCACCCGGGCGGAGCGTCTCGCCAACGAGCGGATCGAGCAGCGCTGAGCCGCTAGACCTCGGCCTTCGACCAGTCGACGCCGGCCTCGAGGTGCGGCAGCAGGACGACGCTCTCCTGCTCGTTCGGGTCCGTCCGGGCGATCACCGCGGTGACGGGCTCCGTCTGGCTGCGGTTGTAGGGCAGGTGCGGCACGTCGGCGGCGATGTAGACGAACTCGCCGGCGCCCGCGATCGCGTGGTTCTCCAGCCGCTCGCCCCAGAAGCAGCCGGACACGCCCGACAGCACGTAGATCGCCGTCTCGTGGGATTCGTGCTTGTGAGCGTGGGCCCGCTCCCCGGGCGGGATCTCCAGGAGTTGCATGTGCAGCGCCTTCGAATCCACGGACTCGGCCGAGACGGCCGGTCGGTAGATGTGCCCCTGCTTGCCGCGGAACGGCGCACTCTCGTGCACCACCCGGAACCCCTGCTTCTCCGTGCCGGACGCGGAACTCATGGACCTTCCTCCACTCTGAAGGCGGGATCGACGGGGATCTGCATGCCGTTGACCAGCGCGTTCGTCTGGTTGGCCATCCCGACGACCGCCAGGAACTCGCCGTGCTGGGCCTCCGTCAAGCCCTTGGCCCGCGCCGCTGCGGTGTGGGAATGGATGCAATAGGGGCAGCCATTCGCGATCGAGACCGCGATGTAGACCAATTCCTTCGTCAGGGGATCGAGGGTTCCCGGGCCCATGACGGTCTTGAGCGTCGACCAGGTCCGCTCCAGCAGTGCCGGATCGTTGGCGAGGCCCCGCCAGAAGTTGTTGACGAAGTCGGATCCGCGGGTCGCCCGGATGTCGGCGAAGACCGCGCGGACGCGCGGGTCGGCCTCGGCCTCGGAATCGGACCAGAGTTTCACGGTCGCCATCGCAGTCCCTTCCTCGAAGCTCGCGCCGTCAGAGCCTGCACGCCTCCTCGAGCGCCCGGTTCTCCGCCTCGGAGAACAGGCGCGAGCGGATGTGGAAGCGCTTCTCCCGACCGTTCTCCAGCGAGAACATGCCACCGCGGCCCGGCACCACGTCGAGGATCAGGTGCGTGTGCTTCCAGACCTCGAACTGCGACCGGCTGATGTAGAAGTCGGCGCCGCCGACGGTGCCGAGATGGACGTCGCCGTCGCTCACCAGGAAATCGCCGACGGGATAGCACATGGGAGACGAGCCGTCGCAGCAGCCACCCGACTGGTGGAACATGACCGGACCGTACTCGCCCCGCAATTCGTCGATCAGCGCGAGGGCTGCCGGCGTGGCGGTGACCCGCAGCGGCGTCCCGTCGGCGCCGGCCTGCTCGGCGACGTTGGCGTCCACACTCTGCTCCGAACTCATGCGATCCTCCCGGTCGATGCCTGAATATGCGTGCGCGCCGGCCGGTTTCCACTGCGGCGCCCTCTGGAGCGCGGAGTGCATGGTCACCGGGTCCGGGATCGAAAAAGCCCCGGCCTTGCGGCCGGGGCTGAAGTTGTCTCGGGGGTTGACCCGGGAAGAAACTCAGAAGAACCCGAGCTTCTTGGCCGAGTAGCTGACCAGCATGTTCTTGGTCTGCTGGTAGTGATCGAGCATCATCTTGTGGGTCTCGCGGCCGATGCCGGACTGCTTGTAGCCGCCGAAGGCCGCGTGGGCCGGGTAGGCGTGGTAGCAGTTCGTCCAGACGCGGCCGGCCTGGATCGCCCGGCCGAAGCGGTAGGCGCGGGTCCCGTCGCGGGTCCAGACGCCGGCGCCGAGGCCGTAGAGCGTGTCGTTGGCGATGGAGAGCGCCTCGGCATCGTCCTTGAAGGTCGTGACCGACAGGACCGGCCCGAAGATCTCCTCCTGGAAGATGCGCATCTTGTTGTGGCCGCGGAACACGGTCGGCTTCACGTAGAAGCCCTCGGCGAACTCGCCGTCCTTGACGTTCCGCTCGCCGCCCGTGAGCAGCTGCGCGCCCTCCTGCCGGCCGATGTCGATGTAGGAGAGGATCTTCTCCATCTGCTCGCCCGAGGCCTGGGCGCCGATCATCGTGGCCGGATCCAGCGGCGAGCCCTGGGTGATCGCCTCGACGCGCTTCACCGCGCGCTCCATGAAGCGGTCGTAGATCGACTCGTGCACGAGCGCGCGGCTCGGGCAGGTGCAGACCTCACCCTGGTTGAGGGCGAACATCGTGAAGCCCTCGAGGGCCTTGTCGAGGAAGTCGTCGTCCTCGTTCGCCACGTCGGCGAAGAAGATGTTCGGCGACTTGCCGCCGAGCTCCAGCGTCACCGGGATCAGGTTCTGCGAGGCGTACTGCATGATGAGGCGGCCGGTGGTCGTCTCACCCGTGAAGGCGATCTTGGCGATCCGCGGCGACGAGGCGAGCGGCTTGCCGGCCTCGAGGCCGAAGCCGTTGACGATGTTCAGCACGCCCGGGGGCAGCAGGTCGCCGACGATCTCGGCCAGCACCAGCACCGAGGCGGGGGTCTGCTCGGCGGGCTTCAGGACCACGCAGTTGCCGGCGGCGAGCGCCGGGGCGAGCTTCCACACCGCCATCAGGATCGGGAAGTTCCACGGGATGATCTGGCCGACGACGCCCAGCGGCTCGTGGAAGTGGTAGGCGACCGTGTCGTGGTCGATCTCGGAGATCGAGCCTTCCTGCGCCCGCACGCAGCCGGCGAAGTAGCGGAAATGGTCGATCGCCAGCGGGATGTCCGCGTGGGTCGTCTCGCGGATCGGCTTGCCGTTGTCCCAGGTCTCGGCCAGGGCGAGCAGATCGAGGTTCTCCTCCATCCGGTCGGCCATCTTGAGGAGGATGCGGGCGCGCTCGGCCGGCGCCGTCTGGCCCCAGGCCTCCCGGGCGGCGTGGGCGGCGTCGAGGGCCTTCTCGACGTCCTGGGCGTCGGAGCGGGCGACCTCGCACACCACCTTGCCGGTGATCGGCGAGGTGTTCTCGAAGTAGCGGCCGGCCGCGGGGGCGACCCACTGGCCGCCGATGAAGTTGTCGTAGCGGGCCGAGAAGGGCGACTTGACCTTCGAGTCGCCGAGGAATTCCGGCTTGTTCATCGCTGTGTTCCCTCCGTGGGCCCCGGCCTCGCGAACCGCGGCTCTTGAGCTTAAGCTGGCGCTCGGGCGACCGATCCTGGGGGCCGCATCCGCTTCCGCTCTGTTCGCAGCCAATGGCTTTTGGCCTGCCGAATCAAGGTGGACTTTTGGCCAGTGCGCGAGTGCGCCGATCCTACGCGCTTCCCGGCATCACCGCGAGCGGGCAAAAGAGCCTCGTCTCCGGCACCGTCCGGCCGGCCGCCGCGCGACGATCGGCCGGACCCGGCGACCGGCCGAATCGATGATGTGCCGAATCGGCGCGCCGTTCCTCAGCCGAGCAGGGCCAGCGGAACGGACGCCGCCGCGAGCGGGAGCGCCGCCAGGGCCGCGTTCCGCAGCCACGTGGGCCGGTACGCGACGATCGCCACCACGGCGAGGGCGGAGCCCGTCAGCGATCCGACCCACTGCACCGGGCCGAAATTCCAGCCCCCCGCCGCGACGGCCGCCGCGAACGAGAGGCCGAGCCCGCACCAGCCCGCCATCCGCAGGCTGCCGACCCGCGCCTTCGGCACGCCGACGCGGTAGGCGGCTCGGTGGTGCCGGTCGAGGCTGAGGGCCAGGGCCGCGAAGCCCGAGAAGCTCAGGAGCAGGCTGAGGATCAGCGCGGCGACTGTCATGCTTCGACCGTCCGGGACAGGGTTACCTTGGCCGGACGGGCCGCGGCCACGTCCCGCCGCGTGGCCAGCCGGGCCGCGAGGCCGAGCGCGAGGCCGACGGCCGCCATGGCGGCGTCGAAGGCGAGGAAGCGCTGCTGGCCGACGAGGATCACGTCCACCAGCGGGATCGCCAGGAAGGCGCAGGCCGGCACCGCCAGGGCGAGCGACCACGCCCGCCGTCGCGGGTACAGGGACGCCGCGAGCGCGGCCACGAGCCAGGCGGCGAAGAAGGCGCGCACCTCCCAGTCCGCCCGGGCCCCGAGCCCGTCGGGCAGCAGCCGGTTCGCCAGGAAATACGCGGCGAGGCCCACCGGCAGACCCGCGATGGTGCCGAGGTTGAGGAACCGCACGAGACGCAGGCCGAAACCCTCGGGATCCGCGCCCTTCGGCGCCCGGGCGACGGTCCAGAGCACGAGGCCGCTGGCGACCGTGGCGGCACCCATCACGCCGCAGAGGAAGAACAGGAGGCGCAGGGGCGCGGCGGCGAAGTGCGCCTCGTGCAGCCCCACCATCACGGCCCCGGTCCGGGTCGCCGCGCCGGCCTCGCCGACCCGGGCGATCTCCGTACCGCTATCGGCCGCGTAGGCGATCTGCGGGTGCAGGTGCGCGAGCCCGTGCGGCTCCTCGAAATACGCCGTCACGGTGGCGCCGGCGTCGCCCGGCCGCGTGACCAGCACCACCTCGGGCACCTCGCCCCCGGCGGCCGTCGCGCGGGCGACGATCTCGCCGAGCGGTAGCGGCGTGCCGGGGCGCCCGACCGGGGCCGCACCCGGGATCGCCAGGCCGGCCTCGGCGTAGTAGCGCAGCACGTCGTCGCCGTAGACGGCCTTCATGCCCCAGGGCATCAGCATCGCCGACAGGGTGACGAGGCCCGTGTAGACGATCATCAGGTGGAACGGCAGCGCCAGGACGCCGACCACGTTGTGGGCGTCGAGCCAGCCGCGCTGCGCAGAGCGGTCGCGCCGGAAGGTGAAGAAGTCGGCGAAGATGCGCCGGTGCGTCACGATCCCGGAGATCAGCGCGATCAGCAGAACCATGGCGCAGGCCGAGACGATCCAGCGACCCCAGATCGGCGGCAGGCTCAGCTCGAAGTGGAATCGGTAGAGGAAGTCGCCGCCGCGCGTGTCGCGGATGCGCGCGGGCTCGCCCGTGGCGGGATCGAGGAGCGCGTGGTGGAACGGGCCACCCGGACGCGGCCACCAGTAGACCTCGACGGCCGGGGTCTCGGCATTCGGCAGCTTGACCGACCATCCGGCCGCGTCCGGCATGGTCCGGCGCAGGAACGCCCCGGCCCGCGTCGCCGCTGCGGCGGGATCGGGTGCGGTCGCGGACAATTCGGGCCGCATCCAGTGCGAGATGTCGGTGCGGTAATAGCTGGCGGTGCCGGTGACGAAGATCGCGAACAGCACCCAGCCGACCACGAGGCCGGACCACGTGTGCAGCCACGCCATCGCCTGGCGGGCACTCCGCGCCGGGCTCACGCGGCCACCCCGTGCGTGAAGGCGCCGGCGAGCCACAGGGCACCGGTCAGCAGGAGCGCCGTCAGCCCCAGGACGATGGCCGCCCGGCCGAGCGTGCGGGCCGCGAACACCCAGATCGCCGCCCCCGCCATGATGGCGAAGCTCGCCAGCGTCCCGGCCGAGACCGCCTCGGCCCGCGGGAAGGGAAGAACCAAGGCCAGCAGCGCGCTCGACAGGGCGGCGACCGCGTAGCCGCCGAGGATCGCGAGCAGTACCCGGCCGGCGACCGCCGCGCGGTTTGCCAGCGTCGGCATGGCGCGGGCGCTCATGGCGCCATCCCTCGTTCCCGTGAGACCATGGCGCGACGTACCAGCGGTCCGGGCCGCCGCGCAACGCCTATGTTCCGGAACGATTCCAGTGTGAAAAGAGGCGTTTAGGACGCCGGAAAGCGGCGCGCGCCGAGGTCGGATCCGACGCTCGCCGCCCCGCGCTACGGGCCGGCGGTTCCCGACGCGCCGTCGCGGCTCGGCCTGCGGATCGCCACGGCCGCATTCCGCGCGCTCGGCGGCAGATCGGCCCCGGGATCGGGTTTGCTGAACGCCGCGGCCGATCCGGACGCCGGGCCGACCGCGCGGCCGTCGCGTGCGTGTCCCCAGCCGTAGCCGGCGTTGATCCCCGCGTAGAAGCCCGTGAAGTCCTCCGCTCGCGCAGTTCCCGCGAGCAGCACCAGGGCCGTGGACAGCACAAGGCGGCGCATCGATCGTCCCCGAACGAGAAAGGCGGCGGCCCCGCTCGGAGCCGCCGCCTCATGATCTTCGCGGAACGCGGCGGCAAAGAGACCGCCGCGGGATCCTCAATCCTCGACGTTGATGCTCTGGGCCTCACGGCCCTTCTGGCCCTCGACCACGCCGAGCGTGACCTGCTGACCCTCGGCGAGCGAATCGAGACCGGCGCGGGACAGCGCGGAGCGGTGCACGAACACGTCCTTGCCGCCGTCGTTGACCGAGACGAAGCCGAAGCCCTTGGCGGGATCGTACCACTTCACGGTGCCGCTCATCTCGACCGACGGGCCGCTGGCGAAACGGCCACCGCCGCCACCACCGCCGCCGCCGTAGCCGCCGCCACCGCCGCCGTAACCACCGCGATCGCGGTCGCCGTAGCCGCCGCCGGCACCGAAGCCGCCGGTGCGCGGACGGAACTCACGCCGGGGCGCGGGCGCCTCGGCCGTGGAGGTGTCGACGCTGGTGACGCTCGTGACCTGCGGGCCCTTCTGACCCTGGGCCGTCGTGACCGTCAGCCGGGTGCCCGGCATCAGATCGTCGTGGCCGGCCGCCTCGACAGCGCGGATGTGGAGGAAGGCATCGCCCGAACCGTCGCCGAGTTCGACGAAGCCGAAGCCCTTCTCCTTGTTGAACCACTTGACCGTCGCATCGCGCTCCGGTCCGGACGCGACGGGAGCCGCGCCACGCGACGGGCCGCGATCGAAACCGCCCCCGCCGAAACCACCGCCGCCACCGCCGAAACCGCCGCCGCCGTATCCGCCGCTGGGGGGAGCCTGATCAGGCCATCTCGGCTCGCCACTCTCGTCGAAGCCGCGCTTCTGCGGCCCTCTGAAATCACGACCACGTCCCATAGAAAGCTCGCAAAAACCGTCCGCCGCCCTTGTCTCGAATACCGCGTGCGCGCCATCCCAGACAGCCCACGCCCCGCACTATCATTACCCCAGGTCGCGGTAACCAAGAATAACGCCCCAGTCCTGACGCAATCGGGCCTTGACCGCAAGGACCTTCTTGGCTCAGAGGCGCCCGTTTCGTTACTTTCTTGCGGCAAACAACGGAGTCGGCCCCCGCTCCCGGGCCGGCCCTTTCTCATTCGAGGGAAGGCGTTAGCGAAACGCAAAGGCTGTCCGGCTAGACTCGGCCCCGCGCCCCGCAGGACCGGCCGGCCATGATCGCGACACCGACTTTCCCCGATCTCTCCGCTCTTGTGGTCGACGAGAGTCTCTACATCCGCCGAATCGTGCGCGACATGCTGATGCGCGTGGGCATCAAGCGCGTGCTGGAGGCGCCGGACGGGGCCGAGGCGCTGGGCGTGCTCGCCGAGAGCAAGCCCGACATCAGCATCATCGACTGGGACCTGTCGATCCTGTCGGGCGAGGAGTTCATCCGGCTCGCGCGGACCCCGACCACCTCCCCCTGCCCCACGATCCCGATCATCCTGATGCTGGCCCAGCCCCGCCGGAACGTGGTCGACCGGGCGGTGGCGCTCGGCGTCAACGAGATCATCGCCAAGCCGTTCTCGCCCAAGACCCTGTGGTCGCGGCTGGACGAGGTGATCAACCGGCCCCGCCCCTACTCGCAGGTGAAGAGCCTCCTGCGGCCGATCCCGCGCCGGGCCAGCGCGATGAAGGCCGTCGCCTGAGCGCGACCGCGATGGGGCGTTGCAGTTCCCCGCCGAGCCTGTAGGGTCGCAGTTCAACAGAGTCCGAGCGCGCTGCTCAGGGCCGACCCGAAGGATCGACGGCCGCGCCGATGAGGGACGAGACCGCCGCGGCCGCGCCGTCCCGAATCCAGACCGGCGCGGTGCCGCTCCAGACGCAAGCCCCCGTGCCGGGCCGCGAGCGTCGCCGCGCCGCCTACGCGGCGCTCGACCTCGGCACCAACAATTGCCGCCTGCTGGTCGCGGAGCCGACCTTCAGCGGCTTCCGCGTGATCGACGCGTTCTCGCGGATCGTGCGCCTCGGCGAGGGCCTCGGCACGTCCGACCGCCTGAGCGAGGCGGCGATCGAGCGGACCGTGGAGGCCCTGCGGATCTGCCGGGCCAAGATGCAGGCCCGCGGGGTGCAGCGGGCCAAGATCATCGCCACGGAGGCCTGCCGCCTCGCGGTGAACGGCGCCGCCTTCGTGGAGCGCGTCCGCCGCGGCGTGGGTCTCGACCTCGAGATCGTCGACCGGCAGACGGAGGCGTATCTCGCGGTCACCGGCTGCGCGGCGCTCGCGGACCCGCTGGCCGAATCGGTCATCATCTTCGACATCGGCGGCGGCTCGACCGAGATCGCGTGGCTGGACGGCGCGGCCGCCAACCCGTCGACCGACCCGACGCTGCGGATCCGGGCCTGGGATTCGCTGCCGGTCGGCGTGGTCACGCTCGCCGAGCGCCACGGCGGCGCCGAGGTCACCCGGCGCATGTTCGAGGGCATGGTCGAGGAGGTGGCCGAGAAGCTCTCGGCCTTCGCGCTCCGCGCCGCGCCCGCGGCGACGGCGCCGCATTTCCACCTGCTCGGCACGTCCGGCACCGTGACGACCATCGCGGCGATGCATCTGCGCCTCGCCCGCTACGAGCGTCGGCGGGTCGACGGGCTGTGGATGAGCGACGACGCGGTCTCGACCGCGATCGACGACCTGCTCGACACGCGCCTGGAGCAGCGCGCCGACAACCCCTGCATCGGTCGCGACCGCGCCGATCTCGTGCTCGCGGGCTGCGCGATCCTCGAGGCGATCCGCAGGGCGTTCCCCTCGGAGCGCCTGCGCATCGCCGACCGCGGCCTGCGCGAAGGATTGCTGATGAACATGATGCGGGAGGACGGGGTCTGGAACCGGAAGGCGGTCCGATGAGGGCGGCGCGATGAGCGATCGGCGCGGCGGCGCGAGTTCCGGCGGCGGTGTCCGGGGCGAACTGAAGCAGCGGGTGAAGACCGGCCGCGGACGGACCCTGTCCCAGAAGCGCTGGCTCGAGCGCCAGCTCAACGATCCCTACGTGGCCCGCGCCAAGCGCGAGGGCTACCGGTCGCGGGCGGCCTACAAGCTCCTGGAGATCGACGAGCGCTACAAGCTCCTGCGGCCCGGCCAGAAGATCGTGGACCTCGGCGCCGCGCCGGGGGGCTGGTCGCAGGTGGCCGCGCGGGTGGTCGGGCCGACGGGCCGCGTCGTGGGCATCGATCTCCTGGAGATCGAGCCGATGGCCGGGGTCGAGTTCATCACCCTGGACTTCCTCGATCCCGAGGCGCCTGACCGGCTGACCGGCATGCTCGGCGGCCCCGCCGACCTCGTCATGTCCGACATGGCCGCCAACGCCACCGGCCACAAGAAGACCGACCACCTGCGGATCATCGGCCTCGCCGAGACGGCGGCGGAGTTCGCCCGCGAGATCCTGGGCCCTGGGGGCGCCTACCTCGCCAAGGTGCTCCAGGGCGGCACCGAGGGCGCGCTGCTCACCGACCTGAAGCGCGACTTCGCCACGGTCCGGCACGTCAAGCCGGCCGCGAGCCGGGCCGATTCGAGCGAGCTCTACGTCCTGGCGACCGGCTACCGGGGCGCGCCGGGCCGGGCGGCGTCCACCGACGAGGGCTGAGCCGCCCGGCGATGCTCCTCGCCTGGGCCCTGTCCGTCCTCAACCCGGCGCCGCTGCCCCTGCGCCGGCTCGGCTATGTCCGCCAGAGCGGCCTGCTCCACGCCCGCTCGCGCCGCTGCCGGGCGGCCTGGGCGCCGCACCTCGCGCGGGCCCGGTCCGTGATCGCGGCGGCGGCCGAAGCGACCCGGCAGCGCCGGCACGCGGTGGTGCTGGGCTCGGGCCTGCTCGACGACGTGCCGCTCGACGCCCTCGCCCGCCTGTTCGACCGGGTCAGTCTCGTGGACGCCGTCCATCCCTGGCCGGCGCGCCTCGCCGCCCGCCGCGTCCCGAACGTCGCGCTGGCGACCGCGGAGATCAGCGCCGGTCTCGCGGGGGCCTGGGCCGACCTCTGCGCGGACGCCGACCTGATCGTCTCGGCGAATCTGCTGACGCAGATCCCGCTCCTCCCGATCGAGGCCCACGAGACCCGGGGCCGCGAGGCCCCCCCGCGACTCGGCGGGCACCTCGTCGAGACCCACCTGGCGGCGCTCGACGCGCTCGCCGGGCGCGTCGAGCGCGTCTGCCTGATCACCGACACGGTGCAGCGCGAGGAGGACCGGGCGGGCCGGACCGTCGACAGCGCCGACCTGTTGTTCGGGATCGCGCTGCCGCCCGCGCCGGAAGCCTGGGACTGGGAGATCGCGCCGTTCGGCGAGATCGGCCGGCGTCGCCGCCTGATCCACCGCATGCACGCCTACCCGGACTGGAAGGCCGCGCGACGGTCGCCTCGCTGAGCCGCAAATGAAGAAGGCCGCCCCGGTTCCCCGGAACGGCCTCGCTTCGACGTTATCCGCGATGTCGGATCACTCGGTCGGCACGTCCGCCGCCGGCGTGGTCGCGCCGCCCTCGTCAGCGGCGCTCTCGAAGCGCGGGCGCCGACGGCGGCGGGGCTTGGCGGCCGGAGCCTCATCGGCCGCCGCCTCGGGCTCGGGAGCGCTCGACGGCTCGACCGCGGGCGCGGGGCGCGCAGGGGCCATCAGGAAGGCCGGCAGGCCCGTGGGCTCCTCGGCCTCCGCGGCGGGCGCGGCCTCGCGGCGGCGCTCGCGGCGCGGCGCGGCCTCGGCGCGGGGGGCCCGCTCCGGGCGAGCCTCGGGACGGGCCTCCTGCCGGGCCTCGGCGCGCGGGGCATCGCCGCGCCCGTTCTCGTAGCGGCCCTGGTCGCCGCGATTGTCCTGACGGTTGTCCGGACGCGCGTCCTGGCGGCCATCCTGCCGATTGTCCGGACGGTCCTGGCGATCCGGCCGGCCCTCGTGCCGCTCCTGGCGGTAGTCCGGACGGCCGTAATCCTGGCGGTCCTGACGATCCTGCCGGTTCTCCTGGCGATAATCCTGACGCTGGTAGTCCTGGCGCTGATAATCCTGACGCGGCTGGTCTTGGCGCCGGTAGTCCTGACGGCCGTTGTTGTCGAACCTGCGCTGGTCGCGGTTCTGGAACCGGTCGCGGCCCTGGCGGCCGTCCTGATTCCCGTCCGGACGGCTCTCGTAGGGCTGCGGCTGCTGGCCGGGATCGTTGTCGTCGTAGCCGTTATAGGCGTGACCGTTCTGCGACCCGCCATTGCCCTGGGCGTCGTCGTCGCCCTCGTCCATGTCGTCGTCGTAGGGACGACTGGCATAGCCACCGGTGTTAGCCGGTCGATTCTGGTCCTGCGCACCGGAGACAATACGGAAGTAGTGCTCGCCGTGCTGAAAGTAGTTTTCGGCGGCGACCGGATCGCCGGCGGCAAGGGCATCCCGCGCGAGCTGCGCGTACTTGTCGGCGATGTGCTGCGCGGTGCCGCGGATTTTGACGTCGGGACCGTTGGATTCGTAGGAGCGCGTCAGCGGATTCGGACCCTTCGGCCGGTTCCGGCCGCGCATCCGTCGATTCTGGTTTGGTCTCATCGGTCTGTTATGACCCTCGTTCACGCAAACGACTGTCTACGGAGGCGCCCAGGCGGATCTCGTGGCGCGAACCGGCCAAGCGCATCCGGCGGCGCCGCGCGTGGGACCGCTCTTCGGTCCGCGCGTCTGCCTGACCACCCCTCGAACCGGGCGCCCGGTGAAGGCCGCCGATCCTCAGTCGATTGTCAGGTTCGAATGTGTCGTCCCGCCGCGCTGGCACCGGCGCGTTCTGGTTCGACGGGTTAGGGGGATCAGCGAACCAATCGGCGACCCATGGTCACCACCGACCTTACAGCCGTCCGTCTTAACGGACGGTTCGCGATCTTCAAGCCGACTCTAGCGTTCCCCGGTTGATGCAACAAGCAATTTTTCGGTGCCGGGATGGTCGACCCAGACTTAGGCATCCCTGTGGCCGGATAAAAGACCCTCCGGCCGGTCGAAACACAGGACTCGGTCATGACCGGCAAGATCGCGGGTCAGCCCGCGCTCGCGATAGCCGGCGGCGCGCGCGAGCTCCGTGACGGCCGCCGCCTGATCGTAGCCGATCTCGAGCACGAGCAGGCCGCCCGGGGCGAGACGCGCGCCCGCGCCGTCCAGGATCCGCCGGTAGGCGTCGAGTCCGTCGGTGCCGCCGTCGAGGGCGGCCTCCGGGTCGTGGCCGCGGACCTCGCGCGCCAGGGACGCGATCACGGCGCGGGCGATGTAGGGCGGATTCGAGACCACGAGGTCGAAGCGGCCGCGCAGGGCGTCGCACCAGTCGCCGGCGACGAAGCGCGCCCGGTCGTCGACGGCGTTCAAGACGGCGTTGTCCCGGGCGACGCGCAGGGCGCCCTCGGAGCGGTCGAGCCCGACGCCGGTGGCCCGCGGCCGTTCGGACAGGAGGGCCGTCAGGATGCAGCCCGTCCCGGTCCCGAGGTCCAGGCAGCGGAGCGGCGCGGCGCGCTCGGGCCGCGCCGCCAGCGCGACCTCGACCAGGATCTCGGTGTCCGGGCGCGGCACGAGCGTGTCGGGGCCCAGCCGGAACGGCAGGCCCCAGAACTCCCAGGCGCCGAGGATGCGGGCGACCGGCTCGCCGGCGAGCCGCCGGGCCAGCGCCGCCGCGAGGGCGGCCGCACCCGCCGCGCCGACGCGGCGATCTCCCTCGATCAGCAGGTCGCGGGTCTCCAGGCCGAGGAGGCCGAGCAGCAGGAACCGGGCGTCGCCCGCCGCCTCGGCGACGCCACCGGCGTGCAGGCGCGCCGTCAGCGCGCGCAGCGCCTCGCGGCGGGTCAGGTCCTGCATCACGTCCGGCGTCACGGCGCGGATCAGGCCATGCCCTCGGCGGCCAGCAATTCCGCCTGGTGCTCGGTGATGAGGGCGTCCACCACCTCGTCGAGGGCGGTCCCGGCCATCACCTCCTCGAGCTTGTAGAGGGTCAGGTTGATCCGGTGGTCGGTCACGCGGCCCTGCGGAAAGTTGTAGGTCCGGATCCGCTCGCTGCGGTCGCCGGAGCCGACCTGCGCCTTGCGGTCGGCCGCCCGGGCCGAATCCTTGGCGCTACGCTCGGCGTCGTAGAGCCGCGCCCGCAGGAGCGCCATGGCACGGGCCCGGTTCTTGTGCTGCGACCGCTCCTCCTGGACGAAGACCACGATGCCGGTCGGCAGGTGCGTGATCCGGATCGCCGATTCCGTCTTGTTGACGTGCTGGCCGCCCGCGCCCTGGGCCCGCATCGTGTCGATCTTCAGGTCCGCGTCGTTGACGTGGATGTCGACCTCCTCGGCCTCCGGGAGCACCGCGACGGTGGCGGCGGAGGTGTGGATCCGGCCCTGCGTCTCGGTGTCGGGCACGCGCTGGACCCGGTGGGCGCCGCTCTCGAACTTGAGGCGGGCGAACACGCCCCGGCCCTTCACCTCGGCCACGACCTCGCGGAAGCCGCCGACCGTGCCCTCGCTCTCGGAGATCACCTCGACCCGCCAGCCCTTCGACTCGGCGTACTTCGCGTACATCCGGAACAGGTCGCCGGCGAACAGCGCGGCCTCGTCGCCGCCGGTCCCGGCGCGGACCTCCAGGATCGCGCTCTTCTCGTCGGCGGCGTCCTTGGGCAGGAGCAGCAGCTGGAGGTCCCGGTGGGCGGCCTCGAGCGCCTCCTGCGCCTCCGGCTTCTCCTCGGCGGCGAGGGCCCGCATCTCCGGATCCGTGCCGGGCTCGTCGATCAGGGCCTCGACGCCCGCGAGGTTCTCCAGGGCGGCGCGGTAGGCGCGGATCGCCGCTACGACCGGGTCGAGGTCGGACAGCTCGCGGGAGAGCTGGACCACCGTCTCGGGATCGATCTCGCCGGAGGCGAGCTGCGCGGTGACGATGTCGTGCCGCGCCAGGATGGCGTCGAGGCGCTCGGTGGGAAAGGGGATCATCGCCCGTGTTTCTGCAGGTCTGCGCGTGCGGTTGCGGGCCGGGCGCGCGTCTCGTCCTGCGGGACGGAGCTGCGTGGCTTGGAGGGTGTAGGACCCGGCAGGACGTCCCCCAAATCCACGCCTCGTCCGTCCGAGAGCGGAAGCCGCGGCGCGTCGACCGAAATCGTCGTGGCGTTGCCGTACAACCCCGGCCGAATGTTCGGCAAGGGTCGCGTTCGCGCTTAGATAGGGATGCCGTGCGCGTGCGCGAAGGCTGTCAGCGCCGGGCGCAGGGAATCGCCGTCGTGCATCCGCGCCATCTCGGCGTCGATCAGCGCCGCGATCGCGGCCGCGTCGAGGCTCAGCACCATCGCCTTGACCGGGCCGATGGCGGCGGGCGACATCGACAGCTGTCGGTAGCCGAGGCCGATCAGCGCCATGGCGTCGAGGGGCCGGCCGCCGATCTCGCCGCACACCGTCACCGGGCAGGAGGCCGCGTTGGCCCGCTCGGCGATCAGGCGGAACGCGCGCAGCGCCGCGACGCTCAGCGGATCGAACCGGTCGGCGACCCGCCGGTTCTCGCGGTCCACCGCGAACAGGAACTGCATCAGGTCGTTCGAGCCGACCGAGAGGAAATCGGCCTCTTTTGCGATCTCGTCGATCTGGAACAGGAGCGAGGGCACCTCGATCATCGCGCCGAGGCGGCAATCTGTCGGGAGCCGGTAGCCGTGGCGCTTGAGGTAGGCCTTCTCGCGCTCGACGATGCCACGGGCGCGCACGAACTCGTCCACCGTGGCGACCATCGGGAACATGATCTTGAGCGGGTCGCCGTCGGCGGCCTTCAGGAGGGCGCGCAGCTGCATGCGCAGCAGCGCCGGCCGGTCGAGGCCGATGCGGATCGCCCGCCAGCCCAGCGCCGGGTTCTCCTCCTCGAGCTTGGCCATGTAGGGCAGGATCTTGTCGCCGCCGATGTCGAGGGTGCGGACCGTGACGGACTTGCCGGCCGAGGCCGCGAAGACCTTGCGGTACAGCTCCTCCTGCTCGGCCGCCGACGGCATGCGCTGCGCCACCATGAACTGCAGTTCGGTGCGGAACAGGCCGACGCCCTCGGCCCCCGTCTCCTGCAGGTGGCTGAAGTCCACCAGCAGGCCGGCGTTGAGGTGCAGGCCGACGCGCACGCCGTCGCGGGTCTGGGCCGGGACGTCGCGCAGCGCCCGGTACTGCTCCTGCCGGCGGGCGCGCAGGCGCACCATTTCGGCGTAGGCGGCCTCGACCTCGGGACCGGGCCGGACATGGATCTCGCCGGCCACGCCGTCGACGATGATCGCGTCGCCGGCGTCGCACAGGGCGGTGGCGTTCTCGACCTCGCCCACAGCCGGGATGCCGAGCGCCCGGGCGACGATGGCGACGTGGCTGGTCGGACCGCCCTCTTCCAGGACGATTCCGCGCAGGGTCGAGGCCTCGTAGTCCAGGAGCGCCGCCGGCCCCATGGTGCGCGCCACCAGGATGGCGTTCTCGGGCAGCACCAGGGCGCCGGCCGCCTCGGGGCCGATCAGCGTGCGCAGGACGCGGTTCGCGAGGTCGTCGAGATCGTGCAGCCGCTCGCGCAGGTACGGATCCGATTGCCGCATCATCCGGGCGCGGTTGTCCGACTGGACCCGCTCGACCGCGGCCTCCGCGGTCAGGCCCGAGCCCACGGCCTCGCGCATCCGGCGGAGCCAGCCCTTGTCGTGGGCGAACATCCGGACGGTCTCGAGCACTTCGCGGGACTCCGCCGTGCCGATCCGGTCGCCGCGCTCCACCAGGGCGTCGATCGCCGAGCGGACCTCCTCGATCGCCGCGTCGAGGCGCGCGACCTCGCGCTCGACGTTCTCGGCGATCAGCGTCTTCACGACGACGCGGGGCTCGTGCAGCACCACGTAGCCGAGGCCGATCCCGTCCGCGAGGGCGATGCCCCGGGCCAGGACCGGGCGGCGGGCCGCGGTGCCGGCGTCCGGCGCGAGCCCCTCCAGCTCGCCCGACGCGATCATCTCCGAGAGCACCATGGCGGTGGTCTGGAGCGCCTCGATCTCCTCCTCGGAGTAGACGCGGTAGGTCTTGTTCTGGACCGTCAGGACGCCGAGCGTGTTGCCGGCGCGCAGCAGCGGCACGCCCAGGAAGGCGTGGTAGGCCTCCTCGCCCGTCTCAGGCCGGTACGAGAAGGCCGGGTGGTTCTGGGCGTCCGAGAGCGAGAGCGGCTCCGCCGTGCGCGCGATGAGGCCGACGAGGCCCTCGTCGGTGCGCATGCGGGTCTGGTGCACCGCCTCGCGGTTCAGACCTTCCGTGGCGAACAGCTCGAGGGTGTTGTCGTCGCGCAGCACGTAGACCGAGCAGACCTCGGCCACCACGTTGGCGGCGATCAGGACGACGATGCGGTCGAGGCGCGCCTGGGGGCTGACCGGCTCCGCCATCGCTTCGCGGAGGCGGCGCAGCAGCAGGCGCGGGCCTCCGGGCGCAGCGGGCATCGGTTCGTCGTTCCAGCGTCGGTGAGCGGCCTTGGCGTCGACCACCCTGCAACCTTGGCGCCAGACCCGGGACGGCCGGCGCCGGATGGACCGGGTCGCTGGTCCCAGAGGCGTTCTGGGATCGGCGGATCGGCCCGTGACTGTTCAGTTCACACCACGCGCCCCGCTCGAACCCGCGTCCCAGGCTCAGGCCTGATCCAGGCCGTATAGCGAGTGAAGCGTGCGCACGGCAAGCTCCGTATAGGCGGCGTCGATCAGCACGGAGAACTTGATCTCCGAGGTGGTGATCGCGCGGATGTTGATGCCCTTCTCGGCGAGCGCCCGGAAGGCCTTGGCGGCGACGCCCGCGTGGCTGCGCATGCCGACGCCGATCGCCGACACCTTCACCACGTCGGTGGCGCCCTCGATCTGCGCGTAGCCGATCTGCGCGCGGGCCTCGTCGAGGATCTTCCGGGCACGCTCGTACTCGGCGGACGGCACCGTGAAGGTCATGTCGGTGGTCGACTGGTCGCCCGACACGGTCTGGATGATCATGTCCACGTTGATGTTGGCATCCGCCAGCGGCCCGAAGATCGCGGCGGCGACGCCCGGGCTGTCCTTGACCTTGCGCAGGGTGATCTGCGCCTCGTCCCGGGAGAAGGCGATCCCGGTGATGATCTGCTGTTCCACGATGTCGTCCTCGTCGCAGATGAGGGTGCCCGGGCGCGCGGCGTCCGGCGGATCGAAGGAGGACCGGACCGTGGTCGGCACCCGGTGGACCATGGCGAGCTCCACCGAGCGGACCTGCAGCACCTTGGCGCCCAGCGAGGCCATCTCCAGCATCTCCTCGAAGGTGACCCGCTCCATGCGACGGGCCTTCGGGACGATGCGCGGATCGGTGGTGTAGACGCCGTCGACGTCCGTGTAGATGTCGCAGCGCTCGGCCCCGATCGCGGCCGCCACGGCCACCGCGGAGGTGTCGGAGCCGCCGCGGCCGAGCGTCGTCACCCGGCCGGTCTCGTCGTGGACGCCCTGGAAGCCGGCGATGACCGCGACCTCGCCCTTGGCGAAGCCCGCCTCGAGATTCTTCGGGTCGATGTCGGCGATGCGGGCCGAGCCGTGCGCGTCCGACGTCACGACCGGGATCTGCCAGCCCTGCCAGGAACGGGCCTTGAGCCCGTCCTTCTGCAGGGCGATCGCCAGGAGGCCGGCGGTGACGAGCTCGCCGGACGCCACGACGGCGTCGTACTCGCGCGGATCGTAAATCGGGTTCGCGTCCTTGACCCAGTCGACCAGTTCGTTGGTCTTGCCCGACATGGCGGACACGATCACGGCGACGTCGTAACCGGCCGCCACCTCGCGGGCGACGTGGCGCGCCACGTTGCGGATGCGGTCGACGTTGGCGACGGAGGTGCCGCCGAATTTCATCACCAGACGGGGCATGGTCTCTCGGTCGCGGGTTCCCGGTGGCGATTGGACGGGCCGCTGCAGCCCCGTCCGGACGGTGCCCGGCGGGTACAAGCGGCTCGTAGGAGTGTCAACAACCGGCCAAGCATGGCGCCCGCGCGCCGCGGCGACTTCCGGGCGATCGCCGTGCTAGAGCGCGGGCACGACGCGGCCACGACGCCGCGCGGCGGATCCCACCCGCCGGCATGAGGACGGAACACGCATGGACAGGTCAGCCACGGACCGGGTCACGGAAGGGTTCGTCGACCGCGGCGAGGTCGCGCGCTTCGACGCGCTCGCCGCCACGTGGTGGGACGAGACCGGTCCGATGCGGGTCCTGCACCGGTTCAACCCGGTGCGGCTCGCCTACATCCGCGACGCCCTCTGCCGGCGGTTCGGTCGCGATCCGAAGGCCCCCTTCCCCCTCGACGGGCTGACGATCTGCGACGTCGGCTGCGGCGGCGGCGTCCTCTCGGAGCCGCTGGCCCGGCTCGGCGCCCGGGTGACCGGCCTCGACCCGGCCGAGCAGAACGTCGCGGTGGCCCGGGCCCACGCCGAGTCGGCCGGGGTGCCGGTGGATTACCGCGGACAGACCATCGAGGCGGTGGTCGCCGGCGGCGAGACCTTCGACGCGGTGCTGATCATGGAGGTCGTCGAGCACGTCTCCGACATGCCGGCCTTCGTGCGGACCGCCTGCGCGGCGGTGAAGCCCGGCGGAATGCTGTTCGGAGCCACCCTCAACCGCACGCTGCGCTCCTTCGCGCTCGCCATCGTCGGGGCCGAGTACGTGCTCGGCTGGCTGCCGCGCGGCACGCACGACTGGGAGAAGTTCGTGACGCCGGACGAGCTCGCCCGCGCGATCCGGGCCGGCGGCCTCGACGTCACCGACACGGTCGGCGTCGTCTACAACCCGCTGACGGACGGGTGGCGCACCAGCCGCGACAAGGCGGTGAACTACATGGTCGCGGCCGAGCGGTCGGCGTGAACGGGTCGCGTCCTCCGCCGTTGCCATCGCGGCGGAGGACGCGGCGATGCTCGAGAATATTCCCGGTGTGCTCGGCGAGGCGCTGTCGGGGCTGAAGGCGGGCCTGGAGAAGACGACGTCCCGCGCGGACTTCCCCGACGTGCCCGAGACCGTGACGCTGTCGAGCCCGGCCTTCGCCGACGGCGCGGGCGTGTCGCCGCCCCTCGCCTGGAGCGGGCTGCCGGCGGGCACCGCCGCCCTCGTCCTCCTCGTGGAGGATGCGGGCAGCCCGACGCCCCGGCCGCTGGTCCATCTCATCGCCTGGTCGGTCCCGCCGGAGCCCGCCGGCCTGCCGGAGGGCGCGCTGCCGGGGCCCGGCCACGCGGGCACCGTGGCGGCCGTGGGCCGGAACAGCTTCCTGCGCGCGGAGTGGCTGCCGCCGGACCCGCCCACCGGCCACGGGCCTCACCCGTACCTCTTCCAGATCTACGCGCTGCGGCAGCCCCTCGCCCTCGCCGAGGCGCCGGGCCGCGGCGCGCTGATCGAGGCCATGCGCAATCAGGTCCTCGCGAAGGGGATATTGACCGGCGTTTACCATCGTCCCTGATCCGGCCGATACCGGTGCGATACAGCTCAGCCCTGCAGAACTCGCGCGTTGTGCCGCATTCGTGATCTCAGTATTGTGTCGACCAACGAAGCGGTCTGGGCAGACCGCCTGAAAATGGCTGGAGATCGAGCCTGTGGGCGTCGGCGTGCGCACGAAGCGGCGGGGCGGCAGCAGTGTGGCGCGCGCGCTCGCTGTGTCGGATGTCGGGACTTGGACCTGGCACATCGCCGACGATGTTCTGCGGTGCGACCCCGTCGCCGCGACGATGCTGGGCCTGCCCAGGACGAGAAGCGGCAGCGGCACGACCTTCGGAAGCTTCCTGGACCGCATCCACCCGGAGGATCAGCGTCGGATCGCGTCGACCCTCGATGACCTCCGCCGGCAGGGCGGCCTGTACATCGCGCAGTACCGGACCGTCCCGGAGCCGGGCGAGGTCCGGTGGATCCTCGCGCGCGGCCGCTTCATCCTCGACGCGCAGGGCGGCGTCAGCGAGGCCCACGGGGTCGTCATCGACGTGACCGAGTGCGGCCGCGACGGCTTCCTCGACGAATCCGCCTTCTGCGCGACCGACGTGGCGGCCGGCGGCATCGACCGGGTCGCCGAAATGGCTTTGGCCCTCTACAACGCCGCCGAGGACGGCCTGCCCCAGCCGGGGTTCGAGCGCCTGAAGCCGCTGCTCGACGTGCTGCTCCACGAGATCGGCCGGCAGCTCGTGCTGGCACCGGCGGTGCCGGATCTCGACAGGGTTCACTGAGCCGCCCCCCTCCGCTCGATGCCTGTCGCGCCTTGCCTTCCGGGGGCGAATCCTGATATGGCCGCGCCATCCCGCGATGCGTGAGCCGTGATCGCCGGACGCGACCCCGCGTCCAGCCTCGTGACCACGTTCCCGACACCCTACACAACGGACGGCCCTCCGGGCTCGAGAGACCCATGAAGATCCGCAACTCCCTCAAGTCCCTGCGTGGCCGCCACCGCGACAACCAGCTCGTGCGCCGCAAGGGCCGGGTCTACGTGATCAACAAGACCCAGAAGCGCTTCAAGGCCCGCCAGGGCTGAGGCCGCTCCGCCCGGTCAGGCCGGGTCGGACGACGATCGACGTTGGGACGGCCGTACCCGAAGGGGCGCGGCCGTTTCCGCATGCGCGCGGCACCGCGGCACGTTGACGGATCCCGGGCCGGCGCACAGTCTGGCCGCATGACGCCGACCCGCCTCCTCGCCGCCCTGGTCTGCCTGTCGGCCCTCGCCCTGGACATCCCGGCGGCGCGGGCGGCCCCGGAGGTCGGGCGTTCCGGCCGCGCCGCCCCCGAGGGGAAGCCGGCGCCCAAGCCGCCGAGCCTCGACGACCTGTTCGCCCGCCTGCGCGCCAGCGAGGACCCGGCCGAGGCCAAGGGCATCGCCCGGCTGATCGAGCGGCGCATGGCCGGGTCAGGCAGCCCGACCGCCGACCTCCTCACCGACCGCGCCCGTCAGGCGGTCACCGCACACGACTTCCCCCTGGCGGCCGAGTTGATGGACCGCGTCACCGCCCTCGAGCCGAACTGGTCGGAGGGCTGGAACCGGCGCGCGACGGTGTTCTGGCTCCTGTCCGACAAGGACGACGCCTTGGCGGACCTGCAGCGGGCCCTGGTGCTGGAGCCGCGCCACTTCGAGGCCTGGGCCGCGATGGGCCGGATCTACGAATCGCTCGACGACAAGGCGCGGGCGCTCGCCGCCTTCCGGCGGGCGCGGTCGCTCTACCCGCAGATGGAGAAGATCGGCGAGGCGATCAACCGTCTCACTCCGGAGGTCGACGGCCGCGACCTGTGAGCCGGGTGACCGCCGTCCTCCTCACCCTCCTGGCCCTGCCCCTTGCCCTCGCCGGGCTCGTCCTCGCGGCCGGCGCGCTGGCGACGCTGTTCATTACCCTGCGGGTCGGCGCAGCCAACCCGCCGGCCGGCCCGTTCGTGGCGGTGACCGGCGGCCGGCTCGCGACCCTGCAGGACGGACCGGCCGACGGGCCGCCCGTCGTGCTCCTGCACGGCGCCTCGGCCAACGCGTCGGATCCCATGGAGGGGATCGGCCGCCGGCTCGCGGCGCGGGGTTTCCGGGTCATCGCCTTCGACCGGCCGGGCTTCGGCTGGAGCGACCGGATCGGCGGCGGCGACACCGCGCCCCCCGCGGCGCAGGCCGCCCTGATCGCCGAGGCGCTGGAACGGATGGGTGTCGGCCCGGCGCTCGTCTTCGGCCATTCCTGGGCCGGCGCCCTCGCCCTGGCCCTCGCCCTGGGCCACCCGGACAGGGTCTCTGCCCTCGCCCTCGCGGCGCCGGTGGCGATGCCCATGCCGGACCGGATTCCCGATCTGCCGTGGTACTGGCGGCTCGCCGTGACCCCGCCGGTGGCGTGGCTGCTCAGCCGGACGGTCGGGCCGCCCATCGCAAGACACTTCCTGCCCGAGGCGGCGCGCCGGGTCTTCCAGCCGCAACCGCCGCGGGCGGATTACCCGGACTTGGCGCGGTCGGACCTGGTCCTGCGGCCCGGAACGCTCCTCGCCAACGTCCAGGACCTGCTCGGCCTGCCGCGCGCCCTCGCGGCGCAGAGCCCGCGCTACGGCGCGATCCGCGTGCCCACCCTGGTGATCTCCGGCGAGGCGGACCCGATCGTCCGCGCCGACACGCAGGCGGTGCCGCTGGCCCGCGCGATCCCCGGCGCACGGCTGGTGCTGCTGCCGGGCATCGGCCACATGCTCCAGTACGTCGCCGCCGATCGGGTCACCGAGGAGGTGGCCCGACTCGCCGGCGCGACGGGCGCGGCCGGTCCGGAGCCGGCCGTCGCGCACTGACGCGCCGGCCGGTCCCGCTCTCCTATCCGGGTGCGGTCACGCCTTCTCGGCGTGCTCGCGGGTGATGAAGGTCAGCCGCACGAGGTTGGTGGCGCCCGGCGTGCCGAACGGCAGGCCGGCCACGACGATCACCCGGTCCCCCACGGCGGCGAACTTCTCGCGCACCGCGAACTTGGCGGCGCGGAACGACATGTCGTCCACGTCGCTCGCGTCCTTGGTGACGATCGGGTGCGTGCCCCAGGCCAGGGCGAGGCGGCGGGCGGTCTCGCGCCGCGGCGTCAGCGCGATCACGGTGGCGTTCGGGCGCTCGCGCGACAGGCGCAGGGCCGTCGAGCCGGAATTGGTCCAGGCCATGATCGCGTCGAGGCTCAGCGCGTCGACCATCTGGTGCGCCGCCGCCGCGATGGCGTCGGCGGCCGTCTCGTCGGGAGTCGCGCTCTGCGCCCGGATGATCGACCAGTAGATCGCGTCCCGCTCCACCTGCTCGGCGATGCGGTTCATGGTCTCCACGGCCCCGATCGGGTGGGCGCCCGAGGCGCTCTCCGCGGAGAGCATCACGGCGTCCGCCCCTTCGTAGACCGCCGTGGCGACGTCGGAGACCTCGGCCCGGGTCGGCACCGGCGCGGTGATCATCGATTCGAGCATCTGGGTGGCGACGACCACCGGCTTGCCGTAGCGTCGGGCGCCGCGGGTGATGCGCTTCTGCACGCCCGGCACCTGCTCCAGGGGCATCTCCACGCCGAGGTCGCCGCGGGCGACCATCAGCCCGTCGGAGATCTCGATGATCTCGTCGAGGCGCGCCAGCGCCTGCGGCTTCTCGATCTTGGCCATCACTAGGGCGCGGCCGGCGCAGACCTTCTTCACCTCGGCCACGTCCTCGGGCCGCTGGACGAACGATACGGCGATCCAGTCGGCGCCGGCGTTCAGGCCGGCATCGAGGTCGGCCCGGTCCTTGTCGGTCATCGCCGGCACCGGGATCACGGTGTGCGGCAGGGACACGCCCTTCCGGTTCGAGATCCGGCCGCCGACCTCGACGCGGGTCACGGCCCGGTTGTGCGCCGTCTCGAGCACGGTCAGCCGCAGCTTGCCGTCGTCGACCAGGATGGCGTGGCCCGGCTCCAGCGCCTCGAGGATCTCCGGATGCGGCAGGTGGCAGCGCGCGGCGTCGCCGGGGGTCGGGTCGCCGTCGAGCACGAAGGTGGCACCGGCCTCGATCATCGCGGCGCCCTCCGCGAAGGTGCCGAGCCGCAGCTTGGGTCCCTGCAGGTCGACCAGGATGCCGATCGGCCGCTTGGCCTCGCGCTCGATGGTGCGGATCGCCTCCACCTTCTCGGGCAGCTTCTCGCGCGGGAGGTGGCTCATATTGAGCCGGAATACGTCGACGCCCGCGCGGAACAGCCGCTCGATCATCTCCGGCGAATCGGAGGCCGGACCGAGGGTGGCGACGATCTTCGTGCGGCGGGACCGTTTCAAGCGTATTTCCTCCGTGTTCTCGTTGCCGCGCGGCGTCGAGCGCCGGCGGTTGAAAGATCTGGCTCAGGGAGCGCAGATCGGCTGTGAGCATCCCGGGCCGGACAGCGTCAAGACCGCAGTCTCGGCCGCCGCCTTCACATTACGGTTTCGCCGGCGCGTCCGGCCGGTTCGGATCCGTGAGCTGGATGGTCCAGCTCTTCTGCTCGCCGGTGTCGACTTCGAAGAAGCCGTTGCGGTCGTAGCCGCGGGCGAGACAGTCCTCGATGCCGCGAATCGTGAACTCCGAATCGCGGGTGCACATCAGCGAACGGCCGCTCCACTCGCCGCCGCGCGTGTAGTCGACCGCGAAGACGTAGTAGAACCGCGCCGCCAGCGCGCCCTTGAGCAGCGTCTCGCAGGCCTTCGGCGCCAGATCCCACCAGCCCTCCGTCACCCAGCCCTGGGGATCGCGGTAGCCCAGCGAGATCCCGACCTTGCTGGCGGTCTGGTTGCACAGGCGCAGGTCCGCCCTGGCGGGGCTCGCGCCGAGGAGCGCGAGGCCGAAGACCGTGACTGCCGGGAGGAGCTGAGCCGCCGAGACGCGAGAGCTAATTGACGAGGATGATGCGGCAGTCGTTGACATTGGTACAGGTCGGACCGGGGTTCACGAGGTCGCCGAGGGCCGCGAAGAAGGCGGTGGAGTCGTTCTGCTCCAGCATCGCGGCCGGGTCGAGGCCGGCGGCCCGGGCCCGTTCGAGAGTCGTGGGGTCGACGAGGCCGCCCGCCGGGTCGGTGGCGAGGCCCCGCCCGCCGTCGGTCCCGTCGGTGTCGGCGCTGATGCCGAAGATGCCGGGCTCGCCGTCGAGCGCGACCGCCAGCGCCAGGGCGTATTCCTGGTTCGGGCCGCCATGGCCCTCGCCGCGGATGGTGACGGTGAGTTCGCCGCCGGAGATCAGCGCGACGCGCTTGCCGGCCGCCTTGTGGCGCTTGGCCTCGGCCGCGTGCTCGGCCGCGACCTCGCGGGCCTCGCCCTCCAGGTCGGCGCCCAGGAGGATCGGCTCGTAGCCGGCCGCGCGGGCCGCCTCGGCGGCGGCGTTCAGGGCGTCGATCGGCCGGGCGATGATGCGGTACTCGGCGCGGGCGAAGCCGGGATCACCGGCCTTCGGCGTCTCGTTGTTGGGGTCGTTCAGAAGGCGCACCGCCTCCTCGGGCAGCGGGATGCCGCGCTTCTCGCAGATGGCCCGGGCATCGGCCAGGGTCGACGGATCGGGCACGGTCGGCCCGGAGGCGATCACCGCCGGATCGTCGAAGGGCACGTCGGAGATCGCCAGCGTCAGGACGCGCCGGGCATTGCGGGCCGCGAGGGCCAGGCGGCCGCCCTTGATCCGCGAGATGTGCTTGCGCACCGTGTTGATCTCGCCGATCGGCGCGCCGGAGCGGAGCATCGCCCGGGTGATCGCCTGCTTCTCGATCAGCGTCAGGTCGCCGGCGGGGGCGATCCAGTTGGCCGAGCCGCCGCCCGAGAGCAGCACCAGGACCTCGTCGTCGGGCCCGGCCTCGGTGGCGAGCCGCAGCGCTTCGCGGGTCGCCGAGATGCCGGCCTCATCGGGGACCGGGTGGCCCGCCTCGACCATGTGGATCCCCGGCGCCTCCTGCCCGTAGCCGTGCCGCGCCACCGCGAGGCCGACGATCCGGTCGTCACCGAGCCCGTGCTTCTGCCGGTAGAAGCGGCTCGCCACGGCGCTCATGCTGCCCGCGGCCTTGCCGGCGGCCAGGATGATCAGGCGGCCCGGGCTCGGCTCCGGCAGGTGCGGCGGCAGGCAGAGATCCGGATGGGCGGCGCGGATCGCGGCCGTGAGGATCGAATCGAGGAGCGCGCGCTGGTCCCGGGTGGCCGCGTCGGTGACGGGCGGAACGGTGTCGGTCATGGCGTCGAACGGGCTCCTCTCTCCATTGTGTCGCGCGATCCCCGCCCGTTTCTTCCCTGGGCGGCGGGCCCGTTTCTTGCCGTGAGCGCACGATCCTTGATAGGTGATCTGCCCGAGCGGCCGCGCGACGGCAAGCGCCATCGGTGCCCTCGCACAGATCTGAAGACCTCTCTGAAGACCTCGGAGCCCCGTGACCCGTCCGGAGACAGAATCGGCCGTCCCGCCCGCGCATCCCTGCGAGATCATTCCCGGCGACCCCGCCTGCGGCCTCGTCATCGCCTGCGACCACGCCTCGAACTTCGTGCCGCCGGACATCGCGCTCGGCGTGCCCGCGTCGGAATACGCCCGGCACATCGCCTACGACATCGGCGCGGCGGCGGTGACGCGGAGCCTCGCGGCGCAGCTCGGCGCCCCGGCGATCCTGACGAACTTCTCCCGCCTCATCATCGATCCGAATCGCGGGCGCGCCGATCCGACCCTGGTGATGCGCCTGTCCGACGGCGCCGTCGTGCCGGGCAATGCCCGGATCGACGAGGCCGGGAAGCAGGCCCGGATCGCGCGGTTCTACGCGCCGTTCGACGCGGCCATCGACGACGCGATCGCCGCCGCCCAGGCTGCGGGCCGGCCGCCTGTGCTCCTGACCATGCACAGCTTCACGCCCTACTGGCGCGGAATCGCGCGGCCCTGGCAGGTCGGGATCCTATACGACCGGGACGACCGCTTCGCCCGCCCGCTGATCCGCGCGCTGGAGGCCGATCCGGCCGGGCTCACCGTCGGCGACAACGCGCCCTACGGCGGCGGCCTGCCGGGCGACACGATCGACCGCCACGCCACCGCGCGCGGCCTCGCGAACGCCCTGGTGGAGATCCGCCAGGACCTGATCGCCGGCGCGGACGGCCAAGCGGAGTGGGCGGCGCGCTTCGCCCGCGTGCTGCGCCCGCTGCTCGCGGCTTGATCTCCGCCGGGCCGGCCCCGAAATCGGGTGTGGCCCGCCCGACCCGAAGAGAGTTGCGACCGATGAGCGAGATCGATCCCAGGACCCAGACGGAACTCGAGGCCGCGGTCTTCCGCCGCCTCGTCGCGCATCTGCGCAACCGGACGGATGTGCAGAACATCGACCTGATGAACCTGGCGGGCTTCTGCCGGAACTGCCTGTCGAACTGGCTGAAGGACGCCGCCGACGAGACGGGCGTCGCGCTGACCAAGGACGAGAGCCGCGAGGCGGTCTACGGGATGCCCTACGCCGAGTGGAAGGCGCGCTTCCAGACGGAGGCGAGTGCGGAGCAGCAGGCGGGCTTCTCGGCTGCGCAGGCCAAGGACCATTGATGCGGCGGCCGGACGGCGGCGAATCGGCTAAGCTTCCGGTAAGGCGCGCCCGTTAACCACGGGTCCAGGGCGCAATTGCGCCGTGCATTCGGGAGAGCCCCATGAACGCCCATTCGATGCCCACCGCCGCGCAGCGGCCCGGCGGCGACGTCTCGTCGGCCGAGGGTGTGGCCGCCGACGAGCTGAAGCAGTTCATCGAGCGCCTGGAGCGCCTCGAGGAGGAGAAGGCCGGCATCATGGGCGACATCAAGGAGGTGTTCGCCGAGCTGAAGGGTCGGGGCTTCGACGCCAAGGCCGTCCGCACGATCCTGCGCATCCGCAAGCAGGACCACAGCGAGCGCCAGGAGCAGGAGGCGATCCTCGAGCTCTACATGCAGGCCCTCGGCATGGCGTAGCCGGACCGGGCGGCGAGAAGGCCGCCCGGTCCGCGCCTGCGGCATCCGACGGAGCCGCACAACGGTGTTCGACGAGGCGACGGTCGGTAACAGCGATCGGGCGTCGGTGAACCGCCCCTCGGCCCGCTTCGGGCCGTCGATGACCGGGATGGTCGCGGCGCTCAAGGGGCTGCCGCGAAGCCTCTCGGCGATGAAGAGCCGGACCGAGCACGCAGTGCGGACACGCCGCGGACGGAAGCTCCGCGCGACCGATCCGCGTCACGATCCCGAGCCGGGACGGACGCGTGACCGATCCTCGGGACCGTGTCCCGAGGATCGGTCGGACAGAGCCCCCTCCCCCCGCGGGAGAGGAAACAGTCTCAGGCGGCGCGCTTGGCGCGGTTCAGCAGCTTGCGATTGACGAGCACCTCGGCGATCTGGATCGCGTTGAGGGCCGCGCCCTTGCGCAGGTTGTCCGAGACACACCAGAAGTTCAGGCCGTTCTCCACCGTCGCGTCCTCGCGGATGCGCGAGATGTAGGTCGCGTCCTCGCCGGCCGCCTCGTGGGGGGTCATGTAACCGCCGTTCTCGCGCTTATCGATCACCAGCACGCCGGGGGCGGCGCGCAGGATCTCGGTCGCCTTCTCGGCCGTGAGCGGCTGCTCGAACTCGACGTTCACCGATTCCGCGTGACCGATGAAGACCGGCACGCGGACGGCGGTCGCCGTCAGCTTGATCTTCGGGTCGAGCATCTTCTTGGTCTCGGCGACCATCTTCCACTCTTCCTTCGTGTAGCCATCCTCCATGAACACGTCGATGTGGGGGATGACGTTGAAGGCGATGCGCTTCGTGAACTTGCCGCCCTGCTTGATCTCGCCGGCGGTGAACACGGCGCGGGTCTGGTTGAACAGCTCGTCCATCGCCTCCTTGCCGGCGCCGGAGACCGACTGGTAGGTCGACACGACGACGCGCTTGATCGTGGCCGCCTCGTGGAGGGGCTTGAGCGCGACGACCAGCTGGGCGGTCGAGCAGTTCGGGTTGGCGATGATGTTGCGCTTGGTGAAGCCCACCACCGCGTCGGCGTTCACCTCGGGCACGATCAGCGGCACGTCGGCGTCGTAGCGGAACGCCGACGAGTTATCGATGACCACGCAGCCCTGCTGGCCGATGCGGGGCGACCACTCCTTCGACGCCTCGCCGCCGGCCGACATCAGGCAGATGTCGGTGTCGGAGAAGTCGTAAGTGTCCAGCGTTTTGACCTTGAGCGTCTTGTCGCCGTAGGAGACTTCCTGACCCTGGCTGCGGCGCGAGGCCAGCGCCACGACCTCGTCGGCGGGGAAAGCCCGCTCGACCAGGATATCGAGCATCTCGCGGCCCACGTTGCCCGTGGCGCCGACGACGGCGACCTTGTAACCCATCTCTCGTCTCCGCGCGGAAAACCCCGACCGATCCGGGTGCCGCGCCTGTGCCAGTACAATCGGCCGAAGGATCGTTCGTGCCGGACGCGCCCGCCAAACGGGCGCGGCCGCAGACCCCGTCCTCCGCGGAGGTGGGGGCGACGGCCGGGTCGAGCAAGGCGCGCAAGGGCGCGCGCTGTCAAGGCCGCCGACGGCGCAACACTCGATTCACCCTGCCTCCGGAAACCCGGTGACGGCCTCGGGCCGGCAGAGGGAATTCAATCCTTCGGCGCGACGCTGGCGTCCACCCCGCGGCCTCCCGCCGCCACGGAGCACGCCCCTGACCGGAACAGCGCCCCTCGTCGATCGGATCGGGCTCGGCGTGCCGGGCGGCCGGGCCGCGCGCGCGCCATACGCCCCGGTCTCCCCGGGATCTCTCGGCCTGCGCATTGCCCTCGCCGCGGCGGCGATTGCCCTCCTGTGGGGCCTCCCCCGCTGGCCCGGCGAGACCTCGACCTCCGCGCCCGCGCCGCCGCCGGCCGCGGAGACCGCCTTCGTCCCGTCGGTTCAGGCCTCGCCGGCACCGCCCGCGGCCTCGGTCGCCCAGTTCGGGCTCGCGGAACCCGGGCTCGATCCGGTGCGCGTGTCCGCCCGCGTCGATCCGCGGACCGGGCTGCGCGAGGACACCCTCATCCGGGGCGACGTCGCGGCGATCGAGGCGCCGGCCCTGCGGGTCCAGCTCACCCGCGGGCCCCGCTCGGGCGCACCGCGGACGCTCTTCGTGCTCATGGCCCGGCGCGCCGCGAACGGTCCGGCCCTCGACCGGCCGGCCCTGGCGGTGGCCCGGACCGGCGCCCCCGATCAGATCCGCACGAAGTTCGGTGCGGTCGAGACCCTGGAGGTGACCTTCGCGGGCCCCGCGCAGCGGACCTGCACCGGCTTCGTCACGCGCGACACGGCTTTCCAGCTCGACGGATGGCTCTGCGCGCCCCTCGCGCGCCCGCCAGAGCCGCAGGCCCTCGGCTGCATGCTCGACGCGCTGAGCCTCGTCGACTTCGCCGATGCCGCCACGACGGCGGCCTTCTCGGTCGCGCCCGATCCGGTGGGCGCGTGCCCGGCATCGGCCGCGACAGAGCCTCCCGGGAGGGTCGGATCGTTAATCCGGCGGCCGCAAAATAAAAAATGAGGCCGGAGTGTGGCAAAACGCACAAGCTCAGCCATAAGGGCGGAACAACAGCCTCGCCCAAGCGTCTTATCGTCAAAGGCGGCGAACTGTTAAGCTTCGGTCGCCATACTGATGGCACTCAAGGACAAGGTTGGCCATGCGCTCGCTCAAGATCGCCCTTCTCGGCGTCGTCGCCGCCACCGGCCTCGGCGCTCTGGCCTCCGCGCCCGCCCAGGCTCAGGATGGCTACGTCCCCGGCCCGATCTACCGGGTCAGCCGGCCGCTCCCGATCCGCGTGCGCCCGCGCAGCTGGCTCGATGCCGGTAACGTGCCGCTGACCTCGAACGTTCCGGGCGCCGGCGGCTCGCGCAACCCGGCCCTGAACCCCTACCTGATCGCGGCGTCCAACCAGCTGACCCCGCCCTACGGCCCGACGGACCGCTTCGGCCGCGGCATCCTGCCGGATCCGATCACCAACGGGCCGTTCATCGGCGCCCGCTCCTCGGCGATCCGCAACGTCGACCTCTCCTTCGTCGACCGGCTGGACCCGACCTCGCCGCTCTACGGCCGCCCCTACTGAGCGGCCCGACAAGGCAGCATCACGTTCGCGAAGCGCGGGTCCTCGGGCCCGCGTTTTTCGTTGGCGGTCATGCCCGGCCACGCCTTCACCGGGGCCGGATATCCTGTATGCCAAGTGCCGCGGGAGCGCGTGGGCTGCCGAGACCGGGAACTGAGCGATGAAGCCGTTCGACTGGGTGACCGGGTATCCGTCGCTGCGGATGCCGATGTTCGGGCGCAACTGCGTGGCGACCTCGCACGCGCTGGCGGCGCAGGCCGGCATCCAGATGATCCAGGCCGGCGGCAACGCGGTCGATGCCGCGATCGCCACGGCGGCCGCCAAGACCGTCACCGAGCCGTGCAGCAACGGTCTCGGCTCCGACGCCTTCTGCATCCTGTGGGACGGGAAGGCGCTGCACGGCCTCAACGCTTCCGGCGGGGCGCCGGCCGCCTGGAGCCGGGACTACTTCCTGAAGAAGTACGGCGCCGGCGAGCGGCCGCCGATGCGCGGCTGGGACTCGGTCACCGTGCCGGGCGCGGTCGCCGCCTGGGCGGCGCTGAGCGAGCGCTTCGGCCGCCTCCCCTTCGCCGACCTGATGCAGCCCGCGATCCGCATCGCCGAGCGGGGCTACCTCGCGCCGGTGGTGGTCCAGCAGAAATGGGCGGCCGCGGCCCGGATCGAGGCGATCACCCGCCAGCCGGGCTTCTCGGAGTTCTTCCTGCCGCGGGGCCGGGCGCCGGATGTCGGCGAGCTGGTGACCTTCCCGGGTGCCGAGAAGACCCTTCGGCTGATCGGCGAGACCAAGGGCGAGGCCTTCTACCGGGGCGAGATCGCCGAGGCGATCGCCGCGCACGCGCGGGCCAACGGCGGCGCGATGACCGCCGCCGACCTCGCGGCGTTCCGCCCCGAATGGGTCACGCCGACCGCGAAGGACTATCACGGCTACACGCTGCACGAGATCCCGCCGAACGGCCAGGGTATCGCGGCGCAGATCGCGCTGGGCCTCCTCGAGCAGTTCGACCTCGGCGGCCTGCCGGTCGATGGGCCGGAGTCGCAGCACCTGCAGATCGAGGCGATGAAGCTCGCCTTCAGCGACACCTACCGGTACGTCGCCGACCCCCGCGGGATGGAGGTGACGCCGGAGGCCATGCTCGACCCAGCCTACCTCGCGGAGCGCGCCAAGCTGATCGACCGGAATCGCGCCCAGGTCTTCGGGCCGGGCAAGCCGCCCGCGGGCGGCACGATCTACCTCACCGCGGCCGACGAGTCCGGCATGATGGTGAGCTTCATCCAGTCGAACTTCATGGGCTTCGGCTCCGGCGTGGTCGTCCCGGGCTGGGGCATCTCCCTGCAGAATCGCGGTTACGGCTTCGTGCTCGATCCGGAGAGCCCCAACGTGGTGGCGCCCGGCAAGCGCCCGTTCCACACCATCATCCCGGGCTTCCTCACGAAGGACGGAGCCCCGGTGATGAGCTTCGGCGTGATGGGCGGCAACATGCAGCCGCAGGGGCACGTCCAGACCCTGGTGCGGATGATCGACCACGGCCAGAACCCGCAGGCGGCCTGCGACGCGCCGCGGTGGCGGGTGAACGAGGGCCTCGACATCAACGTCGAGGCGGCGATGCCGGGCGCGACCCTGGAACGCCTGAAGGCCCTCGGCCACGAACTCGAGGTGATCGAGGACAGCTACCAGGATTTCGGTGCCGGCCAGTTCATCTGGCGGATGGGCGATCCCGCCGTCGAGGGCTACGTGGCCGCGAGCGACCCGCGCCGCGACGGGCAGGCCGTCGTCTGGTGACGCGCTACTTGACCTGAACGCTGTCCACCACCTGGCGGAACTTGGCGAGGACGCCGTCGCGCTGATCCTGCCGCACGACGCCGAGGGCGCGGACGTAGCCGTCCGGTGCGAACCGGATGGTCTGCATGACCACGACGGGCTGGTTGGTCGGCTGATCGAGGGCGCGGGCCACGATCTCGTGCCAGTCGACGCCGTTCGAGCGGTAGCTCTGCGCCCGCTCGATGACGAAGTCCTTGAGGGTCTGATTGGACGCCAGGGCGGCGCGGGCGAAGCCGTCCCGCTGCTCGGCCCCGGGCGGCTGCTGCACGGCCTGCGCGAGGACGAGGATCGGCTGTTCCAGATTCTGCATCTGGTCCTTCGGGCCGCTGGTGAGGAGGACCGAGTTGCCGGCCATCACCCGCACGGGCCGGAAGCCCGCCATGTCGGCGATGCGGAAGGGCAGCGCGTCGACCTGCTGGGTCAGCGACAGGGCTGGCCGGAGGGTGACGCCGGTCACCATCTTGCGCATCGAGGCCTCGGTCTCGGCGTCGGGCAGCGCCTGGGCGATGATCAGCCCGGTCACGGTCGGTGTGCCAACCACGAGGATCCACTTCCGGATCGCCGGCGCGGACGAGCCGGGATCGGCGGGCTGCTCACCGGTGTAGAGCATGCCCTCGTTGTCGCCGATCTTGACCTCCTCGCGCTTCTCGACCGCGAAGCCTTGGCTCAGCAGGTTGGCATCGGTGAAGCCGCTGACGAGCTCCGCGAAGGCGTTCGCGGGCAATTCGACGACCGACACGGTCGCGCCACCCTCTTTCCGCTCGAAGCCAGAGAATCGCCGCGACAGCGACATGTCGGCGGGCGGGTCGAAGCCGAAGCGCGAGCCCGCGGGATAGACGGGATCGCCGGCCCGGGCGGCCGAGCCGAGGCTGGCCGCCAGCGCGGCTGCGCACAGAACCCGTCCGAGACGCAGCGTCAGGTTGCGCATCCGCATCGAAAACCGGTTCTCCTGGTGGACCCAACTTTGGGTTAGTCCGCACCCGATGGGTCTGCCGGGCGACCTGTTCTGTCAAGCCGGCAACGCGGCGCGCCTGCGTTCACGATGAAGGGAAAGCGCGAGCGCGGCGGCGGCGCCGATCCCGACGCCGTAGGCGAGGAGATTCCACGGCGAGAAGATGGAGCCGAGGAGGAGCTGACCCGGCAGGGTCGTCCGGAAGGCGTCGAGGGCCGGCGTGTGGACGAGCCGGCTGCTCTCGATGAGCGCGGCGGCCGCGAAGGCGGCGATCAGGCAGGTGCGCAGGCCCCAGCTGCCGGGTCGCAGGGCCGCGACCAGAAGGAACAGCATCGCCCCCCACAGGATCCCGCCGCCGTAATGGTGGATCGCGAGCGGCAGGCCCCAGTGCGGCACGCGCAGCAGCAGGCCGAAGGCGATCACCGCGGCCACGAGGCCGAGATGGGTCGCGCGGGCCATCGGCAGCTCCCGACGCGCGGGCGCGGCCGGCACGGCCGGCCAGGTCGCGATGCCGTTCACCCGCGCGACCAGCGTGTAGGACACGATCATCAGCAAGAACCAGGACGAGAGCTTGGCCACCGGGACGATGGACCAGTGCTGCCGCTGGTTCGGGTAGAGCCACGTGCCGGACAGCGTGCCGAGATTCTCGGCGAACCAGATGAACAGCGCGACGAGCAGCAGGCCCAGCAGGAGCGGCATGGTGCGGTGCTCCCGCCAGACCTTGAAGTACACGGTCGCGGGGGCGAAGGCCGCGACCGCGACCGCGATGAGTCCGAAACGCAGGTCGATGCCGCGATGATCGATGAGGAAATTGACGTAGATCGCCACCGACAGGACCGCGAGCAGGCGCAGGCTCGGGTGCCGCGTGAACCGGAAATCGAACAGGCGCCAGACGCGGGCGAGGTAGCTGCCGACCGCCGCGTACATGAAGCCCGTGAACAGCGGGACGCCGCCGAGCCGGAACAGGTTCGCCTCCGGGTAGACCCAGCTGCCGATCGCGGTCTTGTGGATCTCCATGGCCGTGCCGATGACGTGGAAGACCAGGATCACCCGGGCCTCCGACCACGTCTCCATCCGCAGCCGCAGCATCGCGACCTGGAGCACGAGGGCGGCGAGGAACAGCGCGTCGTAACGGGCGACGGGCGCGTGGGCCGGCCAGACGAGGCGGGTGCCGAGCATGAGCGCCAGGAGCAGGCCGCCGAACAGGCAGGCCCAGCCCTGCTTGAGCCCGAACCGGACGAACTCGTAGAGCCCGGCCGTGACGCGCCCGCGCGCCAGGACCGCCTCCTGGAGGCGGGCCTCGGCCGCGACGAAGCCGGCGAGCGCCGGCCACTGCGCTGCCGCGCTGACGCGCCCGCCCGGGATCGCCGGCGGCATCGCGGTCGGCACCGGCTCCGGGTCCCGCTCGCGCATCATGGCGTGTCGCGCATCATGGCGTGGCCGGCACCGTGACGCGTCGCAGGGTGAGATTGCAGCGGCCGCCCCGCGGCAGGAACCCGGGCCCGTCCGCCGCTTCCAGCAGGTCGCCGTCCGGGTAGAGCCGGTCGATGCCGTGGAAGACGAGCCGCGCGGCGCCACCCATCACCAGTGCGTCGCCGGCCTGCAGCCGGACCGAGCGGGTCGGGTCGGACCGGCTCGGACCGCCGTAGCGGAACAGGGCCGCCGCGCCGAGGGACAGCGACACGACCGGCGCGGCGAGATCCGCCTCGTCGCGGTCCTGGTGGAGGCCCATGCGGGTCCCCGGCGCGTAGATGTTGATGAGGCAGGCTTCCGGCGGGGCCGGATAGGCCGCCAGCGTCTCCCAGGCCGCGCGGGCGGTCGGCGGCAGGGCCGGCCAGGTTCGACCGGTCTCGGGATGGTGCGGCTGGTAGCGGTAGCCCGCGACGTCGGAGACCCAGCCGAGGGGTCCGGCATTCGACATCCGCACAGAGAACGGCTTGCCGGTGCGGGGCATGCGCGGCGTCACGGGCGGCGCCTCGGCGAGGATCGCGGCGATCTCCGCGGCGAGCCGAGCGCGGGCCGCCGCGTCGAGGAAGCCCGGATGGTGGATCAGGCCCGGTGCGAGTTCCGTCGCCACTCAGCGGTCCGCGTCGACGACCTGCTCCAGCACCGTCTTGGAGGCGACCGTGGTGTCGGCGTTCAGGCGGTAGGCCAGCGGCACGCCGGTCCGGATCTGGAGATCGGGCACCTGCGCCTCGGTCAGTCCGTCGAGGACCATCACCAGGGCGCGGAGCGAGTTCCCGTGGGCCGCCACAAGGACCCGCTGGCCGGCCATCACGCGCGGCAGGATCGTCGCGACGTAGCAGGGCAGAACCCGCGCGGCCGTGTCCTTCAGGCTCTCGCCGCCGGGCGGCCGCACGTCGTAGCCCCGGCGCCAGGCGTGGACCTGCGCGTCGCCCCAGCGGGCGCGGGCCTCGTCCTTGTTGAGGCCGGAGAGGTCGCCGTAATCGCGCTCGTTGAGGGCGCGCGCGCGCAGGACCGGGATCTCGGAGAGGCCCATCTCCTCGAGGATCAGCGCGCAGGTGCGCTGCGCGCGGACCAGCTCGGAGGTGAAGGCCAGGTCGAACCCGTAGCCGTCCCGCTTGAGGCCGCGGCCGGCGGCCCGGGCCTCGGCGACGCCGCGCTCGGTGAGGTCCGGGTCGCGCCAGCCGGTGAACAGGTTCTTCAGGTTCCACTCGCTCTGGCCATGCCGGACGAGGACGAGGAGCCGCTCCATCGCCGTCGCGCCGCCGGTCACAGGCCGAGCACGTCGGTCATGGTGTAGAGCCCCGGCGGCTTGGGATGCGCCCAGAGCGCGGCCTTGACGGCGCCCGTGGCGAACAGGCCCCGGTCGGCGGCGTGGTGGCTGATCGTCAGGCTCTCGCCGGTGCCGGCGAAGATCACGCTGTGGTCGCCGACGACGCTGCCGCCCCGCAGGGTGGCGAAGCCGATATCGCCGGGCCGGCGGGCGCCGGTATGCCCGTCCCGGGTCGAGACCCGAACCGCCTTCAGGTCGACGCCGCGGCCCTCCGCGGCGGCCTCGCCGAGCATCAGCGCTGTCCCGGAGGGGGCGTCCACCTTCATGCGGTGGTGCATCTCGGCGATCTCGATGTCGAACTCGTCGCCCAGGGCCTTGGCGACCCGCCGGACCAGGGCGGCCATCAGGTTGATGCCGAGCGACATGTTGCCCGACTGCACGATGCGGGCGTGGTACGAGGCCGCCTTCAGCTCGGCGAAATCGTCCTCCGACAGGCCGGTCGTGCCGACGACGTGGACGATGCGCGCCTGGGCGGCGAGCTCGGCGAAGGCGACCGTGGCGGCCGGCGCGGTGAAGTCGAGGACGCCGTCGGCGGCCGCGAAGGCCGTGAGGGCGTCGTCGGTGACGGGAACGTCGAGGGGTGGCAGCCCGGCGAGGACGCCGGCGTCCTGGCCGAGCGCCGGCGAGCCGTCGCGCTCGATCGCCGCTGAGAGCGTGCAGCCCTCGGCCTGCGCCACCGCGCGGATCAGCATCCGCCCCATGCGCCCGTCGGCGCCGACCACCACGAGCCGCATCCCGTTCCCCAGCTTGCCGTCTCAGGCGGGCAGGAACGCGGCCGCGCCGGCCCCACCCCTGCCCGCATCGCTGTCCGGGCTCCCGCTCCGCCGCGCGGGCGGCGGGAGCCCGGGCGCTCTCACTCCTTCTCGGGGGCGATCTGCTCGAGCCCGCCGATATGCTTCTGCGCGTAGAGCGGCAGGCCGATCTGCTTGATCAGCTCCAGCTGGGTCTCGAGGAAGTCGATGTGACCCTCCTCGTCCTCGGCCAGATCCTCGAAGAGGCGCTTGGACACGCGGTCGTTGATCGAATCGCAGTACTTCGCGGCCTCGAGGTAGAGGCTGCGGGCCTCGTTCTCGGCGGCGAGATCGGATTCCAGGATCTCCTGAACGTTCTGGCCGATCCGCAGCGGGTCGAGTTCCTGCAGATTCGGGAACCCGTCGAGGAACAGGATCCGGTCGATGAACCGGTCGGCGTGGTTCATCTCCTCGATCGATTCCTTGCGCCAGAACTTCGCCAGCTCGACGTAGCCCCAGTCATTGAGCATGCGGAAATGCAGCCAGTACTGGCTGACGGCCGTCAGCTCGCTGCGCAGGCCGCGATTCAGATACTCGATGACCTTGGTGTCGCCCTTCATGCCCCCGTACTCCTTACCGTGCTCTCAGGCGGGGGGTAGAAGCATCAGGCCGCGACTCCCTCATCCGCAGTTTGGAATTTCACCAAACTACAGGCGCTCGCGCAAGCCGTCGTGCAAGCATGGCTGCTCTCCGCCGCCGCGGCCTCGCCCAGCGCGGTCTGCATGATCGCGCGGATCGTGCGGGCGCAGCGCCCGCATTTCGGGCTGCAGCCGAGGCAGGCGTAGACCTGCGCGGGCGTGCGCGGGCAGCCGGGTCCGGGGGCGAGGCAGCCGCGCACGGCGCCGTCCGATAAGACGTTACAAGAACAGACGATCATGCGCGCCGCAAATCCCGTCATCCCCGTGCCCGCCGCGGTCGTCGACGACCGTCCGGGGCACCCGCGCCAGTTTAGAAGAATTGAAAAGTAGCTTGCTTTTCAATACCTTATTGATCGCGGTCGACATGGCACCGCCGCCCGCGCGGGTCAAGGGCGTGCGATCTAAGTGCGCCCCAACTGTCAGGTCGGGCCGTCAGCGGGCGAGTTCGCGCAGGCCGAGCCGGATGAGCACCTTGGCCTCGGCGCCCTCCCCCGCACCCTTGAGCGCGGCCGCGATGGCGGCGGCGGCCTGGACCTGCGGGTAGCCGAGATTGACCAGGGCCGAGACGGCGTCCGCCACCGGCTGCGGGGCGGCGCCCTCCTCGACGGCGCCCGCGAGGGCGATGAGCGCGGGATCGACGGGCGCGAAGGCCGGGGCCTTGTCCTTGAGCTCGGCGGCGAGCCGGGCGGCGAGGCGCGGCCCGACGCCCGGGGCCCGGCTGATCGAGCCCTTGTCGCCGGTGGCGATGGCGCTCGCCAGCGCCTCGGGCTCCAGCACCGACAGAACGCCGAGCGCCACCCGCGCGCCGACGCCCTGGACGGTCTGGAGCAGGCGGAACCACTCGCGCTCGGCGTCCGAGCGGAAGCCGTAGAGGCGGATCATGTCCTCGCGGACGTGGGTCTCGATCGACAGCGCCGCGGGCTCGCCGACCTTGGGCATGCGCTGCAGGGTCCGCGCCGAGCAGTGAACGATGTAGCCGACCCCCGACACGTCGAGGATCACGAAATCCTCGCCGAACGAGTCCACGACGCCCTTGAGCTTGCCGATCATGCCACGCCTGCCGCTACCTCGGCTTGCCTACAGAACCGCGGCGGGCTTCGCCAGACGTGCTTGAGCGCGCAGGGAGATCATGAAATCACGGGCCCGCGCCGGCCGAGCTTGGCCGGTCACGGGGGGATGACATGCGCGCGCCACTTCTTGTCCTGATCGGCCTGCTCTGCGCCGGCCCGGCCCGGGCAGCGGACAACCCGGCAGCCCCGCCCGCACCGGTCGCGCCGAGCGCGGATCCGACGCAGGTCCGGCCCGGCAGCTACGTCCTCGATCCGGATCACGGCAAGGTCACGTGGTCGGTCTCGCATCTCGGCTACTCGACCTATTACGGCCAGTTCACCGGCCTGAGCGGCACGCTCCAGCTCGACCCGAAGGCGCCCGAGAAGAGCCGCCTCGAGGTGACTGTGCCGCTCGGCGGCGTCATCACCGGCAGCACCCGGCTGAACGAGCACCTCGCGGCCCCGGATTTCTTCGACACGGCCAAGTTCCCGAGCGCCACCTTCACCGCCACCAAGGTCGAGCCCACCAGCCCGACCACCGCGCGGATCACCGGCGACCTCAACCTGCGTGGGACGGTCCGGCCGTTCGCGATCGACGCCACCTTCAACCAGGCCGGCATCCACCCTGTGGACCAGCGCTACACCGTGGGCTTCGACGGGCGCGCGGTCGTCAAGCGCTCGGATTTCGGCATCAACGCCTACCTGCCGCAGCTCGGCGACGAGGTGAGCCTGCGCATCGAGGGCGAGTTCAAGGCCGCGCCCTGACGGCCGGTCTGTCTGCCGACCGCGGGCCGACGCGGCGGGTGACGCCCCGTCGCCGGACGTGTAGTCAGCCGCCGTCGCGGCGCCGCGGCGAGGGGCGCGCCCAAGGGAACGCGCGTCTCCCGGTCGGCGCCCGGCATCGTCGCGAAGGTGCGGGTGCGCCACCGCGCCGATCGATGCTTACCCTGGAGGTCTCAGCCGTGCGGCGTGTCGGTGTCCCCACCCTTGCCCTGACGCTAGCCCTGACGCTGAATCTCGCGGGGACGGCCGCCGCGCAGGCGCCCGCCGCGCCGGCCAATCCGGCCGCGCCGGCCTCGGCCCTCGACAATTACGCCTCGGCGGCGGCCACGACCATCATCGCCGAGCAGGCCTGCCCGGGCGTGCAGGTCCGGGCCGGCCAGCTGACGACGCTCCGCCTCGCGGCACGCGTCAATGCCGGGCAGGAGGCGATCCTGGAGGAGAAGCTGCGCACCCGCGCCACGCAGGTGCGCCAGCAGCTCGCCGCCGACGGCCGGGAGACGTGGTGCGCGCAGGCCCTCGCCGCCTTCGGCCCGGCGGGCAGCGTCGCGAAGGGCATCCTGGCGACCGGCGCGCCAATCCGGTGACACCGCCCGGCAGGCCGCCGCGGATTGACACGGCGCCGCCGCGCCCGTACTGACCCCGCATGGCGCGCGGCCTCAGCTGGGGTCCGCGCGTTTCGCGTTGTCCGGGCCGAACGCCCGTTCAATGACTTCAAACAAGAAGCCGGTCCAGGGGCAGCCGCCCCGGAGGCCGTTCGAGAACACGAGAGAACGATGTTCGCAGTCATCAAGACGGGCGGTAAGCAGTACCGCGTCGCCGCCAACGACACCATCACCATCGCCTCCCTGGCGGGCGAGGCCGGCGAGGCCGTGACCTTCGGCGAGGTCCTCCTGTTCGCCGACGGCGCGGGCGCGACGCAGGTCGGCGCCCCGACCCTGTCGGGCATCAGCGTCACGGGCGAGATCGTGCGCCACGGCCGCGACAAGAAGGTCATCGCCTTCAAGAAGCGCCGCCGGCAGAACTCCCGCCGCAAGCGCGGCCATCGCCAGGACCACACGGTCGTGCGCATCACCGGCATTTCGGCCTGACGCACGCCAGACGCTGGGCGCGTACGGTCCTGAGGGACCGATCCGCGACCGCATCCACGCCACTCAGAATTCGGAGCTCATCCCATGGCACACAAGAAGGCTGGCGGCTCGTCCCGCAACGGTCGCGATTCGGAAGGCCGGCGCCTCGGCGTCAAGAAGTTCGGCTCGGAGGCCGTCATTCCGGGCAACATCATCGTGCGTCAGCGCGGCACCAAATGGCATCCCGGCGCCAATGTCGGCATGGGTAAGGACCACACGATCTTCGCGCTGGTACCGGGCCATGTCCGCTTCGAGACGCGCCGCGGGCGCGCCTTCGTAGGTGTTACCCCGCTGGCCGAGGCCGCGGAATAAGAGGCGGGCGCCCTGAGTGGCGAAGCTGGCGTCCCGCCCGGTGTCCCACACCGGACCGGAGACGTCGTTGCCGAGCCCCTGACGGGCTAGGTCGGACGGAACACCGGGGAGGATGGGACGCCATCCTCCCCTTCGTCGTCTTGAGGCGGTGCCCCGGAGCCGGGAGCGCCGCCCTGCGAGGGCACGATGTTCCCCGATCTGACCCGTGATGACGTTTTCCGGATCGAGACGCGGCGGCTGTGGCTGCGCTGGCCGACCGCCAAGGACAGGGACGCGATCCTGAAGCTGGCCGGCGACCCGTCGGTCGCCGCGATGCTGGCACGGGTGCCGCACCCGCTCCCGGCCCCGGAGGTGGACGCGTTCCTGCTGCAGGCGCGCTCGCGGAACGCCGCCGGTTCGGCGCTCACGCTCGCCCTCGCGCCGCGGGCGGCGCCGGGCAGCCTCATCGGCGTCGTCAGCATCGAGGGGCGGAGCGACGGACCGCCGGAACTCGGCTACTGGCTCGGGCAGCCCTACTGGGGCAGCGGCCTGATGGCCGAGGCCGTGACGGCCCTGTGCCACGCGTTCTTCGCCTATACGGGCGGGACGGAACTCGCCGCCTCGGCCCGCACGGTCAACCCGGCGTCCCGGCGCGTGCTGGAGACCTGCGGCTTCGCGCAGGCCGGCAGCGCGATCCGGCCCTTTCCGGCGCGCGGCGCGGACCTTCCGGTCGATCTCTTCAGCCTCGACCGGCAGCGCTGGCAGACTCCGCCGTCCGAGCCGGCGATGACGCGGGCCGCCTGAGGCGGCCCCGCGGCGCCGGACTGGCCGGCGGCCGCCGACAGGGTGATGGTGCGGGTCGCGAATCCGCGCCCGACAAAGGATTCAGGTCGTGAAGTTCCTCGACGAAGCCAAGGTCTATGTCCGCTCCGGTGATGGCGGTCCCGGCTGCGTCTCGTTCCGGCGCGAGAAGTTCATCGAGTTCGGTGGACCGAACGGCGGTGACGGCGGCCGCGGCGGCGATGTCTGGGTGGAGTGCGTCGAGGGTCTCAACACCCTGATCGACTACCGCTACCAGCAGCACTTCAAGGCCAAGAAGGGCGAGCACGGCATGGGCTCGAACTGCCACGGCGCCAACGGCGCCGACACGGTCCTGAAGGTCCCGGCCGGCACGCAGATCTTCTCCGAGGACGGCGAGACGCTGCTCGCCGACCTGACCGAGGTCGGCCAGAAGATCCGCCTCGCCAAGGGCGGCAACGGCGGCTTCGGCAACGCCTACTTCACGACCTCCACGAACCGGGCCCCGAAACACGCTAATCCCGGCCTGGAAGGCCAGGAGATGTGGATCTGGCTGCGGCTCAAGCTGATCGCCGATGCCGGACTCGTCGGGCTCCCGAATGCCGGCAAGTCGACCTTCCTGGCGAGCGTCACCGCGGCGAAGCCGAAGATCGCCGACTACCCGTTCACGACACTGCATCCCGGCCTCGGCGTGGTTCGCTCGGACGGGCGCGAGTTCGTGCTCGCCGACATCCCGGGCCTGATCGAGGGCGCCCACGAGGGCGTCGGCCTCGGCGACAGGTTCCTCGCCCATGTCGAGCGCTGCCGGGTGCTGCTGCACCTCGTGGACGGCACGAGCGAGCATGCGGGCAAGACCTACAAGCTGGTTCGCGGCGAGATCGAGGCCTACGGCAACGGCCTCGCGGAGAAGCCCGAAGTCGTGGCGCTCTCGAAGACCGACGCGCTCGACGCCGACACGCTCAAGAGCCAGGTGGCCAAGCTGAAGCGCGCCGCCGGCCGCGCGCCGCTGGTCCTGTCCTCGGCGAGTCGGAAGGGCGTTCCCGAGGCGCTACGCGCGCTTCAGGCCGAGATCGATGCCAGCGCCGAAGCCGAGCGGAAGCCGGCGGCCGCCTGGCAGCCGTAGCCCTCGACCGACTGTTCAAAGGGCGGGTCTTGGTTCACACCCGCCCCGAACGCGCCGTCCCGCAAGAATCATGATCCCTGCCCTCGAAGAATTCCGCCGCGTGGTCATCAAGGTCGGCTCGGCCCTGCTGGTCGACCGCAGTGCCGGCCGCCTGCGCCACGCCTGGCTCGCCGCGCTGGCCGAGGACATCGCGGAGCTGCACGGGCGCGGCGTCGACGTCCTGGTCGTGTCCTCAGGCAGCATCGCCCTCGGCCGAACGGTGCTGGGCCTGCCGCCCGGCGTCCTGCGCCTGGAGGAGAGCCAGGGCGCGGCCTCGGTGGGGCAGATCACGCTGGCGCGCCACTGGGCCGAGGCGCTGGGCCATCACGGCATCGTCGCCGGCCAGATCCTCGTGACGCCGCAGGATACCGAGGAGCGCCGCCGTTACCTCAACGCCCGCGCCACCGTGCTGAAGCTCCTGGAGATGCGCGCGGTGCCGGTCGTGAACGAGAACGACACGGTGGCGACCTCGGAGATCCGCTACGGCGACAACGACCGGCTCGCCGCCCGGGTCGCCACCATGATCGACGCCGACGTGCTGGTGCTGTTCTCGGACATCGACGGCCTCTACACGGCGCCGCCCCAGAGCGATCCGGAGGCCCGCCACCTCGCTGTGGTCGACCGGATCACTCCCGAGATCGAGGCGATGGCCGGCGGCCCGGCCTCCGAGCTGTCGCGGGGCGGCATGCGCACCAAGGTCGAGGCCGCCAAGATCGCGGCCTCGGGCGGCACGCACCTGGTCATCGCGGACGGGCGCGGGAAGAACCCGCTGAAGGCCGTGCGGGACGGCGCGCGCTGCACGTGGTTCCTATCGGGGTCCACGCCCACGGCCGCCCGGAAGACCTGGATCGCCGGCTCGCTGGAGCCGCGCGGCACCCTGACGATCGACGCGGGCGCCGAGCAGGCGCTCCGGAGCGGGGCCAGCCTGCTTCCCGTGGGCGTGCGCGCGATCGAGGGCAGCTTCTCCCGCGGCGACGCCGTGATGATCCGCGATCCAGAAGGCCGGATCCTCGGCCGCGGTCTGGTGGCCTATGACAGCGCCGAGGCCGCGCTGATCATCGGTCATCCGAGCGCGCGCATTCCGGAACTGCTCAACTATCCCGGTCGCGCCTGGATGGTGCACCGCGATGACTTGGCACTATTCTAGAAATCGTCGACACAAGCTAATCTATTTACAATTTTTGTCTCGATGATCGCCACCGTTCCCGGTCCGGCACTCTTGTCGGGACGGCGCGCGATGTGCAAATACGGCGCTCTCCCCCGTCCGGGCCGCGCGCGGCCGTCGACAACCGAGGACGCCAGCGTGCCCGTCCTGAACCTGAGATCGGACTTCGCCGAGGCCGACGCCCTTCCGGAGCAGATGGCGGCGATCGGCCGCCGCGCCCGGGCGGCGGCGCGGCGCATGGCGCTGGCCTCGGCGCGGACGAAGGACGTCGCGCTCAAGCTGATCGCCGAGCAGATCCGCGCGAGCCGCGACGAGATCCTGGGCGAGAACGCCCGGGACGTGGCCGCCGCCCGGAGCGCGGGCCAGACCGCCGCGCTGATCGACCGTCTGACGCTCGACCCCGGGCGCCTCGCGGCCATCGCGGACGCGGTCGAGAAGGTCGGGTCGCTCGCCGACCCGGTCGGGCGCCAGCTCGCCGCGATCGAGCGGCCGAACGGCCTCCTGATCGAGCGCATCGCGGTGCCGCTCGGCGTCGTCGGCGTCATCTTCGAGGCGCGCCCCAACGTGACGGCGGATGCCGGCGCGCTCTGCCTCAAGGCCGGCAACGCCGCGATCCTCCGGGCCGGCTCGGACAGCCATCGCAGCGCGATGGCGATCGCGAAGGCCATGAGCCGCGGGCTCGCCGATGCGGGCCTGCCGGAGGACGCGATCCAGCTCGTGCCGACCCGCGACCGCGCCGCGGTCGGGCTGATGCTCGCGGGCCTCGACGGCTGCGTCGACGTGATCGTCCCGCGCGGCGGCCGCGGCCTCGTGGAGCGCGTCCAGGCCGAGGCGCGCGTCCCGGTCTTCGCGCATCTCGACGGTATCAACCACGTCTACATCGCCGCGGCGGCGGACCTCGACATGGCCCGCAGCGTGCTGCTCAACAGCAAGATGCGCCGCACCAGCGTCTGCGGCGCAGCCGAGACCCTGCTGGTCGACCGCGCCTGCGCGGCGACGCATCTCGCGCCGCTGGTTCAGGCCCTGCTCGACGCCGGCTGCGCCGTCCGGGGCGATGCCGCGACCCGCGCGGTCGATCCCCGGGTGACGGACGCTTCCGAGCAGGACTGGCACACCGAGTACCTCGACGCGATCATCGCGGTGCGGGTGGTCGACGGGATCGAGGCCGCCATCGAGCACATCGAGACCTACGGCTCGCATCACACCGACGCGATCATCACCGAGAACGACGCCGAGGCGACGCGCTTCCTGGCCGAGGTCGACTCGGCAATCGTGACGCACAACGCCTCCACGCAGTTCGCAGACGGCGGCGAGTTCGGCTTCGGGGCCGAGATCGGCATCGCCACCGGCCGGATGCACGCGCGCGGGCCGGTGGGCGTCGAGCAGCTGACCACATTCAAGTACCGGGTCCACGGCAGCGGCCAGATCCGTCCGTGACGCACATTGACGGTTCGGCGTGCGGCTGACCCTGCCGCCGAGCGCTCCCGGCATGCGGATCGGCCTCTACGGCGGATCCTTCAACCCCGCCCATCTGGGCCACCGGCACGTGACGCTCTCGGCGCTGCGTCGGCTCGGGCTCGACCGGGTCTGGTGGCTGGTGAGCCCGGGGAACCCGCTCAAGAGCCGGAGCGCCCTCCCCTCCGTCGCGGCGCGATGCGCCCAGGCGCGCCAGATCGCCCGGCACCCGCGGATCGCCGTGACCGGGATCGAGGCTGCGCTCGGCGTCCGCTTCACGGTGCAGACGCTGCGCTTCCTCACGCGCCGGTGCCCAGGCGTTCACTTCGTCTGGGTCATGGGAGCCGATTCCCTCGGGACCTTCCATCGCTGGAAGGGCTTCGCCGAGATCGCCCGCCTCGTGCCGATCGCCGTCATCGACCGGCCCGGCTTCACCATGACGCCGCTGAGTGCCCGCGCGGCCCGACGCCTGGCCGGTGCCCGGGTCCCCGAGGCGGCGGCGTCGACGCTCGCGCTGCGGTCGCCGCCGGCCTGGATGTTCCTGCACGGGCCGCGCTCGACCCTGTCGTCCACGCAGATCCGCGCGCGCACGGGTCGGGGGACGGCGCCGCCGAAGTCTGCGCGGTTGCAATCGCGGCCCGATACCGCCAATTTCACCTGATCCCGCAAGGCCCGACGTCGCCGTGCGGCAGAACGAGGAACCAGGACTCTGCCCGAAACCAGTCACACGGAGACGATCCGCACCCCCGTCCAGGCCCCGGTCGAAGCCGGTCAGGCGCGCTCGGACGACCTGAAGGCGCTCGCCCTCGAATGCCTCGACGACATGAAGGCCGAGGAGACGATCGCGATCGATCTGGCCGGTAAGACCTCGCTCGCCGACACGATGATCATCACGTCGGGTCGCTCGCAGCGTCACGTCGGCTCGATCGCCGACAAGATCATCCAGGAGATGAAGAATCGTGGCTACGGGAACGCCCGGGTCGAGGGCATGCCGGCCTGCGACTGGGTGCTGATCGACGCCGGCGACGTGCTGGTGCACATCTTCCGCCCCGAGGTCCGCGGCTTCTACAATCTCGAGAAGATGTGGGGCGCCGACCGCCCCGTCGGGATCGCGGCCGGCTAGGCCGGATCCGAATCCGTGCGCCTGGTCCTGGCCGCGGTCGGACGGCTGAAGGCCGGGCCGGAGCGCGAACTCGCGTCACGATATCGCGACCGCGCCGCGCAACTCGGACGCGGCCTCGGCTTCCCGTCCTGCGACAGCGTCGAGATCCCGGAATCCCGCGCCCGTCGGGCCCCGGACCGGTGCGTCGAGGAGGCGGCGGCGCTCGCGACCCATCTGCCCGCGGGCGGTGTCCTCGTCGCCTATGACGAGCGCGGTCGGGCCGATCTCGCCAGCGAGGCCATGGCCGAGCGCGTCGCCGCCTGGCGCGACGCGGCACGGCCGGCCCTGGTCGTGGTGATCGGCGGCCCGGACGGGCTGGACGCCTCAATTCGGACGCGCGCGGAGCTGATCCTGTCGTTCGGGGCCGCCACCCTGCCCCACGGACTCGTTCGCGTGCTCGCCCTCGAACAACTCTATCGCAGCCTCACCATCCTGGCCGGTCACCCGTACCATCGCGGTGAGGCGGGCTGAGCGGCCGTGAGGATGTCCGAGCCCGAGTCGAAGCCTGGGTCGCGGCGCGCGCGCGCGGCACTCGCCCTGCTGGCCGCGCTGTCGATCACTGTCGCCGCGCGCGCCGAGACCCCGAAGCCCACGGATCCCGAGGCGATCCAGCGGGCCAACGAGGAGCGGGAGCGCCGGGCCGAGAACCTGAAGCGCGTGCAGGACGCCCTCGCCGCCAGCGCGGGGCAGCGCGCGCAGTTCGAATCCGAGATCGCGGCGATCGGGTCCGACCGCGCGAAGCTCGACACCGCCCTCCTCGACGCGAATCGTCAGGCGCAGGCGACGGAAGACCGCCTCAGCCGCCTGGAGGAGCGCCTGAAGGCGATGAGCGAGAGCGAGGCCGCGATCCGGCACTCGCTTCAGGGTCGGCGCGGCATCGTCGCCGAGATCCTGGCGGCGCTCCAGCGGATGGGCCGCCGCCCGCCGCCGGCGGTGCTGGTGAGCCCCGAGGACGTGCTGGCCGCGATCCGGACCTCGATGCTGCTCGGTGCCGTGGTGCCGGAACTGCGGGGCGAGGTGGACACGCTCGCGGCCGATCTCGCGGAAATGATCAGGCTGCGCGGTTTGATCGCGCAGGACAAGGAAGGCCTCTCGAACGACCTCGCCGGCTGGGCGCGCGAGCAGCAGCGCCTGCAGGCCCTGGTCGCCGCCCGGCGCGCGCGGCAGGCGGAGGTGGAGAGCGGCCTCACGGCCGAGCGGCGCCGCGCCACCGAGCTCGGCGCGCAGGCCAAGAACCTGAAGGACCTGCTCGACCGCACGGAGGCGGAGGTCGCCGCGGCGAAGCGCTCCGCCGAGGAGGCCAAGGCTGCCGCGGAGCGCGAGGTGCGCATCACGCAGGAGCGGTTCGCCGCGGCCGGCTTCCGCGATCCGGCGCGGCTCGCGCCCAAAGTGCATTTCGCCGAGGCGCGGGGCGAAGTGCCGCGGCCGGTGAGCGGACGCGTCGCACGCGGCTTCAATCAGCCCGACGGCAACGGCGGGACGACCCGCGGCGTGTCGTTCACGACCCGCCCGAAGGCGTCGGTCTCGTCCCCGGCCGACGGGTGGGTGCAGTTCGCCGGGCCGTTTCGGTCCTATGGCCAACTCTTGATCATCAACGCGGGCGACGGCTACTATCTTCTGCTCGCGGGAATGGACCGGATCAGCGTCGAGGTCGGTCAGTTCGTGCTCGCGGGCGAACCGGTCGGCAGCATGGGCGACAGGGGTGCGGGTCCCGGCGGGTCCGAGGGTGATCCCACGCTCTACGTCGAGTTCAAGAAGGACGGCGGCTCCATCGATCCGGAGCCGTGGTGGGCGAAGAGCCCGAATAATACGGTACTTGGCGAGAAGGTTCGCGGCTGATGCGCAAGACTTCCCTGATCATGCTCGGCGCCTTCCTCGGTGCCGGAACGTCCATGGTGGCGACCCAGACCGACTTCCTGTCGGGTCCGCGGGCCGTGGCCGCCTCGGCCGAGACCTACCGCCAGCTCAGCCTGTTCGGCGACGTCTTCGAGAAGGTCCGCACCGACTACGTCGAGAAGCCGGACGAGTCGAAGATGATCGAGGCGGCCGTCAACGGCATGCTGACGTCGCTCGACCCGCACTCGAGCTACATGGACGCCAAGGCGTTCCGCGACATGCAGACCACCACCCGCGGCGAGTTCGGCGGCCTCGGCATCGAGGTCACGATGGAGGACGGCCTGATCAAGGTCGTCACGCCGATCGACGACACCCCGGCGGCGAAGGCGGGCCTGCTCGCGAACGACATCATCACGCAGATCGATGACGACCAGGTCCAGGGCCTCACCCTGAACCAGGCGGTCGACAAGATGCGCGGCCCGGTCAACTCGAGCGTCAAGCTCAAGATCAGCCGCAAGGAGTCGAAGGACCCGATCGACGTCACGCTCACCCGCGACGTGATCAAGATCAAGCCGGTGCGCTCGAAGATCGAGGGCGGCGACGTCGCCTACATCCGCCTGACCCAGTTCAACGAGCAGACCTTCGACGGAATGCGCGCCGCCATCGACAAGCTCACGGGCGAGATCGGTGCCGACAAGATCAAGGGCTACATCGTCGACCTGCGCAACAACCCGGGCGGGCTGCTCGATCAGGCCGTGATGGTCTCCGACGCCTTCCTCGATCGCGGCGAGATCGTCTCCACCCGCGGCCGCAACCCGGACGAGACGCAGCGGTTCTCGGCCAAGGCCGGCGACCTGACCAAGGGCAAGCCGATCGTGGTGCTGGTCAACGGCGGTTCCGCCTCGGCCTCCGAGATCGTGGCCGGCGCCCTCCAGGATCACAAGCGCGCGACCATCATGGGCACGCGCTCCTTCGGCAAGGGCTCGGTCCAGTCCATCATCCCCCTCGGCGGCTCCGGCGCCCTCCGGCTCACCACGGCGCGCTACTACACGCCGTCGGGCCGCTCGATCCAGGCCAAGGGCATCGAGCCGGACGTCGAGGTCACGCAGGACGTGCCGGACGAGCTCAAGGGCAAGGACGAGACCAAGGGTGAGGCCGGGCTGAAGGGCCACCTGAAGCAGAAGGACACCGACGAGCGCGGCGGATCCTCCGCCTACGTCCCGCCGGATCCGGCCAAGGACAAGCAGCTGATCTCGGCCGTGGACTTCCTCCACGGCATCCAGAAGGGCGCCGCCAACGGCACGCCCGCGCAGCAGCAGAAGCCGAGCCTGCCGAACTGATCGTTCGGCAACCCCGCGCCCCTCTGATCCGATCCCGTCCGGCCACCCGCCGGGCGGGATTTCCCGTTCTGGGACCGGGCGTTAGCGGAACGTTAACCATACCCGGCCGCAATGGATGCGAGGGTTGGGACCGCGCCGACCGGCGCAGGAACCGCGATCCCGTATCGAGAGCCGCTTGACCGAGTCCACCGACGATATCCTCACGCGCCCCCTCGGGGTGCCGGAGGCGGCGCCGGCGCAGCCCGCAGGCCGGATCGGACGGCTGATCGCGGCTGCCCGCAGGCCCCGGGTCGCGGCCGCGGCGCTCGCGGCCGGCTTCGCGGTGGCGGCCGGCCTCGTGCTCGCGCTGGGCGACCCCCAGGGCGGTGAACCCCGGGTCCAGGTGGCGATCGCGACGCGCGAACCCGCGGCCCGTCCGGCCGCACAGGCCCCCGTCGCCCAGCAGCCCCAGGTCATCACGACGGCGCCGGGAACGGCGCCCCTCCAGCGCAGCGCCGAGGAGGTCGAGACCGCGTCCGGCGTGACGGTCGTGCGCCCTGCCGGCAGCGGGCCGAGCGAGGCGGTGGTGATCCGCGTGCCGCCGCCGAGCGCCCCCCGTCTCGCCCAGGCCCCCGACCCGCGGATCAGCGAGGCGGGCCGCCACGGTCTCATGCCGAAGCTCGGCGAGGGCCGCATCCGCGCCCTCGACGTCTACGCCCGGACCGAGGAGGCCGGCAGCGGGCCGCGCGTCGCGATCGTGGTGACCGGTCTCGGCGTCGGTCAGGCCGCGACCGCGGGCGCCACCGCGCGCCTGCCCGCCGCCGTGAGCCTCGCCTTCCTGCCCTACGGGGGCGAGGCCGAGCGTGCCGCGGCGCGCGCGCGGGACGCCGGCCACGAGATCTTCCTGCAACTCCCGATGGAACCCTTCGACTATCCCGACAGCGATCCGGGTCCGCAGACGCTGCTGACCGCGCTGCGGGGACCGGAGAACGCGGACCGCCTCGCCTGGGCGATGAGCCGCTTCCCGGGCTACGTCGGCGCGGTGAACTTCATGGGCTCCAAGCTGATGGCCGACGCGGCTTTCGAGCCGGTCCTGCGCGAGATCGGCGCCCGCGGTCTCGGGTTCCTCGATGACGGCACGGCCCCGAAACCCGCGGCGGCGCCCGCCAACAAGGGCAAGACGCCGGTGGCCCGTGCCGAGATCGTCCTCGACGCCACGCCGCGCGCCGACGCGATCGACGCCGCGCTCGCCCAGGCCGAAGCCCGGGCCCGCGCCAACGGCTTCGCCCTGGTCTCGGCGACCGGGACACCGCTGAGCATCGATCGGATCGCGCGCTGGGCCAAGGAGATCGACTCGCGCGGGCTGCGCCTCGTGCCGGCGAGCGTGGCGCTGCGGGGCGCCCGCGACAAGCGGGTCTCGACTGCCGATTGAGCGTGTCCGTGTCCAAAGTCAGCGCAAGTAGATCCGGCGCCTTCCGGGCCGGTGAAGACTTGGTCGACGTTGCCGCCTCGCCTCCCCCTGACCTATGGTCGCCGCGATGGTAACGGATTCCGACCCGGGCATCGCCCTGCCCTACCGCCCCTGCGTGGGCATCGCCCTGATCGCGCCGTCCGGCGGCGTCTTCGTCGGGCGTCGCAGAAAGGATGCCGGTCCCGAGCACGTCGACGGTCCGCACATGTGGCAGATGCCGCAGGGCGGCATCGATCCCGGCGAGGACGCGGAGGCCGCCGCCCGCCGCGAACTCTACGAGGAAACCAACGTTCCGCCCGAGGCCGTGAAGCTCCTGGCCGAGATTCCGGACTGGCTCCCCTACGATCTGCCGCCGGCGGTGATGAAGCAGGCTTGGAAGGGCCGCTACCGCGGACAGACGCAGAAATGGTTCGCCTACGGCTTCGTCGGCAGCGAGGATCTGATCGACGTGCTCCGGCCCGGCGGCGGCGCCCACAAGGCGGAGTTCGACGCCTGGCGGTGGGCGCGATTTTCCGAGCTTCCGGACCTGATCGTTCCCTTCAAGCGGCCGGTCTACGAGCGCGTCGTCGCCGCCTTCGCCGGCCTCGATCGATGGGCGGCGCGGTCATGACCGCGCGGACGGGGCGCTGAGGCCGTGCGCTGGCTCGCGGTCCCGGTCGCCCTCGCCCTGGCGTGGCTCGCCTTCACGATGAGCCCGCTCTGGTCGCTCTACGACCTGGCGCAGGCGGTGCGCCGGCACGATGCCGCCTATGTCGAGAGCCACGTGAACTTCCGGACGCTGCGCCTGTCGCTCGTCCGGCAGATCACCGCCGCGATGCGCGCGGCGTCCGAGACCGATCCTGACCTCGAGCCCCGCGACCGCCAGCGTCTCAACGACGCCGCCTACGGCCTCGCCCTGGCGCTCGCCGAGACGATGGTGACGCCGGAGACGGTGATGGACCTGTTGGCCAATGGCTGGCCCGACAAGCTCGACCTCGAGCGCCCGGCCGGCACACGACCGGAGGGGCTGGTCATCCGCGGCCTCGGGCGGCTCATGCCGTACTACGCGGCCCTGGAGATGCGCGGCTTCCGCGCGGTCGTGATCCCGATCCCGCCGGAAGGGTCTCGCGCCGAGCGCACGCGGATTCGGCTGCGGCTGCGCGGCCTGAGCTGGCGCCTCGTGGATATCGAGATGGCGGAGATGCTGCGCGCGCAGATCGCCGCCAAGCTCAGCCGCGCCCTGGCACGCGCCAAGATTGGGGCCAGTGCCGGCGAGGAGCGCTGAGGCGGCGCGGCGGCCCGGACGGCGAGGCGCTATTTCGCCTTCGGCCCGCCCGGCGCGGCCTTGGGCTCGCCCGCCGCGGCCTTGGGCTCGCGCGCCTCGATCAGGTCCTCGGCCTTCTCCTCGTCGGTGTCGCCGCTCTGCTCGATGGTCTTGCCCGGATTGGCCAGCAGGGAGCGCACGATCCCCAGCAGGACCTCGCACTCGCCGGGGAACTTGTAGCTCTCGAGGACGATCGCGGCGTCGCGCAGGGTCCGCAGATCGCGCACCAGCTGGGCGTTGGCGTCCTCGCGCAGCTCGCTCTTCTTGGCGATCGCCTCCTCGATCTGCGCGCCCTTAACGTCGCAGGCGGCCCCGGCCGGCGATGCGGCGAGCGCGGCGGCGAGTGCGAGGCCGAGTGCGGGAAGAGAGCGCCACATGGCGGTGATCCTCGAAGATCCAGTTCAGAGGGTGTGCAGGGGCGTGGCGCGCAGGACATCCTGCGTCAGCGCCACGAGTTGGCTCGGACGGTAGGGCTTCGGCACGAAGACCGAGCCCGGAACGGCCTCGCAGCCCGCCAGGGAAGCCCGGCCCCCGGAGGTGTAGACGACCGGGAGGTCGGGCGAGAGCCGGCGGGCGCACCGGGCGAGCGACAGGCCGTCCGTGTTGCGGGCCAGATCGATATCGGTGAAGAGCAGGTCGACGCTCTCCCGGGCCAGGATCGCCTCGGCTTCCCAGGCATCCGCGGCGGTGAGCACCCGGTAGCCCTCTTCGAGGAGCGCCTCGGCGGCCAGCTCGCACACGGTCGGCTCATCCTCGACGACCAGTATCGTGGCGGCGCCCCGGTCCGGGACGGGCAGGGTCGGGCAGACGAACGCGGCGGCGAACGGAACCATGACGCAACTCCCACTCACCCGGCGGGGGCACGGTGTTCCCGAGCCGGATCGCTGGGGCAACGACCCCTTCCGACGCGGCGTTCACCGTGTTTGCATCGAATTGCTCGGGTTTGGTGAGCGGCGCGTTAACCGCGGCCCGTCACCCCTGAACGAAGGCGTCCGAATGGTTAACAGAGCGTTACCGATCTGCGACCGCGGGTCCGAACCGTGAACCGCCCGGCTCAGTTGGGCGTCGGCCTGCTCCTCACCGGTATGGCCGGCTACGTCGACGCCCTCGGCTTCGTACGGCTCGGCGGCCTCTACACATCCTTCATGAGCGGCAACACCACGCAGCTCGCCGTTCTCGGCGCCCAGGTCGAGCTGCACCACATGATCCTCCCGGCGATCCTGATCCTGGCGTTCCTGACGGGATCGGTCCTCGGGAGCGGGCTGGCGATCCTGGTGCCGCCGCGATGGGCGACGCCGGCGGTCCTCGCCTACGAGTCGCTCCTGATCCTCGCCGGTCTGGGGCTCGGCCTCCAGTCGCCCGAACTCGGCGTCGCGGCCTTCTTCGTCGCCTTGGCGATGGGATCCCAGAACGCGGTCCTGGCGCAGGTGAAGGGCTTCCGGGCCGGCACCACCTTCGTCACCGGCGCGCTGTTCAGCCTCGGCCAGAAGATCGCGCAGGCCCTGACCCGCACCGGAGATCCGCTCGGCTGGCTCGGCGACGCCTCCGTCTGGATCTCGCTGCTGTTCGGCGCCTACCTGGGCGCGCGGGCCTATCAGGAATTCGGTCTCTACGCGCTGATCGCCCCGGCGGCGATCTCGGGTGGCCTGGCGTTGATTACCGCCTTCCTGGTCTTGCGCACCGCGCCGCCGGCCGCAAATGTCCCCCCGACATGAGCAGCCCCGTCAGCAACCCGTCCCTCACCAGTCACGTCGCCGCGCTGGAGCCCGGCGAGCACGTGCTCGCCGCGCATTTCCTGAAGGACGTGCCGGCCCTGGCGCTCAGCGACGGCACGGTCGCGCTGGTGCGGGAGGACGGGATCGCCCGCGTCGCCGCCCATCCCGACAGCGGGATCCTCGTCGCGGCCGGCGGAGTCGACCGGCTGCTCACCGGGGGCGACGACGGCCGCGTGGTGGCGATCCGCGCCGACGGCGCGACGGAGCAGCTCGGCCTCGCCAAGGGCGGCGCCTGGATCGACGCGCTCGCCGCCCATCCCGACGGCGCGGTGGCGTGGTCGGCCGGCCGGACCGTCGTGGCCCGCGACGCGAAGGGCCGCGAGAAGACCTTCGAGGCGCCGTCCTCCGCCCGCGGCCTCGTCTTCGCGCCCAAGGGCTACCGGCTCGGCGTCGCCCACTACAACGGCGTGAGCCTCTGGTACCCCAATCTGGAGACGCCGGCCGAGGTGATCACCTGGAAGGGCTCGCATATCGACGTCACGTGGTCGCCGGACGGGCGCTTCGTGGTGTCGACCATGCAGGAGAACAGCCTGCACGGCTGGCGCCTCCAGCCGGATCGCGGGCACATGCGGATGTCGGGCTATCCCGGCAAGGTCCGCTCGATGTCGTGGTCGTTCGACGGGAACTGGCTCGCCACCAGCGGGGCCGAGGCGGCGATCGTGTGGCCCTTCGATTCCAAGGAAGGTCCGACCGGCAAGGCCCCGCGGGAATGCGGCGTCCGCCCGGCCCGTGTCTCCCGCGTGGCGTTCCACCCGAAGGCGCCGGTCCTGGCCATGGGCTACGAGGACGGCTGCATCCTGCTCGTCCGCTTCACCGACGCGGCCGAGTTGCTGGTGCGACCGGCCGTCCAGGGGAGCGGCGTCACGGCGCTCGGCTGGGACGCGCGCGGCGGCCGCCTGCTGTTCGGCTGCGCCGACGGCAAGGCCGGCCTCCTCACGCTGCCGGGCTGAGACCCCGGGTCAGGGGTCGTCGCACCCGCGGCTGGAACCACCGCCCCGCGCATGCTCTTTGTCGGGGGTCGTTTCCCCCGCCGGAGGCAAGGCATGTTTCGCGTGTTCCGCACCTTCGGCCTCGCCCTCGGCCTGCTCGGAGGCGTGGTCGCCGCGCAGGCCCCGGAGTTCGCGCAGCAATACGCGCAGCGCCTCGGGGGCGCCGCGGACGAGCTCCGTCGGCAGGTGGCGGTCCTCGAATCCGACGCGCAGGCGTCCGGGACGACGCGCGAGGGCGCCGTCGACCGGCTGCGCGCCAACCCGGACCAACTCGTCGCCCGCCGCGGCGAGGCCGCCCGGGCCGACATCGCCCGTCTCGCCCGCCTGAGCGCCCAGCAGCAGGCCCTGAGTGCGGCGACGAGCCCACTCGGGCGCGTGGTGGCGATGCTCCGCGATCCCGACGTGCCGGTGGCCGAGGCCGCCTATCACGACTTCAGCCCGGCCGTGCCCACGAGCGCCGACGGCTTGGCCGCGGGTCTGATCGGGTTCTTCGTCGCGTGGGGCGGCTGGCGCGTCGCGTCGGATGTCGGCCGCCGGGCCGTGCGCCGGCGCCCGCGGGAGACCGCGACCGTCGCGTGAGCGCGGTTCGCGCGGGCCAGACTGTGGCGCAACGTCTACAGCAGCTTGCGCGAGCCTTGCGTATCGAGCAGGGATCCGGCCGTCCCGGTCCGGGAGAAGGCGCAAGATGCCGCGCGCGTCGAACTCCACCACCATCGATCCGGCGCTCGACGCCGCCGCGCTGCTGCGGCGTATCGGCTTCTTCGGCCTCTTCGTGGTTCTCCCCGTCCTCGCGCAGGTCGCACGACGCGCCTCGGTGATCCTCGCGCCGATCGCCGTGATCCTCCTGATCATCGCCAGCGTCATCGACCGGCGCCAGCGTCCGGTCCGTCCGGCGACCTATCGCCTCCTGACGGCTCCGGCCTTCCTGGCGGGCATGCTGGTCGTGCTGTGGTCGGCGCTGTCGCTGACCTGGACGCCCTTCCTCGGGCCGGCGCTGGAGCGGCTGGCCAATCTCGGCGCAACCATCGGCCTCGCCCTCCTGGGCTACCTCGCCCTCCCCGACAGGATGCGCTCGGCCAACCTCTACCTCCTGCCGCTCGGTGTCGTGGCGGGCGCGATCGTCGCGATCATGCTCGGGCTGTTCGGCGCCCACATCGCGCCGCCCGGCGTCGAGGATGACGGGGCCCTCGATCGCGGCCTCGTCCTGCTCATCCTGCTGCTCTGGCCGGCCCTCGCGTGGCTGCGGTCCCGCCGCCGCGACCGGGAGGCGCTGGGCCTCGCGCTGCTCGTCGCCCTGGCGCTCACGGTCCAGCCGGACGGGACGCAGATCGCCGCCCTGTCGGTCGGCGCCGTCGCCTTCGCGGTGACGAGCTACCGGCCGAGGCTCGGGGTGACGCTCACCGCTCTCCTCTCGGCCGCCCTGCTGGCGGCGGCGCCGTTGCTCCCCTTCCTGGCGCGGCCGGTTGGCGCCGCTCTCTTCGGGCCGGTCGCACCCGCGGTGCTGTCGCTGAAGAGCTGGCAGAAGGTCGTGACCTCCGATCCGGTGCGGCTGATCACCGGGCACGGCTTCGAGACGGCCCTGCGCGGACGCCTGGTCGGCCTCCTGCCGGCCAACGCACCGACCACGGCGCTCTTCGAGTTCTGGTACGAGCTCGGCATCGTCGGCGCCCTCGCCGCCGCCTTCGCCCTCTACGCCTCGATCCGGCGGGCCGGCCGGGACGGCCCGGCCCTCGTTCCCGGCGCGATGGGCTGCTTCGCCGCCGCCTTCACGGTGGCCTGCCTGAGCGTCGGGCTGACTGCCGTCTGGTGGCTCACGACGGTCGCCATCGCGATCGTGGTCTTCGTCGCGGTGGAGCGCGGCCAGTTCCGGACCAGCCGGCCGAAGGTCGCCAAGCTGCATCGCCTGCAGACGCGGGGGGAGTGAGCGGTCAGGCGCGCAGGAAACCGTGCAGGCGGATCCAGGCCAGGAACAGGCCCGGCCACGCCGCCACCGGTGTCCCGGGCGCGCCGAGGCCGAAGCCGTGGCCGCCGCGCTCGAACAGGTGCAGCTCGGCCGGTACGCGCGCCTTCCGCAGTGCGGAGAACATCAGCAGCGGATGGTCGGCAACGGCGACGGGGTCGTCGATCGCCTGGACCAGGAAGGTCGGCGGCGTCTCCGGCCCGACCTGCAGATCCACCGAGTAGGTCTTCATCTCGTCGGGGGTGACCTCGTCGCCGACCAGGATGCGGCGGGTCGCGGTCCGGTCGAACGGCTTGCGCATGGTGATGACGGGGTAGATCAGACCGGCCAGCGCCGGCCGGATCGGCTGAGCGTCGGCGGTGTCGACGCCCGCGTACAGGTCCCGGGCGCTCCCGACGGCGGTCTCGCCCATCAGGTGGCCGCCCGCCGAGAAGCCGAGGACGCCGACCCGCGCGGGATCGATGCCGAACTCAGCGCCGCGCGCCCGGACCAGCCGGAGGGCGCGCTGCGCGTCCTGCCGCGGCGCGTCCGGCCCCGAGCCCCAGCCCTCCGCGGGCAGGCGGTAGACGAGGAGGAAGACCGTGATGCCGGCGGCGTTCAGGACGCGGCCGACCGGGACGCCCTCGTTGCCGAGGGCGATGAATTCGTAGCCGCCGCCCGCCGCGACGATCATCGCGGCGCCGTTCGGGTTGGCCGGACGCATGACCAGCAGACAGGGCTGCGCGACCCGGGTGACGTCGCCGAAGGTCCCCTCGACGTAGCGGTAGCCGTCCGGGTTCGGCCCGTCACCGCCGCCCGGCGGCGCGCCGGGCCACAGCTCGATCACCTGCAGATCCGCGCCGGGCAGCGAGCGCGGCAGAGCCCGGATCGACTCGTGCGGCGCGGGCTGCGGTGCCGTCTCCGCCGGCCCTTTCGCCCGGGCGTTGCGCAGCCCGAGGACGCTTCCGAGACCGGCGAGCAGGAGACGGCGGTCGAGGCGCAAAGGCATCTCCCGGGTGAGGCCGCGCGCGGGACCGCCCCCCGGCGAGCCCGGCTCCCGCGGGAGCGCGGGAGCGCGGGGGCAACGCCCAAGGTCGCGAGGCGGGTTCCGTCGCGGCGGCGCGCCTCAGCTCTTTCGCGCGATGACGGCGACGTAGAAGCCGTCAGTCCCAGTCCGCAGCGGGCTCATCTGGATCCCGTGGGCCGTCTTCCGCACGGCTGACCGGAGCGAATCCGGCCCTGTTGCCAGCACCTCGTCCGCGGGGACGACGTCGAAGCGGCCGCGCCAGCCCGACAGGAGGCCGGAGACGGCGGCGTCGTTCTCCGCCGAGAGCAGCGAGCAGGTGACGTAGACGATCCGGCCGCCGGGCCTGACGAGCCGCGCCGCCCGATCGAGCACCTGGGCCTGTTCGGCGGTCCGCAGCGCGAGACTTCCGGGCCGCAGCCGCCATTTGGCATCCGGATTCCGGCGCCACGTGCCGGACCCGGTGCAGGGCGCGTCGACCACCACCCGGTCGACCTTGCCGTCGAGATCCTCCAGGACGTCGGCGCGCGCCTTGCCGCTGCGCGGGGTTCGCACCTCGGCCAGCGCACCGGACCGGCGCAGGCGCTCGTGGATCGGCGCGAGCCGGCGCGGATCGCCGTCGGTGGCGATCAGGCGGGCGCCGTTGCCCGTCTCCGCCGCGAGGGCCAGGGTCTTGCCGCCGCCGCCCGCACAGAGGTCGACGATGGTCTCGCCGGCGCGCGGCGCGGCGAGGAGCGCGGCGAGCTGCGAGCCCTCGTCCTGGATCTCGTACCAGCCCTCCAGGAACTCGGCCTCGACGTGGAGCGCCGGACCGCGCCCGTCGGCGCCGATCGGGACGCGCAGGCCCGCCGGCGCGTGCGGTGTCGGCGCGGTGTCGTAGGCCGCGAGCGCCGGCAGGATCGCGTCGCGGTCGCCGCGCAGGGCGTTCACGCGGATATCGAGGGGCGCGCGCCGCGCCAGCGCCTTCAGCTCCGGGACGAGGTCGTCGCCGAGCGTAGCCGCGAGGTCCGCGAGCACGAAGGCCGGCGCGTCACCCGCCACCTCCGGCGGCGCGTCCTGCAGCGTCCCGCCGTCGAGGCGCGCGCGCTCGTCGTCGCTGAGGGAAGCCGGCGCGAAGCGCTCGCCGGTGAACAGGGCCGCGACCGAAGCCGCCGCGAGCCCCTGCTGCAGGCGCAGTGTGCCGATGAGGACGGCGCGCGGCGTGTCCGCGCCCATGATCCAGGCCGCCGACGCCCGCCGCCGCAGGGCGTCGTAGACGAGGCTGGCGATGCCCGCGCGGTCGCCCGAGCCGGCGAAGCGGTGGGCGAGACCCCAGTCCTTGAGGGCGTCGGCGGCCGGCCGACGCCGCTCGGCGATATCGGTGAGGACTTCGATGGCGGCGGAGCAGCGAGCGGCGGGGGTCAGAGTTCGGATCCTTCGGAATGCGTCAATGACGACGTGAAACGGCCACGCTTGGCCCACGATGCCGCCACGTTACGGCCGAGCTTCCTGCACCTTCGCGGCGCAGACCGTGCTGCGGGCGGTCCGCCGTGCGGGCCGCCGCGTGTCGTATGGCATCCGCCCCCGCCGGACCAGACCGGTCCGATGGCGGGCGCATCCCGGGAGTACCCCAGCCCATGACGTCCACCGTTCGCGTCGCCCTCGCGGCCCTGGTCACCGCCTCACTCGCCGCCTGCGCGAGCGCGCCCGCCGCCCAGCCTGAGCTGACGCCGGTGCCGCGTCCGCGGGTCGATGCCAAGACGCAGCTCGAATACGGCAACCCGCCCCCGCCGCCGCCCGGCCGCTACTGAAGCGTCCGCGCGGGGCGCGGCTCAGGCCGCCTCCCGCGCCCGGCGGGCCTCGTAGGCCTTGAGGCCGGTATAGACCGCGGCCAGGAGCGGGAACGGCACCTCCGGCGCCAGCCGCTGGCCGCGAGCGATCAGGTCGCCGATCACGTGGTCCGCCTCGATCCGCCCCTTGTTCTCGATGTCGCGCAGCATCGAGGCCGTGAAGGTGGACCCGGCCGCCGTCAGCTGCGCCCGCGCCCGCTCGGCCACGACGGCGCGCGGCTCGTAGCCGCTGGCCGCGGCGACGCTCGTGCATTCGGCGTGCAGCGCAGAGATCAGCGCGGTGCCCTCGGGCGCCGCCACGATGTCGCCGACCGCGGCGCGCATCAGCGTGGTCGCCCCGGCGAGCGTCGCCAGGAACACCCACTTCTCCCACATCTCCTGCAGGATCACGTCGCTCAGGCGCGGCTGGAACTTGAGGCCGCGCATCAGCGCGTCGACCGCCTCGATCCGCGCCGAGCGCGACCCGTCCCGCTCGCCGTAGGTGATGCTGCACAGCTCGCTCATGTGGCGGATCGCGCCGTCCGGCGCGAGCGTCGCGGCGATCGCGCACGAACCGCCGAGAACGCGGTCCGTACCGAACCGGGCGTCGAGCACGTCGAGATGCGACATGCCGTTGAGCACGGGCAGGATCGCGGTGTCGGGGCCCACCGCCGGCGCGAGGTCCGCGACGGCGCTGTCGAGGTCGTAGGCCTTGCACGACAGCAGGATCAGGTCGAACCGCCCGGCCCCGGCCAGCTTATCGGCCGTGACGGTGGGCGGAGCGGGCAGGTGCAGGTCGCCGAGCGGCGAGCGGACGTTGAGGCCGTCCGCCGCCAGCTTCGCCGCCCGCGCCGGCCGAACCAGAAAGGTCACGTCGGCGCCCGCCTCGGCGAGGCGCGCCCCGAAATAGCCGCCGGTCGCGCCGGCCCCGACGATCAGCGTGCGCATCGATGCCTCAGGTCCGCGACGGGTAGTTCGGGCTCTCGCGGGTGATCGTCACGTCGTGGACGTGGCTCTCGCGCAGGCCGGCATTGGTGATGCGGATGAACTGCGCCCGCTCCTGGAACTCGGGGATCGTGGCGCCGCCGACGTAGCCCATGGCGGCGCGCAGGCCGCCGGCGAGCTGGTGCAGGACGTTGCCGACCGGGCCCTTGTAGGGGACCTGCCCCTCGATGCCCTCCGGCACGAGCTTGTGGGTGTCGTTCACCTCGGCCTGGAAGTAGCGGTCGGCCGAGCCGCGGGCCATGGCGCCCACCGAGCCCATGCCGCGGTACGACTTGTAGGAGCGGCCCTGGTAAAGGAACACCTCGCCGGGCGCCTCGTCGGTGCCGGCGAGCAGCGAGCCGAGCATCGCCACGGAGGCGCCGGCCGCGATCGCCTTGGCGAGGTCGCCCGAATACTTGATGCCGCCGTCGGCGATGACCGGGATGTCGGCCTCGCCGGCCGCCTCGACCGCCTCCATCAGCGCGGTGAGCTGCGGCACGCCCACGCCCGCCACGATGCGGGTCGTGCAGATCGAGCCCGGGCCGATGCCGACCTTGATGGCGTCGGCGCCGGCATCGATCAGCGCCTTGGCGCCGTCCCGCGTCGCGACGTTGCCGGCGATGACCTGAACGGCGTTCGAGAGCTGCTTCACGCGGGCGACGGCATCGAGCACCTTGATCGAGTGGCCGTGGGCGGTGTCGACCACGATCACGTCGCAGCCGGCGTCGATCAGGCGCTCGGCCCGCTCGAAGCCGCTGTCGCCCGTCGTCGTGGCGGCGGCGACGCGCAGCCGACCCTGCTCGTCCTTGACGGCGTTCGGGTAGGCGACGCGCTTCTCGATGTCCTTGACGGTGATCAGGCCGATGCAGCGGTAATGGTCGTCAACGACCAGCAGCTTCTCGATCCGGAACTGGTGAAGCAGCCGCTTGGCCTCGTCCTGGGTCACGCCCTCGCGGACCGTGATCAGGCGGTCGCGGGTCATCAGCTCGGCGACCGGCTGGTTGGAGTTCGTCGCGAAGCGGACGTCGCGGTTGGTCAGGATGCCGACGAGCTTGCCCCGCGAGCCGTTGGGGCCGCGCTCGACCACCGGGATGCCGGAGATCCGGTTGAGCTTCATCACCTCGAAGGCGTCGGCGAGCGTCTCGTCGGGGTGGATGGTGATGGGGTTCATCACCATGCCGGACTCGTACTTCTTGACGAGGCGGACCTGCTCGGCCTGCTCCGGCGGCTCGAGGTTGCGGTGGATGACGCCCATGCCGCCGTTGGCCGCCATGGCGATGGCCATCGGCGCTTCGGTGACCGTGTCCATCGCCGAGGCGAGGATCGGCAGGTTCAGCGGAATCGTGCGGGTCAGCCGCGAGGCGACGCTGACCTCGGTCGGCATCACCGAGGAGGCGGCGGGCCGCAGGAGCACGTCGTCGAAGGTGAGTCCCTCGATGATCGATGCGGTTTCTACTCGGGCCATGTGCCAACTTTCCTCGGACGGCAGCGCTCATGGAGGCCGCGCTGCGGGATCGGGTTGGCAAGTGCCAGTATCACGGGCTCCACGAAGGCGCCAATGCGCGGTTGATGCGTCGCAGCGCGAAAACGCGCATGGCTCGAGGCTTATCCACGCCCGCTCGACGGGCGCGGCAGTGCCGTGAACGGACGTCCGCGGTCAGACGCGGAGTTGGCGCGGGCGCCTCAGCGCATCGCCGGCGTGGCCGGGCCCTTGTCGGTGTATTCGGGCGGCAGGCCGATATAGTCGCCGAGCATGCCGTCGATGCCCGGCGCGCGGCCGAAGGCCTCGCAGTCCGGGTCGAGGGGCGCCTCGCCCAGGGTGGTGATGCGGATCCGGTCCCAGGTCGGGATCGTGTTGGGCGCGGTGAAGGGGTCATCGCCGGTCGCCAGCATGTAGCCGAAATCCTGGCCGAACTCGCCGGCGAGGTCGTAGGCGTCGCTGGCGCGGGAGAAGCGCGGCTGGCTGGTGAACGAGTTGGCCGCTCCGCCCCAGACCATGGCGGCCCGCTGCTCGCGGCGCCGGTCCAGCGCCTCAGCCTCGACCGTCAGGCTCCCGAGCCCGATCGGCACGCGCGGGATCGGCACGCGCCCGACACCCTCTGCGAAGCTCAGGCCGAGCTGCGAGGCGACCGTCACGCCCGCCGAGCCCGCGATGGTCGCGCCGGCACCGAGAAGGTCCGTCGGATCGACGCGGGTGACCTGCGCCCGCACGGTCAGGTCGGCGTCACGGCTGGTGACGATGTCGTACTTCAGCGACAGGTCGTAGCACAGCGCCCGGTCGGCGGCGTTGGCGATGAGCCGCCGCTCGGCGGCCGTCAGCGGGGCGGCGCCGGACACGTCGGCGTGGAACGCCGTCGGGATGATGCGGACGGTGCGGGCCTTCGCCAAGGCCGGCCGGTCGACGTAGATCCGCGAGGCCGAGGCGACCTGATCGCTGGACTTGAGCCGGTCGTAGCGCGTCAGCGAGCCGCGATCGTTGAGCAGGACAGTGCCGCAGGCGGCGACCATCGAGAGAAGGGCGACGCCGGCGGCGATCCGCGCCACGGAGCGGACCTTGCTGGGGCTGGACTGCATCGAAATCCTCGCGCGCCGGCCCCGGGCCGGCTGGAGCGGCCTCACGGACGCGTGATGGAAACTTAGCCATTGGCGCACCCGCAAAAAAGGTGGCTCCGCGCCGCGGCTCAACCTCTGTTGCACGGGGGATACATTCGCGAAACACGAGGGTGCGAGGTGGCCGCGCTGCCGTGCAACCGCGGCGGCGCCACATGCGTCTGCTGTATGATGCCCGCGACCACCCAAAGACCGCTCTGGATCGTCCCCCTGACGGTCGCCACCGCGCTGTTCATGGAGAACACCGATTCCACGGTGATCGCAACGGCGCTCCCGAGCATCGCCGCGAGCCTCCACGAGGACCCGATCGCCCTCAAGCTGGCGCTGACCTCCTACCTGGTCAGCCTCGCGATCTTCATCCCGGTGAGCGGCTGGATGGCCGACCGGTACGGGTCGCGGACGGTGTTCCGCGCGGCCCTCGTGGTGTTCATGGCCGGCTCGCTCGCCTGCGCGGCCGCGAACGGCCTCGCGTGGTTCGTGGCCGCGCGGTTCCTCCAGGGCATGGGCGGCGCCATGATGGTGCCGGTCGGGCGGCTCGTCGTGCTGCGCAGCGTGCCCAAATCGCAGCTCGTCACGGCGCTCGCCTACCTGACCTTCCCGGCCCTCGTCGGCCCGGTGATGGGTCCGCCGGTCGGCGGCCTGATCACCACGTGGTTCGACTGGCGCTGGATCTTCTTCATCAACCTGCCGATCGGCTGCGCCGGAATCGTGCTGGCGAGCCTGTACTTCGAGGACGTGCGGGAGCCGGAGCGGCCGCCCCTCGACCTGCTCGGCTTCGCGCTGCTCGGGACCGGCCTCGCCGCCCTGATGCTCGGCCTCGCCTCCCTCGGCCGCCACCTGCTGCCGGCGGAAGTCTCCTGGGGCTGCCTCGCCGCGGGCGCGGTGCTCCTGCCGCTCTACTGGGCACATGCCCGGCGGGTGCCCTACCCGATCGTCCGCCTCGACCTGATGCGGCGGCCGACCTTCCGGGTCGCGGTGCTCGGCGGCAGCCTGTTCCGGATCGGCACCGGCGCGATCCCGTTCCTGCTGCCCCTGATGCTGCAGGTCGGCTTCGGGCTCGACGCCCTGCAGTCGGGCCTGATCACCTTCGCGGCGGCGGCCGGGGCGATGTTCGTGAAGACCCTGGGGCCGCGGATCCTGCGCCGCACCGGCTTCCGCGCCCTGATGGTCTGGAACGCGCTGCTGGCCTCGGCCTTCCTGGCGGTCAACGGGTTCTACACCGCGCAGACGCCCCACTGGATCATGGTGATCCTGCTGTTCGTCGGCGGCTGCTCGCGCTCGATCCAGTTCACCTGCGTCAACGCCATCGCGTACGCCGACCTCGAATCGAAGGAGATGAGCGCGGCCACGAGCTTCGCCAGCGTCTGCCAGCAGCTGTCGCTCAGCCTCGGCGTCACGCTGGGCGCGCTGGCGCTCGAGGGGTATGCCGGGTTTCACGGCCGAACGGAGATCCAAGCCTCGGATTTCGGGCCGGCCTTCTTCGCCGTCGCCGTGATCTCGGCGGCCTCGGCACTGGCCTTCCGCAACCTGTCGCCGGATGCCGGCGCGGAGATCTCCGGGCGGAAGATGGCTGCCGCGCCGCCCGCCCCGACGACCGAGATGAGGCCGCGGCACGGCTGATCAGGCCGCGGCGCGGGCCGGCGGCCGGCCGGCAGCGCGCTTGCCGGCGTTCCGCGGCGCGCTGCCCTTGCCGGAAGCCTTCGCGGAGGCGGGCTTCGCGCTGGGCGCCGCCGCGCGAGTTCCGGCGCGCCAGCCCTGCCAGCTGAGCGCGCCCGGACCGCTCAGGGCGTACATGAGGAACCCGCCGGCGAGGCCGAGATCGGCCAGCATCAGCGTGCGCTCGGCGACCGCGGCGGGTCCCACATAGTACCAGAACGGGTGGAGCACGAAGGCCGTCACGGCGGCGAAGAGTGCGAGCGCCAGCCCGGTGAGCCCCGGCAGGACGCCGAGGATCAGGGCGAGCGGTCCGAACACCTGCACCACCACGGCGGCGGTGGCGACGCCGTTGGGAAACGGCATCCCGGCCCCCGCGAGCGTCAGCGCAAACCCCGACACGTTGAGCGCCCGGGCGATCCCGGTCGGCAGGAGCGCGGCGGCCAGCAGCAGGCGCGCGACGAGGAGGGTTGCGTCCTGGGCGCGGGCGAGCATCGGCGTGTCCGGTCGGGTGGATCAGGACAGCAGTGTTGCAACTTTCCGCTGAAGACCCCGTTAAGGACGCCGCCTCAACCGACGCCTCAACCGCCGACGCCGCCGCGGAACAGCCGGCCGCGCTCGGTCCAGGCGACGACGAGGAGCGACAGGGCGCCGAGACTCGCGTAGCCGATCGCCACGGGGAGCACCGTGCCGTCGAAGGACTGGCCGATCAGGAAGCCGCAGAACGCGCCCAGGATCGTGGTGTAGAAGCCCAGGAACGACGAGGCCGTGCCGGCGATGGCGCCGAGGGGCTCCAGCGCGAGGGCGTTGAAGTTCGGCATCGCGAAGCTGATCAGGAACTGGTTCACCGCGAGGATCGACAGGAATAGGGCCAGCGGCGGGTGGCCGTGATAGGCCAGCCCGACGCCGACCTGCGCGAGGCCGACGAGCGTGAAGGCGATGACGCCGCTGTGCGACATCGCCCGCATCCCGAGCCGCCGGACCACGCGGGCGTTGATCAGCGTCGCCGCCCCCATGGCGCCGGCCACGAGCCCGAAGGCCAGCGGGAAGAGCGGGCCGAGGTGGTACAGGCCGGTATCGAAGACCTGCTGGGCCGAGCCGACGTAGCCCATGATGCAGCCGGTCATCAGCCCGAGCGCGGTGGCGTAACCGACGGCGACGCGGGTCTTCAGCGTCAGGCGGATCGCCTCCCAGGTCGCGGCCGGCGAGAGCGGCCGGCGGTATTCCGGGTGCAGCGTCTCGGGCATCCGCAGCGAGAACCAGAGCGTCAGCCAGAAGGCGAGCACCAGCATCGAGACGAAGACGTAGACCCAGGAGCCCAGCGCCAGCATCATGCCGCCGATCGCCGGCGCGATCATCGGGACGATCAGGAACACCATCATGGTGAGCGACATGACGCTCGCCATCTCGCGGCCCGCGAACCGGTCGCGCACGATCGCCACCGACAGCACCCGCCCGCCGGCGGCGCCGATGCCCTGGATGATCCGGGCGGCGAGCAGCCAGCCGAAGCTCGGCGCCACCATGGCGAGGAAGCAGCCGATCACGTAGACGGCGAGGCTCGCCAGCAGCACCGGCCGTCGCCCGAGGGCGTCGGAGACCGGCCCGTAGACGATCTGCGCGAAGCCGAAGCCGATCATGTAGACGTAGACGAGGAGCTGCAGCCGGTTGGGATCGGCCACCGCGAACCGCGCCTCGATGGCCGGGAAGGCGGGCAGCAGGTTGTCGATGGAGATCGCCGTCACCGCCATCATCAGGGCGATGATGGCGACGAACTCGGCGAAGCCCGGCCCGGACCAGGGCCGCGGGGCGCGGACGTCCTGGACCGGCGGCACGGGCCGAATCGCGATGGTCACGGCGGGCTCTCGGGGTGCGCGGGAACGGGCCGATCAGGGCTCGTCCTTCACGGCACAGTTGTGACAACCCTGCCCGCACCGCGCAGTTCAGGCCGGCAGCGGGCGCAGGGCCGGCGCGTCGGGCTTGCGGCCCACGAAGGCGGCCATCAGGGCGGCGACGAGGCAGAGCAGGCCGGCCGCCACGAAGGCGCCGAGATAGGTGCCGCTCTCGGTCCGGACCATGCCGGCGAGCCACGCCGCGGACGCCGCGCCGATCTGGTGCGCGGCCGCGATCCAGCCGAACATCAGCGCGGCGTTCTCCTCCCCGAACGATTTGCCCGCGAGCTGAACGGTGGGCGGCACGGTTGCAATCCAGTCGAGCCCGTAGAAGACCGCGAACAGCGACAGGCCGTAGAAGCTGTAGTCGAAGGAATAGGGCAGGAAGATCAGCGAGAGTCCGCGCAGCCCGTAGTACCAGGCCAGGAGCTTGCGCGAGTCGAACCGGTCTGTGAGCCAACCCGACGCCGTAGTGCCGACCAAGTCGCAGATCCCCATCAGCGCCAGCAGGCCGGCGGCCGTGACCTCGGTGATGCCGTGATCGATGCAGGCCGGGATCAGGTGGGTGCCGATCAGGCCGTTGGTCGAGGCGCCGCAGATGAAGAACGTGCCGGCGAGCAGCCAGAAATCCCGGGAGCGCAGGCCGATGCGCAACCCGCGGAGCGCCCGCATGGCCGGGTTCTCGGTCAGCACCGGCGTCGGCGTCACCGCGTCCTCGCCGTAGCGGGGCAGGCCGAGATCCGCCGGCCGGTCGCGCAGGAACAGGGCGGTCAGCGGGATCAGCGCCAGGGTCGCGGCGGCGACCACCAGCGAGACGGAGCGCCAGCCCTGCCCCACCGCGATCGAGGCCAGCATCGGCAGGAAGACCAGCTGACCCGTGGCGCTGCTCGCGGTCAGCAGGCCGAGCACGAGACCCCGGCGCTTGGCGAACCAGCGCCCGGCCACGGTGGCGCCGAGCACGTTGGCCACCATGCCGGACCCGGATCCGACGACCAGCCCCCAGAGCAGGACCATCTGCCAGGGTGCGGTCATCAGGCTCGTGGCGGCGGTGCCGATCGCCAGGATCAGGAGTGCGCCGCAGACCGAGCGCCGCAGGCCGAACCGCTCGATGATCGCCACCGCGAAGGGGCCGATCATCCCGTACAGGAAGATGTTGAGCGCGATGCCGACGCCGATCGTGGCCGCGGTCCAGCCGAATTCCCGCTCCCAGGGGACGATCAGCACGCTCGGCGTGGCGCGGACACCGGCCCCGACGAGCAGGACCAGGAAGGTCACCGCGACGACGATCCAGGCGTAGTGCAGGCGCGACCCGGGGCGCGTCTCTGTCAGGGCGGTCATGGACGGGCTCCGGAAGCGGGGCGGATCGGTCAGGCGGCGGAGATCAGGGACTCCGCCAGGGCGGAGACGGTCGCGGGATCGACCCGGGCGTTGATACGGCTCTGCGCCTCGCGCCAGTAGGGCGTCGCGGCCGCGAGGGCCTCGCGACCCGACGCGGTCAGGGACACGCGGCGCTCGCGCGGATCCGCCGCGCCGGGCGTGACCGAGACGAAGCCGCGGCGCTTGAGCGGGTCGAGATTGCGGCCCATCGTGGTGCGCTCCAGCGCCGCCTCGGCGGCGAGGCGGGAGACCGGGACCGGTCCGAGCCGGTCCAGCAGCCGCAGGATCGCGAACTGGGTCACGCGGAGCCCGGTCGGCTTCAAGGCGGCGTCGTAGATCGCCGTCAGCGCCCGCGTGGCGCGACGCAGGGCGGAGCAGGTGCACGGCTCGGGTGACGGGGCGCTCATGGTATGGGTGTATATGCACGCATCGGGCGTTCGGCAAGGCGAAGCTGACGGTTCGCAGCGATCGACACCCGTTGGCCCGGAAACGGGCGGGCGCTGTCATCGACACGGCCGGTCACGCTGCTATCGCTTGGGCGAGTGACCCGGTTCGGGAGAAGCGCGATGACACTCGAGACCGCGACGGCGTTGTCCTCCTCGGAGCAGAAGACGGCCCGCACCGGGCTGATAGAGGCGGCCGCCGACATCGTCACCGAGCAGGGCGGACCCGGCGGCTTCGTCCGCGACCTGTTCGGCCGCGTGACGCCGGAGGATCTCGCCCCCTACGACCCCTCAATCCTGGCGGACCTCGCCGCCCGCGCCCGCGCCTTCCTGTCCGAGCCGCGGAGACCGGGCGACCCGGCGCGGCTGCGCCTGAGCGACAGCCAGCTGGTGCGCGACGGCCGTGCGCGCGAGACGACGGTCCTGGAGGTGATCAACGACAACCGTCCGTTCCTGCTGGACTCGACCCTGGCCGAACTGACCGAGCATGGCCTCGCCCCGCAGCTCGTGGCGCACCCGATCCTCGGGGTGGAGCGGGACGGCGCGGGCGGGCTCATCCGGGTGGTCGGGGAGACGACCGCGGACGCGCAGGGCAGTCTCGCGCGCGAGAGCTTCATCCACATCCACCTCGACCCCGTGGCGGCCGAGACAGGCGAGCGGCTCCTGAACGCCCTCGCGACCGTCTACCGGGATGTCGCCCTGGCGAGCGACGACCACGACGCCATGCTGGCGCGCCTCACCGACCTCGCCGCCGATCTCGGGCGCGGGCCGACCCCGATGCCGGGACCGGAGACCGAGGAGGCGCGCGCCTTCCTCGAATGGCTGACCGACGGCCAGTTCCTCATCCTCGGCATGCAGGAGCACGGCATCGCCGGCGACGCTCACCCGCTGGTCGAGGGGTCGAGCCTCGGCGTGCTCCGCGATCCGGGCGCCACGCCCCTGCGCCGCGGCCGGACGCCTGTGGACTACACGCCGGAGATCCTCGCCTTCCTGGAAGAGCCGCAGCCGCTGATCATCACCAAGGCCAGCGTGAAGTCCCGGGTCCACCGCTCGGCCTACCTGGACTATGTCGGCGTCAAGCTGTTCTCCGGCCTCGGCAAGCTGTCGGGCGAGGTGCGGATCGTCGGCCTGTTCACCGCCTCCGCCTACACGAGCCCGGCCCGCGAGGTTCCGGTCCTGCGCCGGAAGGTGGAGGCCGTCGTCCAGCGCGCCGGCCTCGACCCGACGAGCCATGCCGGCCGCAGCCTCCTCGCCGTGCTGGAGAGCTACCCGCGGGACGAACTCTTCCAGATCGACGGCGAGCGGCTCTACCGTTTCACCCTGGCCATCGCCGCCCTGGCCGACCGCCCGCGGGTCCGCGTGCTGTCCCGGCCCGACCGGTTCGGCCGCTTCGTGTCGCTGCTCGTCTACGTCCCGAAGGACCGCTACGATTCCGCGATCCGCGGACGGATCGGCAGCTACCTCGCCGAGACCTACGGCGGGCGGCTCAGCGCGTCCTACCCCGACTACCCGGAAGGCTCGCTCGCCCGGATCCACTACATCATCGGCCTGCCCGATCAGGGCAGCCCCGAGCACGATCCCGCCTCCCTGGAGGCCGGGATCGTCGCCCTGGTCCGGACCTGGGGCGACGCGCTGCGGGCGGCGCTGGCCGAATCCCAGGGGGGCGACCGCGCGCGGCAACTCGCCGCCCGCTACGGCGACGCGTTCTCGGCAGCCTATCGGGACAATTTCCAGCCTGAGGTCGCCGTCGCCGACGTGACCATCCTCGACAGCCTCGGCGAGACTCAGCCGCGGGCCGTCCATCTCGATCGGCGACCCAGCGACCCCGCGGCGCAGGTCCGCCTGAAGGCGTTCTCGCGCGGCACGGCGATCGCGCTGTCCGACCGGGTCCCGGCGCTCGAGAATCTCGGCTTCCGCGTCATCAACGAGCGCACGTACCAGATCGCGCCGTCCGGGACGGACGAGGCCGCGCGGGTCTGGCTGCACGACATGCTGATCGAGCGCGCCACCGGCGCCCCGATCGACCTCGCGGCGCTGGAACGCCCGCTGAAGGCCGCGATGCTCGCCATCGCGGACGGTATAGCCGAGTCCGACGGGTACAACCGGCTCGTCCTTGAGGCAGCCCTCCCCTGGCGGGAGGCGGCCCTGCTCCGGGCCCTGGGCCGCTACCTGCGCCAGCTGCGTATCCGCTACGGGCAGGACTACCTCGCGGGCACGCTGAGCCGCCACGCCGGGATCGCGCGCGCGATCGTGGCGCTGTTCCGCGCCCGGTTCGACCCGGCGCTCACCGGTGACCGGACCGCGCAGGAGGCCGAGGTACGCGCCGAGATCGAGACGGCGCTCGCCGAGGTCACGAGCCTCGACGACGACCGGATCCTCCGCCGGTTCGTCAACCTCGTCGAGGCGGCGGTTCGGACGAACTTCTACCAGACCGGCGCCGACGGGCAGCCGCGAGAGACGATCAGCTTCAAGTTCGCCTGCGCCAAGGTGACGGCGATGCCGCTGCCGCGGCCGTTCTTCGAGATCTTCGTTTACTCGCCCCGCGTCGAAGGCGTGCACCTCCGCTTCGGCTACGTGGCCCGCGGCGGCCTGCGCTGGTCCGACCGGCCGGAGGATTTCCGCACCGAGATCCTCGGCCTCGTGAAGGCCCAGCAGGTGAAGAACGCCGTGATCGTGCCGGTGGGCGCCAAGGGCGGCTTCTTCCCGAAGCGGCTGCCGCCTGCCTCCGACCGCGCCGCCTGGATGCAAGATGGGACCGAGAGCTACCGGATCTTCATCCGCACGCTGCTCGAACTGACCGACAACATCGTCGACAACGCCATCGTGCCGCCGCCCGACACGGTGCGGCACGATCCCGACGACGCCTACCTGGTGGTCGCCGCCGACAAGGGCACCGCCACCTTCTCGGACATCGCCAACGCCCTCTCGCTGGAGAAGGGCCACTGGCTCGGCGACGCCTTCGCGTCCGGCGGCAGCCAGGGCTACGACCACAAGGGCATGGGCATCACCGCCCGCGGCGCCTGGGAGGCGGTGCGCCGGCATTTCCGCGAAATCGACGTGGACGTGCAGACCGACCCGATCACCACGGTCGGCGTCGGCGACATGTCGGGCGACGTCTTCGGCAACGGCATGCTCCTCTCCGAGAGCATCCGCCTGATCGCGGCCTTCGACCACCGCGACATCTTCCTCGACCCGAACCCGGACGCCGCGGCGAGCTTCGCCGAGCGGCGGCGCCTGTTCGATCTGGGGCGGTCCTCCTGGGCGGATTACGACAAGAGCCTGATCTCGGAGGGCGGCGGCGTGTTCCCGCGCAGCCTGAAGACCGTGCCGCTCTCGGAGGCGATCCGGTCCGCGCTGGGCTTCGACCGGTCCGAGGCGACGCCCACCGAGCTGATGCAGGCGATCCTGAAGGCGCCGGCCGACCTGCTCTGGTTCGGCGGCATCGGCACCTATGTCCGGGCCACCACCGAGACCGACGAAGATGCCGGCGACCGCGCCAACGACGCCCTGCGCATCACTGGGCCGGAGCTGCGCGCGAAGGTCGTCGGCGAGGGCGCCAATCTCGGCCTGACGCAGCGCGGGCGCATCGAGGCGGCGCGCGCGGGCGTCCGCCTCAACACCGACGCGATCGACAACTCGGCCGGCGTGAACACCTCGGACGTCGAGGTGAACATCAAGATCGCGCTGATGACGCCGGAGCGGGACGGCAGGCTCAGCTACGAGGCGCGCAACACCCTGCTCGCCGACATGACCGACGACGTCGGGCGCCTCGTGCTGCGCAACAACGAGTTGCAGACGCTCGCCCTGTCCCTTGCCCAGCGCGGGGGGCTGGGGGAGACCGGCTTCGCCATGCGGACGATGCAGGCACTGGAGGCGGAGGGCCGGCTCGACCGGGCGGTGGAGTTCCTGCCGGACGACGGCACGCTCGCCGAGCGCATGCGCCGGAACGAGGGGCTGACCCGTCCGGAATACGCCGTGCTGCTCGCCTACGCGAAGCTGTCGCTGCACGACGCGATCCTCGAGAGCGCCGTGCCGAACGACCCGTACTTCGACCGGGAGCTGCAGCGCTACTTCCCGAAGGCCCTGCGCGAACGCTTCCCCGACGCCGTCAAGGGACACCGCCTGCGCCGCGAGATCATCGCCACGGCGCTCGCCAACATCATCGTCAACCGGGGTGGCCCGTCGCTGGTGACGCGCCTCGTCGACGGCACCGGCGCGGACGCCGCGACCATCGCCAAGGCCTACGCGGTGACCCGCGACGCCTTCGGCCTGATGGAGCTGAACCTCGCCATCGACGGCCTCGCCGGTCGGGTTCCCGGCCAGGGCCAGCTCGACCTCTACGCCGAGGTGCAGGATCTGCTGACGAACCGGATCGTCTGGTTCATCCGCAACCTCGACCTGGGCGGCGGCCTCGCCCCGGTGGTCGCCCGCTACCGAGACGGCATCGCCGCCGTGGAGGCCGCCCTCCCCAACGTGCTCGGCGACGAGGCGCTGGCGACGATCGGCGCCCGCGCGGCGGAGCTGACCGAGCACGGCATGGCCCCGGCCCAGGCGCGGCGCCTGGCCTCGCTCAGCGCGCTGGTCTCCGCCCCCGACATCGTCCGGGTCGCCGAGGCCAGTGGGCGCCCAGTCGAGGAGGTCGCGGCCACGTATTTCGCCCTGGAGCACGCCTTCCGGCTGGACGACCTCGCCGCCGCGGCGCGGACCGTCCCGGTGGCCGACACGTTCGACCGCGTGGCATTGGAGCGCGCGGGCGCCGGCATTGCTGCCGCGCACCGCAAGTTGACGGCCGAGGTCGTGGCGGATCTTGGCGCCGGGCCGGACGCGGTGGAGGCCTGGATCCGGGCGCGCGGCACCTCGCTCGCCCGGATCCGCGAGGCCGTGGACGCGATCAGCGCCTCCGGCCTCACGGTCTCCAAGGCGACGGTGGCGGCGAGCCTGCTCGGCGACCTCGTCCGGGCCGACTGATCGATCAGGCCCCGGGCGCGGATGCCGGTATGACGCTCCGGCGTCCGCGGCCGACCGCGGTGAGCACCAGTCCGAGCCCGGCGAGCGACACCGCGGCGGCGATCAGCGGCAGCTGGCCGTAGCCGGCCCCGAGGGTCAGCGCCGTGCCCCCGATCCAGGCGCCGGTGGCGTTGCCGAGGTTGAACGCGCCCTGGTTCAGCGTGGAGGCAAGGTTCGGCGCGTCGCTCGCCGCCTCCACGACCCAGATCTGGAGGGGCGAGACCAGGGCGAAGACCAGGCCCGACCAGAGCACCACGACCGCCACCGTGAGCGCCGGATGGTGCGCGACCGCGGCGAGCATCAGCAGGGCCGCCACGATGCCCAGGAAGCTGCCGACGATGGTGGCCATCGGGCCCCGGTCGGCCAGATGCCCACCGAGGAGATTGCCGACGGTCAGGCCCGTGCCGGCGGCGAACAGCACGCCGGTCACGCCCTGCGGCGTGAAGCCGGTCACGCCGGTCAGGAACGGCGTGATGTAGGTGAACACCGTGAAGAAGCTCACCGAGGACAGCGTCGAGATCAGCATCGGCCGCAGCACCGGCCAGCGCCCGAGCGCGCGAAACTCGCTGACGAGCCGGCCGCGGGTCCCGGGAAGCCCGTCCGGCACGCAGAGCTGGATCGCGAGCCCGGCCGCGAGCCCGATCACGACCACCGCCCAGAAGGTCGAGCGCCAGCCCGCCTCCTGCCCGAGGGCGGTGCCCAGCGGCACGCCGAGCACGTTGGCGAGGGTGAGGCCCGCGAACATCAGCGAGACCGCCTGCGTGCGCTTCTCCCGCGGCACGAGATCCCGCGCCACAACGGCGCCGATGCCGAAGAACGCGCCGTGCGCGAAGGCCGTCAGGATCCGCGCGGCCATGAGCAGGGCGTAGCTCGGCGCCAGCGCGCAACCGAGATTGCCGGCCAGGAACACCGCCATCAGCGCCAGCAGCGCGGTCTTGCGCGGCAGGCCCGCGGTCGCGATCGCCACGATCGGCGCGCCCACGACCACGCCCATGGCGTAGCCCGAGACGAGATAGCCGGCCTGGGGAATGGTGACGCCGAAGCTCTGCGCCACCTCCGGGAGCAGGCCCATGATGACGAATTCGGTCGTGCCGATCCCGAACGAGGCGACGGCGAGGGCGAGGATCGGCAGGGGCGGCACGGGGACGTCCTTCGGCGCGGGCTGAGCTCGATGGTGCAGAGCAGCATCGCAGCGCGTTCGCCGATGGATAGCGTCGGAGGCGCGGCGCACAGTTGCGCGGCGCGCAAGGGCCGCGTCGCGGATACGACGCCGCTTAGCCCCGGCTCGGACCTCTCACTCAGCCGGTACCTTCTTCCGCCTCCGCGACTTCGCAGTCGGCGCAGGGGGCGGAGTGGGCGCCTCGATGGCGGCCGCGGCCCCTCCGCGGGTCTTCCGGCGCTGCTGTCCGAGCCCGAGGGCGCGTGCCAGCTCCGATCGCTGCGCCGAATAGCTCGCCGCGGTCATCGGATAGTCCCGGGGCAGGCCCCACTTCTCCCGGTAGGCCTCGGGCGTCAGGCCGCGCAGTGTCAGGTGACGCCGGAGCGTCTTGTACGGCTTCCCGTCCTCGAAGCTGACGATATGATCATTCGTGACCGATTTGCGGATCTGCGACGGACTGAGCTTCTCGACGCTCGAGTTCGCGGCGCGACCTTGAGTTGTCAAACTGTTCAGCGCCGCGTGGATACCGCCGATCAATCCGGGAAGTTCGGAGACCGGAACGGAGTTGTTCGACACGTAAGCGGCGACGATATCGACCGCGAGCCCGATCGCCGGGCTGTGCTCACTGCCTGCGTTCTCACTCACGGCAAACCTCAGGAGTTACAATCATTCAGGCCGATCAATTCCTCTCGGAGTCGACCGAAGTCTGAACCTATGTAGCATAGTGCACGAAATAGCTCAAACGTATTCGTGATCGACAGGTGAGATCGGATCGATGGGCCGCAAACCTTCCGCCCCACCGCCGTTGACGGGGCATTAACCACGTCGCCGCTAGGGTTCGTTAACCATACCGGCACTGTTCCGGGGCGGTGTGACCTGTAATCTCCGCGCTCTGGTGCCGGGGACTTTGGCGGAGACCGGGATCAGGTGCGGACGGCGGCTGACCGGTGGGAACGGCGGAGGATGCGGCTCGCCGCCGCGGCGCTCGGCGTGACGCTCGCGGCACCGGCGGCAGCCCAGCGGTTCGACGCGACCAGCCCGGTTACCGGCCAGCCCGACAATCCCGGCATCGGCCAGGACACGGGTCCGAACGGCCTGCCCACACTCAAGCGCACCATCCCGGACGGCCTGAGCCGCGACCAGAATCGCGGGGCGCTCGGCGGCGACGCGGCGGGCGGCGAGCAGACCGGCGGTGACAGCCTCCGGTCGCCGCTCTCGCCCCCCGCGCAGACGCAGATCCCGGGTCAGCCCGGCGTGTCCCAGCTCAGCACCCGCGTCACCACAGGGGGACGGCGCACCGGCGGATCCTCGACGGCACCGGCCAATCTCGCGCCGTCGACCCTCCTGCGCACGCGCGCCGCTCCGCCGCGGCGGATCGGCTCGGCGACGCGGCGGGTCACTCAGGACGTCACGCAGATCCCGCCGCCGGCGCTGCGGCTGACGCCGGTGGTCCAGCAGGCGGTCGTCGGGGTCCCGAACCCGCAGGTCGCGACGCCGATCCGGCCGATCCTCCCGTTCCAGTCGATCGCGCCGGCCCTCGGCCTCCTGACCCCGGGCTTCATCCTCGGCACCGACCTGGCGCGCGCGATCCCCACCGATCCGGCCTACGCGCCGATCGGCTATCAGGTCGGCACCTTCACGGTCCTGCCCACCTTCGCCCAGAGCGTCGGCTACGATTCGAACCCGGACCAGACCACCCGCCAGATCGCCAAGGGCTCGGTCGCGCTGCGCACCGATGCCACGGTCGACTTCCGGAGCAACTGGTCCTCCAGCTCGCTGCAGGGCTCGCTCCGGGGCTCGTACCTCGAGACCCCGCAGAACGAGGCCGCGAGCCGCCCCGCGGCAGACGGCGTGGTCCGGCTGCGCGTCGACGCCAACCGGGACCTGCGCATCGACGCGGAGGGGCGGTTCCTGGTGGACACGCAGCGCACGTCGAGCGCCAACCTCCAGGCTGCCACCGCCACGACACGGCCGCTCCTGGCCGTCTACGGCGGTTCGCTCGGGGCGACGGAGACGTTCAACCGCCTGTCGGTCACCCTGCGCGGGTCCGTCGACCGCTCCGAGTTCGACAATGCGCGTTTGGCGGACGGGACGATCGTCAATCAGTCCGACCGCAACCTGAACCAGTACAGCCTGCAGCTGCGCACGGCCTACGAGATCAACCCGGATTTCAGCCCGTTCATCGACCTGCTCGGCGACACGCGCGTCTACGACCGCCGCTTCGACGCGACGGGCGTCCGGCGCGACTCGGACGGCATCGCGGTCGCCTTCGGGACGAGCATCGGCCTCGCGCGCTCGGTGACGGGCGAGATCTCCGCCGGCATCCAGCATCGGACCTACGTCGATCCGAGCCTGCGCGACATCAACGCGCCGTTGCTCAACGCGGCCCTGGTCTGGGCGGCGAGTCCGCTCACGACCGTCCGTCTCACCGCCGCGACCGGCGTCACCGAGACGACGATCCCGGGCTCCAGCGGCGTGCTCACCGAGGTCGCGACGCTCGAGGTGCAGCACGACCTGCTGCGCAACCTCTCGATCGTCCTCGGCGGATCGTATCTCCGGAACGACTACCAGAGCAGCAGCATCCGCGAGAACGGGTTCTCGGCGACCGCGCGGCTCGACTACCACTTCACCCGCTGGCTGACCCTGCGCGGCACGTACATCTACCAGAAGTTCGACAGCACGGTCGCCGGGTCCAGCTTCCGGGAGAACACCTTCCTGCTCGGCCTGCGCGTGAATCCCTGAGGCGGCCTCAGAACCGCTCCGTCCAGGGACGCAGTTCCAGTTCGGAGGTCCAGGCGCTCCGATCCTGGCGCAGGAGGTCGCGATAGGCCCTGGCGATGGCGTCGGGATCGAGATGGCTGTCGGGGGCCTCCGGCGGCTCGCCGCCGCGGGCCGGATTGCGGATGGCGCCGTCGATCACGATGTGCGCGACGTGGATCCCCTGGGGCTGCAATTCCCGGGCGAGGCTCTGACCCAGTCCCCGCAGCGCGAACTTCCCCATCGCGAACGGGGCCGATCCCGCGAAGCCCTTCACGCTCGCCGAGGCGCCGGTGAGCAGGATCGCGCCGTGGCGATGCGGCAGCATGCGGCGCGCCGCGGCCTGCGCCACGAGGAAACCACCGTACGCGGACACCATCAGCGCCTGGGCGACCGCGTCCGGGTCGAGATCGGCGACCGGGCCGCGGAGACGACCGCTCGCGTTGTAGACGACGACGTCCGGCGGACCGCCGAGCGCCGGCTCCAGGCGGGCGAACAGCGCCTCGACCTCAGCGGGCTGGCTGGCGTCGCAGGCATGGACCGCCGCGTTCGTCTCCGCCGCCAGTGCGGCGAGCTTGTCGACGTTCCGGGCGGCGAGGCCGATCGTCATGCCGTCGGCGGCGAGCAGGCGCGCCAGCGATGCGCTGAGGCCGGAGCCCGCCCCGACGATCAGGGCTCTGGAATAGGTCGGGATCATCCTCTCCTCCTCTGCTGACCCGCCCAGGGCCGTTGGGAACCTGTACGCCCGCCCCGCGTCAGTCGCGGCGCTGCGCGAAGAACGCCCGGAGCAGATCGGCCGCCTCGCGCTCGCGGAACCCGCCGTAGACCTCGGGCACGTGGTGGCAGGTCGGCTGATCGAAGACGCGCGGCCCGTGCTCGACCCCACCCCCCTTCGGATCGGCCGCGCCGTAGTAGAGCCGCCGGATGCGCGCGAAGGATATCGCGCCCGCGCACATCGGGCACGGCTCCAGGGTGACGTAGAGATCGCAGCCGACGAGGCGCTCGGTGCCGAGGGCCGCGCAGGCCGCGCGGATCGCCAGGATCTCCGCGTGCGCCGTCGGGTCGTGCAATTCGCGCGGCCGATTATGCGCCACCGCCAGGATGACCCCGTCCCGGACAACCGCGGCGCCGACCGGGACCTCCCCGGCAGCGGCCGCGGCGCGGGCGGCCGCGAAAGCGTGATCGAGCGCGGTCAGCGGTCCGGACGTTTCCGCTCGCGCCGGATGGATCGGATCGGCAGCCAAGCTGTTCTCATCCCACTGACGCGACGGACCCGGGGCGGCGGGCTGGCCTGACCCAAGTCAATGTTAAGGCCTGGAACATTCCGCCGACCGTGACCGTTTCAGGAACCAGTGCGGCGCCGCCGCAGATCGAACAAGAGGACAACGCCATGAGCAGCACCACCGACAAGATCAAGGGCGTCGCCAACGAGGCCGTCGGCAAGGCCAAGCAGGGCATCGGCGACGTGACCGGTAACGACAAGCTCAAGGCCGAAGGTGCCGCCCAGGAACTCAAGGGCAAGGCCCAGGGCACCGTCGGCGACGCCAAGAGCGCGGTGAAGTCCGCCACCGACAAGCTCTGATCGTCGAGCGCGACCGGAACGGAACCCGCCTCGGGCGGGTTCCAGAACTGAACCGACCCGAATAACGCGAGGATGCCATGATCGGCTGGGCTGTCACGTTTCTCGTCGTCGCTCTCGTGGCGGCGCTCCTCGGTTTCGGCGGCATCGCCGGCACGGCGATGGAGGCGGCCAAGATCGTCTTCTTCGTGGCGATCGCGCTGTTCCTGATCTCCGCCGTGTTCGGCGTGATGCGTGGGCGCTCGCCGAGACTCTGACGAACACGGGTCTTCGACCCGCCATCCAAGTCTTCGAGGCGGTCCCGACGGGCCGCCTCTCCGCGTTGAGGCGACTCGCACCGGTGCAGAACCCGTCTCGCCTGTCGGAACCGGCTCTGATAAGCGGCAGGCATGAGCGACTTGCCGAACGACGATAAGCCGGAGGGGACCGCCCGTCCGGCCCCCGAGTCAGCGCGCACCGAGAGCTGGGCACCGCCCACCGATGCGGGCCGTGCCGATGCCGACACCGAGCGGCCTGCCAGTTCTGCCGCGAAGAAGCCGGCGCGGAAGGCCAAGCCGCAGCCCGCCCCGCAGGCGGAGCCTCTGCCAGAGCCGCAGCCGGAACCAGGTCCCGAAGCGTCCGCGGACGCCGAAGCCCTGATCGAGACGCCGCCCGGCGAGCGCATCGCGAAGGCGATGGCACGGGCCGGCGTCGCCTCGCGGCGCGACGCCGAGACGATGATCCTGGCCGGACGCGTCAGCGTCAACGGCGAGACGCTGACATCCCCGGCCCGCAACGTCACCGAGAACGACCGGATCCTGATCGACGGCGAGCCGATGCCGTCGCGGGAGCGCAGCCGCCTGTGGATCTTCCACAAGCCGCGGGGCGTGGTGACGACCGCCCGGGACCCGGAGGGCCGCCAGACGGTGTTCGACGTGCTCCCGGAGGATCTGCCCCGGGTCGTGGCGGTTGGACGGCTCGACATCAACACCGAGGGGCTGCTGCTGCTCACCAATGACGGCGGGCTCGCCAAGGTGATCGCGCATCCCGACACGGGCTGGCTGCGCCGCTACCGAGTCCGCGCCCACGGCGACACCGATCAGGCGCAGCTCGACCGGCTGTCCAAGGGTGTCACCATCGACGGGATGGAGTACGGCCCCGTCGAGGCGACCCTCGACCGCGTCCAGGGCGACAACGTCTGGCTGACGCTCGGCCTGCGCGAGGGCAAGAATCGCGAGGTCAAGCGCATCCTCGAGCATCTCGGACTGTCGGTGAACCGGCTGATCCGGCTCTCCTTCGGGCCCTTCCAGCTCGGCGACCTGGAGGTCGGCCTGGTCGAGGAGGTGCGGACCCGCGTCCTCAAGGATCAGCTCGGCAAGAGCCTCGCCGAGCAGGCCGGCGTGGATTTCGACAGTCCGGTCCGCGAGCCGATCTCGCCGTTCGGTGGCACCCGCCCGGCGGATCGGGACGCCCAATCGGCGCAGCCGGCATCTTCCCGGCGCAATGCGGCGCGTCCCGCGCCGGCGCCGCGCGTCTCAACCGGGGGCACCGGTCCCGGACCGCGCAACTCCGCGTGGCGCGACGAGGACGCGGCCAAGCCGCGGGGGACGCGCATTCCCCGGCGCGGCGCGGATCCCCGGGCCGCGCAGGCGGCTGCGGCAGAACGCGGCCGCGAACGCGTCGGCTCGATCCGGGCCGGCGACCGCCGGGTCGTCGTCGAGCGCCTGTCCGCAACGCCGGCGGAGCCCCAGCCCGTCGCCAAGCCGAAGCGCCGCTTCGCCGACCGGGGGATGCCGGAGCGGCAGGAGCGCCCCGCCGGTCGGCGCGATGAGCGCCGCGGCGATGAGCGCCCGCGCCGCGAGAGCGCGCGGAGCGAGGCTCCGCGGGACGAACGGCGATTCGACGAGCGCGGGGGCAAGCCCGGGGGCCGGCGCGACCGACCGTTCGACGCCGGGCCGGCGGAGGGCGCGTCGCGGAAGCCAGGCGGCTTCCGCGGCCAGAAGCCCGCTGCCGCCGGGGGCAAGCCCGCGTTCGGTGGCCCGAAGACCGGGGGTGCGCGTCCCGGCGGAAGCCGCCCCGGTGGCAAGCCCGGCGGTTTCGCCGGCAAGGGGGCTGGCCAGGGTCGGCGCAACGGACCCGCGGGCGGGTCGGAGACGGGCGGTCGTCCTGGTGCTCGTCCCGGTGCGCCGCGCGGGGGCGCCAAGCCCGGCGGCGGCCGGCCGCCGCGCGGGACGCGGTGAGGATCGTCGGCGGCGCGTGGCGGCGCCGCAGGCTCGCCACGCCGCGCACCGACGCCATTCGGCCGACATCGGACCGCCTGCGGGAATCGTTGTTCAACGTGCTCGCCCACGCCTACGACGACGCCGTCGCCGGCGCCCGGGTCCTCGACCTGTTCGCCGGTACGGGTGCCCTCGGCTTCGAGGCGCTCTCGCGAGGCGCCGCCTACGCCCTCCTCGTCGACGAGGGGGCCGAGGCGCGCGCGGTGATCCGCGAGAACATCGAGGCCCTGGGTGCCGAAGGCGTGACGCGCCTGTTTCGGCGGGACGCGACCCGTCTCGGCCCGGCCTCCACGGCGGGCACCTTCTCGCTGGTCTTCTGCGACCCGCCCTACGGCCGTGATCTGGCGCCGCGCGCCCTGAAAAGCGCCGCCGAGGGAGCCTGGCTGGCGCCCGGGGCTCTCATCGTCGTCGAAGAGGTCGAGGCCGCGCAGGTCGTCTGGCCGGCCGGCTTCGCGGAACTGGAGCGGCGCGTCTATGGGGATACGGCCGTGGCGATCGCCCGATTCGCCGCCTGAATCGTGCTTAGTCCCGATCGCGCGAAGCCGGATCCGTAGCGCCGACTTAAGACCCGAAATGGATCGCCAGCCAGACGGTGGGTGAGTCGGTCCACTCCACCCGGTGCCGACGATGCGGCGCGATCAGCACGGCGTCACCCGCGACGAGGCGACGGGCCTCCGCCTCGTCGGCGAACCGAAGGTCGGCCGCGCCCGTCAGGACGGCGACCCACTCGGTATCCGGCTGGTCGTAGTAGAATCCCGGCGGGCTCGCCTGACCAGTCGAGACGATGCGCTCCACCCGCAGGCCCGGCTCGGAGACCAGGACCGACACGATCTCGTCGTCCGCCCGGAGCGGCAGGTCGGCGAGCAGGTGGGTCACACGCGTCGGGAGAGAGTCCATGATCCCGCCTGCAGGGACCGCACGGCGCCGGATCGGCGCCGGGCAAGGCCCGGATGTCAGGAGTTGCGCGGAGCGCCGCCCGCCTGCGGTGCCGCGCCGTCCGACGTCTTGGTCTGACCGATCCGCGCCGCGGATTTGACGAGGGAGAGCACGTCGCGGCGCATCTGATCGTCGGCGATCTGATTGTAGGCCCGGAGCAGTTCGACGGCGCCGGCGACGCGCAGCAGCGCGGGACCGCTATCCGTCGTCGCCTCGGGCTCGGGCTCGAAGAAGCTCGAGACCGGAACGCCGAGCCGCTCGGCGATCGCCTGCAGGCGGCCGGCACCGACACGGTTCTTGCCGGTCTCGTACTTCTGGACCTGCTGGAAGCTGACGCCCAGCGCGCTGGCCAGCGCGGACTGGCTCAGTCCATTCGCCGCCCGAAGGAACGCGATGCGGCTGCCGACCCCGTGATCGATGGCTGTGGTCTGCTTCGGCTTGGGGGTTGGGTTCGCCATAGTTGGTAGTCCGGATGTTCTTGCTGTCTGCAGGCTTGCTCGCCCGGATCCAGGGCGCCAATCACAACCGACAGGTGCAACATTGCGCGGCCAAGATCCAGACCTGACATCTGTTAGTGCCACAGGTCAGCCGCGCGTGCAACGAATGGTTACGCTCTCGAAATCTTAGGTCCGGAAGACCGCAATTTGGGCCCCCCAGTGCCCGCCGCGAGAACAACTCAAATACCGGGCCCGATCAAATATAAGTGAGCGAGATCAGCTAAAAATTCACTCTCGAACACTGCCGGGCGATATCGGGTTGCCTGTGCCGCGTTGGGCCCGCGGGGCCGATCCCAGGGAAATCCGTACGACAGCAAACGGTCGACTCAGAGCTCGGTGGCGCGCGCCGGCGACGGAATCACGCCGCCGGGCCGAGCCAATCGAGGACGATTCGCAACTGGTCGTCGTCGAGCAACGCGGGCGCGTGGCCGCAATCGGGAATCTCGACGCGGCGCGTCGGCGGTCCCCGGCGCGTCATCTCGTCGGCGGTCGAGGCGAGGAGGAGTTCCGAGTGCTCGCCGCGGAGCAGCAGGACCGGACAGGTGATCGCGTCCCAGTCGCGCCACATGCTCACGCTGTAGACGCGGCCCGGTCGGAAGGCGTCTCCGATGCCGGGATCGTAGTGGGGCCGCCAGCCGCCGTTGGGCTCCTGGAAGAAGCTGTGCTTGGCGATGTGGCGCCACTGCTCGTCGGTGAGCGGCCCGAACGCGCCCAGCACCGTGCGCAGACGCGATTCGCCCGAGGCGAGGTTATGGTGCAGCCGGGGCGCGTCCCGCAGCCGCGACCCGATCTCGCGGATGGGCGCCCAGGGCAGGAACGGGCCGATATCGTTGATCACCATCCGGCGGATCGGGGTGCGGGCGGCCGCGGCCAGGACCATGCCGGTCAGCCCGCCGAGGGACGTGCCCACCCAGTCGATCTTCCCGGGGACCCGGAGATGGGCGATGAGCGCGGCCATGTCGGCGGCGTATTGCGGCAGGCCGTAGAGTTCCGGGTCCTTCAGCCATCCGCTGAGGCCGCGCCCGGGCAGGTCCGGGCAGATCACCCGGTACCCGAGCTTCGCGAGGCGATAGCCGAGGGCGTCGAAATCGCGGCCCTGGCGGCTGAGACCGTGGACGCAAACGACGACGTGCGGACTGTCCGGGTCACCCCATTCCACGTAGGCGATGCGGTGGAAGTCGTGGGGCGCGTAGGCCAGGAAATGGCCGGTCCGGAACGGCACGTCGGCGCGGCTCAGGTCGTCGAGCCGCGGCGTTGCCTCAGGTCCGGGAACGGGCGCCGCGGTGCCGGCCGTCACGGGGTCTCCGTGCGCGCGGCGGCCTCGCGGGCGAGACGGCCGGTCGTCTGATGGAGGTCGACCATCTGGTCGGTCAGCCGGCGCGCCTGCTCCTGCAGGAACGCGATGTTCAGCGCCGCGACCTCGCGGGCATCTGCCGCCTTGGCGACGCGGTCCGCGAAGTCGAGGCTCGCGCGGACATTGGTGTCGGAGGCCACGAGGATCCGGTGGCCGATCTCGCGCATCGCCGCCATGGCGTGGACGGCGTTATCCTCGAACGCGTTGTAGAGCCGGGCGCCGGCGGCGTCCCACTGCTCGCGCACCCGGCGGGCGCCGGCCACGTTGCTGTCGGTGAGTTGGTGCGCGGTCTCGCGGCTGGAGCCCATCACCGCGCGCCAGCCCTCGAAGCTCTGCGCCATCGAGGCCTCGAAGGCGTTCAGCGCCATCTCGCCCGCCTCGGCGAAGCGCTCGTACGCCTCGCGCGCCCGGGCGACGCTGCCCTCCACCGCGGCGCGGCCGGTCTCCCCGGAGATCGCCGGCAGGTTGTCGTTCCCCACAATCGTCTCCCGCAGATGGGCCGGTCGCACGCGGTCCCGACGGCGCGTCGCTGGAATACGGGCATCCGCCAGGGGCGATCTCCCGTCAACAGGGCCCTGTAACAGAATCCGCGCGCGGCCCACATTGTCACGGTGGCCGCGATTGACAGGCACGACGGCGGCGAAATCTTCGTCGCGCGGAGCGCACGCCACGCCCGCCGCCCGATCAGAAGGCTGCACGATGACGGACACCCGTCCGACCCAGACCGAGGTCCGCGAGACGGGCTCTCATCCGTTCGAGGCCGGGCTCGCGCGCCGGCCGGCCAACTACATCCCGCTGACCCCCGCCAGCCTGCTGGCGCGGGCCGCCGCCGCGGCGGGCGGGCGGATCGCCGTGATCGACGGCCACCGCCGCCTCACCTACGCGGACCTCTACGCGCGTTGCCGGCGCCTCGCCGCGGGCCTCGCGGCCCGGGGGGTCGGGCCACTCGACACCGTGGCGATCCTGGCGCCGAACGTCCCGGAGATGATCGAGGCGCACTTCGCCGTGCCGATGCTCGGCGCGGTGCTGAACCCGCTGAATACGCGCCTCGACGCGGCGACGATCGCGTTCTCGCTGCGGCACGGGGGCGCCCGGGCGCTCCTCGTCGAGGCCGAGTACGCCGCGCTGGCCGCGCGGGCGCTCGCGGAACTCGCCGAGCCGGTCCTCGTCGTGGTGATCGGCGCGACCGGGATCGACGGGGCCCTGCCCTACGAGGATCTGCTGGCCGAGGGCGATCCGGACTACGCCTGGCACGGCCCGGAGGACGAGTGGCAGTCGCTCTGCCTGCTCTACACGTCGGGGACGACCGGCGATCCCAAAGGCGCCGTCTACAGCCATCGCGGCGGCTATCTCCAGGCGCTCGGCAACGCCGTCACGTTCGGCCTGACCGGCGAGAGCGTGTATCTTTGGACGCTGCCGATGTTCCACTGCAGCGGTTGGTCCTACCCATGGGCGAGTGTCGCCGCCTGCGCCACGCAGGTCTGCCTGCGCAAGGTCGAGCCGGCGGCGATCTTCAGGCTGATCGCCGAGCACGGGGTGACGCATCTGTGCGGCGCCCCGATCGTCCTCTCGATGATCGCGCACGCGCCGGCGCAGGACCGTGTGCCGTTCCCCCAGCGCGTGCGCTGCGCGGTCGGCGGCGCGGCGCCGTCCTCGACGATCATCCGCACCATGGAGGAGCTCGGCTTCCAAGTGACGCATCTCTACGGCGCCACCGAGAGCTACGGCCCCGCGACGGTCTGTCTGGCGCAGCCGGACTGGACCGATCTCCCCGACACCGAGCGACACGCCCGCATGGCCCGCCAGGGCGTGCCGCTGGCCACGCTCGAGGCGGTGAGCGTCGCCGACGTCGCGAGCGACGCGCCGGTGCCGCGGGACGGCACGACGGTCGGCGAGATCCGCCTGCGCGGAAACACGGTCATGAAGGGCTACCTCGGCAACCCGGGCGCGACCGAGGAGGCCCTCGCCGGCGGCTGGTACCGGACCGGCGACCTCGCGGTCTGGCATCCCGACGGGTCGGTGGAGATCAAGGACCGGGCGAAGGACATCATCATCTCGGGCGGCGAGAACATCTCCAGCCTGGAGGTGGAGGAGGTGCTGATGCGCCATCCCGCCGTGATGCTGGCGGCCGTCGTGGCGCGGCCGGATCCGACCTGGGGCGAGAGCCCCTGCGCGTTCCTGGAGGTGAAGCCCGGCGCAGCGGTGCCGAGCGACCAGGAGTTGATCGCGTTCTGTCGCGAGCACATGGCGCGGTTCAAGGTGCCGAAGACGGTGGTGTTCGGGCCGCTGCCGAAGACCTCGACCGGCAAGATTCAGAAATTCGTCCTGCGCGAGCAGGCGCGGACCCTCTGACCCGCGCCGGTCCCGTGACGGGAGCCGTTTCGGGCGACCACTACAGGCCGGAGACGAGGTGGCCGCCGTCCACCGCCAGGACGCTGCCGGTCATGTAGGCGCCGGCCTCCGAGGCCAGGAGCAGGAGCGGCCCGTCGAGTTCGGCGGCCTCGCCCAGCCGGCGCTGCGGAATGCGCCTGATCAGCGCCCGGCCGGCATCGGACTCGAAGAAGGCGTCGTTGAGCTCGGTCTTGATGTAGCCTGGCGCGAGGGCGTTCACCCGGATCCCGTAGCGGGCCCACTCGAGCGCGAGGCTCTTGGTGAGCTGGACGACCGCCGCCTTCGAGGTGGCGTAGGGCGCGAGCCCGCCGGTGACCCGCAGCCCGAGGATCGACGCGATGTTGACGATGCTGCCGCCCGCCCCGTGCCGGACCATGCGCCGGCCGGTGGCCTGGGCGACCTGCCAGACGCCTTTGAGATTCGTGTCGAGCACCGCGTCCCAGTCGGATTCCGCGAGGTCGAGGGCCGGCTTCGTCGCCGTCACGCCGGCATTGTTCACCAGCACCGCCACCGGTCCGAAGCGCTCTTCGGCGGCGTCGAGCGCCCGCTCAACGCTCGCGGCGTCGGTGACGTCCATGACGACGGCGTGGGCCTCACCGCCCGCCGCCGCGACGCGATCGACGGTCTCGGCGAGGGCGTCGGCCCGGCGGGCGCCGAGCGACAGGCGCGCGCCGGCGCGGGCCAGGGTCCCGGCGAAATGGCGGCCGAGACCGCTGGAGGCCCCGGTCACCAAGACGTGGCGGCCGGCGAGGTCGAACGGGCCCGCCATCTCAGCGTACCGACGCGGCGGCGGGTGCCGGGCACGTCGGCCGCGCGGCGGCGCGGCGCGCGCCGAAGTTGTCGAGATCGGTCATGGCTCCGCGCCTCCCATGCGCACTGTCGGTTCGGGACGGCTGGCGCCCCGGTCTTCGAGCCGCGGCGTCACACGCCGTTGTGGACCGGCCCCGCGCGTGCCGCCAGCCGGATCGACGGCGCGGCGCCTCATCGGCGGCCGAACAGCCGCTCGATGTCGGCGAGCTTCAGTTCGATCGAGGTCGGGCGACCGTGGTTGCACTGTCCGGAATTGGGCGTCGCCTCCATCTCGCGCAGCAGGGCGTTCATCTCCTCCGGCCGCAGGCGACGCCCGGCGCGGATCGAGCCGTGGCAGCTCATGCGCGACAGGACCGCGTCGAGGCGCCGCCCGAGCGGGCCGCCCTCGGTCGCCGGCTCTCCGCCCTCCTCGTCGCCGCTGGCCTCCAGGGCGTCGAGGATGTCGGTGACGAGCTTGCGCGTCGAGGCGCCGATCAGCGCGGCCGGCACCTCGCGCACGAGCACCGCCCCCGGCCCGAACGCCTCGATGGACAGTCCCAGCCGGTCGAGGTCCGGGGCGGCCACGACCAGCCGGTCGGCCTCCTCGGGGCTCATCTCGACGACGTCCGGGATCAGGAGTCCCTGGCGGGCGATGCCGCCTGCCTCCCGCTCGGCCTTCATCCGCTCGTAGACGAGGCGCTCGTGGGCGGCGTGCTGGTCGACGATCACAAGGCCGTCGCGGGTCTGGGCGAGGATGTAGGTCTCGTGGATCTGCGCGCGGGCGGCCCCCAGCGGATGATCGAGCGCCTCCACAGCGTCGGCGGCAACGCGGGTGTCGGCCTGGGGCGGGGCCGCCACGGCTTCGGGCTCGGGCCCGGCCCAGACGGCTTGAGCGGCCTCGCCGAAGCCGGTCGGCTCGACCCGCGCCGGCTGCGGCGCCGGCCTCCACGCCGCCGAGGAACGGTAGCCGGGTGGCGCTGCCACCGAGGGTGCACCGCTCGGGAAGGGGCCCGGCCGCGTCGGCCGGAACAGGCTCGGCGCGGTGGCGCCGCTGTGGGTGGCGAGCGGCGCCCCGGCCGGGCGCAGGGCGTCGAGGGTCCGCGCGGCGCCGGTGGTGGCCGAGCGGGCGCCGCCGCGGCGTAGGGCGTCGTGGATCGCGCTCACGATCAGCGCCCGCACGAGGCCCGGCTCGCGGAAGCGCACCTCGGTCTTGGCCGGGTGGACGTTGACGTCGACGAGGCCGGGGTCGCACGCGACGGCGAGGCCGAGCACCGGGTGCCGGTCGGAGGCCAGCGTGTCGGCGTAGGCGCCGCGGATCGCCCCGAGCAGGAGTCGGTCGCGGACCGGCCGGCCGTTGACCGCGAGGTGGATGTGGGTCGCCGCGCCGCGATGGTAGGTCGGCAGGCCGACATGGCCCGTCACAGCGAAGCCCTCCCGGGCCAGGGAAACCGGCAGGGCGTTGGCGAGGAAGTCCTGTCCCAGCACCGCCGCGAGCCGGCGCAGCTCCGCCTCGGCCCCGGTCTCGGCCGGCAGGACCAGGGGCTGGCCGGAATCGGCCCGCAGGGTGAAGCGGATCCCGGGCTGCGTCGCCGCGAGGCGGCGCAGCGTCTCAGCGATGGCGGCGTTCTCCGCCCGGTCCGATTTCAGGAACTTGAGCCGCGCCGGCGTGGCGGCGAAGAGCTCGGTCACCTCGATCCGGGTGCCGCGCTGGGCCGGGGCCGGGCGGACCTGACCCTTCAGCCCCGCCTCGACCGTCAGACTCGCCCCCGCCTCGGCCTCGGGCGTGCGGGTGACGATGGCGAGGCGCGACACCGCGCCGATCGACGGCAGGGCCTCGCCGCGGAAGCCGAGGGTGTCGATCGCAGTGAGGTCGCCGCCCGGGAGCTTGGAGGTGGCGTGCCGCTCGACCGCGAGGTCGAGATCGTCCGGCGTCATGCCGCGGCCGTCGTCGACCACGCGGATCAGCCGGCGCCCACCGGCCTCGACGGTGACCTCGACGGCCCGGGCCCCGGCATCGATCGCGTTCTCGACCAGTTCCTTCACGGCCGAGGCCGGGCGCTCGACCACCTCGCCCGCGGCGATGCGGTCGACGAGTATGGGGTCGAGGCGGCGGACGGACGGCGCGGACAGGGAGGACATCGGCGCGCAGGATAGTCCCTGCGCGGCGGCGATCCAATCGGCCGGTCGTGCCGACCCGTCAGGCGCGGCGCTTCGACCCGCCCAGGGAGATGCGGCCGGCGCCCCCGCGCGGTCCGTGGCTCGCCGCCACGGGACGGCGGGACAGGTCGTAGAGGACGTTCCCGACGAGGCCCGCGGTCCGCCGGAGGGTCGGGCCCTCGCAGGTCGCCGCGACGCGGACGCCGATCGCGTGGGTGTGACTGCGGCCGTAGAGCCAGACGGCGAGCCGGGCGCGCGTCGCCTCCGGGATCCCGTCGAGCAGAAGCGCGGCCCCGTCCGGGTCGGCCTTGATCAGGCGGCCGACCACGTCCGGTGCGACCGGGCAGTCGAGGGCCGGGTCGTCGATGCTGAGCGTTCGGTCCTGGGTCATGGTGGCCCTGACAGCGTGGAGCCGTCAGCGTGGGCAGTCTTGGTTAACGAAAGCTCACCACAAGTCGCAGCCTCGATCCGCCATTGCAGGTCGCGACGGGGGCGTTGCCGCGATGCAACCGCCACCCGCCCCGGATCCCGCGTCCTAGAGCGGCCGTCGGATCAGCCGGGCGATCAGGCCAACGATGCCCTCGCGGAACAGCAGCACGCAGAGCACGAAGACGCAGCCCTGGATGATCGTCACCCAAGCGCCGAACTGTGCCAGGTAGGTCTCCATCGTGACGATCACCAGCGCGCCGACGATCGGCCCGAACACCGTCCCCATGCCGCCGACGAGGGTCATCAGCACCACTTCGCCGGACATCGACCAGTGCACGTCGGTGAGCGAGGCGAGCTGGAACACGATCGCCTTGGTGGAGCCCGCGAGCCCGGCGAGCGTCGCCGAGAGCACGAACACCGCGAGCTTGTACTGGCTGGCGCGGTAGCCGAGCGAGATCGCCCTCGGCTCGTTGTCGCGGATCGCCTTCAGCACCTGCCCGAAGGGCGAGTGGATGATCCGGTAGATCAGCAGCATCCCGGCCATGAAGACCACGGCCACCACCGCGTACATGACCCGGTCGTCGGCGAGGCTGATCGCGCCGAACAGGTTGCCGCGGGGCACCGCCTGGATGCCGTCCTCGCCGCCGGTGAACTTCGCCTGCAGGGAGAAGAAGAACACCATCTGGGCGAGCGCCAGGGTGATCATCGAGAAGTAGATGCCCTGCCGGCGGATCGCCAGGGCGCCGAAGACCAGACCCAGCAGAGCGGCCGTGACCGTGCCGGCGAGGATCGCCAGTTCCGGCGTGAAGCCCAGGCTCTTGGCCGTGTACGCGCAGAGGTAGCTTGCCATGCCGAAATAGGCGGCGTGGCCGAAGGAGAGCAGGCCGCCGTAGCCGAGCAGGAGGTTGAAGGCGAGCGCGAACAGCGCGAAGCACAGCACCTTCATCAGGTAGACGGGGTACAGGACGAGCGGTGCCACGACGAGCAGCACCGCGATGCCCACGAAGATGAGGCGGTGGAGCGCCTTGTCGTCCCGACTCGTCGGCACGGCGGCGGCGATCGGGGCGGCGTCGAGGGCGGCGGTGTCGGCCATGGGGGTGCCTCAGATCGCGATCAGGCCGTGCGCCCGAACAGGCCGGCGGGTTTGACGAGCAGCACCAGCACCATGATCACGAAGATCACGGTGGCGGACGCCTCCGGATAGAACACCTTGGTCAGCCCCTCCACGAGGCCCAGGGCGAAGCCCGTGATCACCGAGCCGATGATCGAGCCCATGCCGCCGATCACCACCACGGCGAAGACCACGATGATGATGTCGGCGCCCATGTTGGGATTGACCGAGTAGATCGGCGCAGCGAGCACCCCGGCGAAACCCGCGAGCGCGACGCCGAACCCGTAGGTCAGCGTCAGGAACAGCGGCACGTTGACCCCGAACGCCTGGACCAGGGTCGGGTTCTCGGTGGCGGCGCGCAGATAGGCGCCGAGCTTGGTCTTCTCGATTACGAGCCACGTCGCGATGCAGACGGTCAGCGAGGCGACCACCACCCAGGCGCGGTAGTTCGGCAGGAACATGAAGGGCAGGCGCTGGCCGCCGGACAGCTCGGCCGGGATCGCGTAGGGCAGACCCGACACGCCGTACTGGTTGCGGAACAGGCCCTGGATGATCAGCGCGAGACCGAAGGTCAGCAGCAGGCCGTAGAGGTGGTCGAGCTTGTAGAGCCGGGCGATGAGCACCCGCTCCAGAACGATGCCGAAGGCGCCCACCACGAGCGGTGCGAGCCCCAGCGCCCACCAGTAGCCGAGACCGACATAGGTGAGCAGCATCCAGGCCACGAACGCGCCCATCATGTAGAGCGCGCCGTGGGCGAAGTTGATGATGTTCAGGAGCCCGAAGATGATCGCGAGCCCGAGCGACAGGATCGCGTAGAACGAGCCGTTGATCAGGCCGAGCAGGAGCTGACCGAACAGGGCCTGCGTCGGCACACCGAAGATCGTGGTCATGGCCGGTCTCCGCGCCCCGAACCCACCGTCAGCCCTTCACCAGGGGGCAGTTGCCCTCGTTGAGCGGCCGGAAGACCTGGTCGCCCGGGATAGTCTCGAGCTTCTTGTAGAGGTCCCACTCGCCCTTCGACTCGGCGGGCTTCTTGACCTCGAACAGGTACATGTCGTGGATCTTGCGGCCGTCCGCGCGGATCACGCCCTTGCCGAACAGCGGGTCGTCCGTCGGCATCGCCTTCATCTTGGCGACCGTGGCGGCGCCGTCGGCGGTCGACTTCGTCTCGGCCACAGCCTTCAGGTAGTGGAGCACGTCCGAGTAGACGCCCGCATGGTTCGCGGTCGGCTTCGAGCCGTTCTTCATCTGCTTGGCGAACCGGTCCGAGAAGGCGCGGGTCTGGTCGTTCAGGTCCCAGTAGAACGGCTCGGTGAGCACCAGCCCCTGCGCCACCTTGGTGCCCAGCGAGTGCACGTCCGAGGAGAAGACCAGGAGGCCGGCGAGCGCCTGGCCGCCCTCGGTGATGCCGAATTCGCCCGCCTGCTTGATCGCGTTGATCGTGTCGGTGCCGGCATTGGCGAGCCCGATCACCTTGGCGCCCGAGCCCTGCGCCTGCAGCAGGAAGGACGAGAAGTCGGAGGTCGGGAACGGGGTCTTCACCGAGCCGACGACCTTGCCGCCGTTCTTGGTGATGACCGCGCTGGTGTCGCGCTGCAGGGTCTGGCCGAACACGTAGTCGGCCGTGAGGAAGAACCACGTGTTGCCGCCGCGCTTGACCATCGCGCCGCCGGTGCCGTTGGCCAGCGCCACCGTGTCGTAGACCCAGTGGATGGTGTTCGGCGTGCATTGCGGGCCGGTGAGGTCGGCGGTGCCGGCGCCGGTATCGATGAAGACCTTGTTCTTCTCCTTGGTGACCTGGCTGATCGCCAGCGCCACCGAGGACGTCACGCCGTCCGTGATCATGTCGACGGCGTCGCGGTCGTACCATTGCCGGGCGATGGCCGCGCCGACATCCGGCTTGTTCTGGTGGTCGGCCGAGACGATCTCGACCTTCAGCCCGTGCTGCTCGGGCTTGAAATCCTCGACCGCGAGCTTCGCGGCCACGACCGAGCCCTCGCCACTGATGTCCGAGTAGGCGCCCGAGCGGTCGCCCAGGATGCCGATCTTCACGTTCGTCTGCGCGGCTGCGGTGCCCATCATCAGGGCGCCGGCGAGGGCGGCGAGGGTCACGGGCCGGGCGATGCGTCCGAGCATTTTCGTTTCCATCCTCCAGCGGCGCGGCGGATCTCCGCCGGCCGAGTATCGGGTCGCCGTTTTCTGGCGCTTCTACGGTTTTCGCGTGCGAGATTCAGACGCCGAGATAGGCGTGCAGCTTGTCGATATTGGCGTCAAGCTCGGCATTGGGGATCATGTCGACCACCCGCCCCTGCTCGATCACGAAGTGCCGGTCCGCCAAAGTCTGGGCGAAGCGGAAATTCTGCTCCACCAGGACGATGGTGTAGCCCTGAGTCTTCAATTGCTGGATCGTCCGGCCGATCTGCTGGACGATGACCGGCGCGAGACCTTCCGTGGGCTCGTCGAGCAGGATCAGCTTGGCGCCGGTGCGCAGGATGCGCCCGATCGCCAGCATCTGCTGCTCGCCGCCCGAGAGCTTGGTGCCCTGGCTGCCGGCGCGTTCCTTGAGGTTCGGGAACAGCGTGTGGATATCGGCCACCGACATGCCGCCGGGCTTCACCCGCGGCGGCAGCATCAGGTTCTCGTGGACCGTCAGGCTCGCGAAGATCCCTCGCTCCTCCGGCACGTAGCCGATCCCGAGCCGGGCGATGTTGCGCGAGGCCATCCGGACCGTCTCGACGCCGTCGTAGACGATCGAGCCCGAGCGCTTGCCGAGGATCCCAATGATCGCCCGGAGGGTCGTGGTCTTGCCCGCGCCGTTGCGGCCGAGCAGCGTGATCACCTCGCCCGCGCGCACGTCGATGTCGATGCCGTGGAGGACGTGGCTCTCGCCGTACCAGCCCTCGAGGCCGCGGACGGTCAGCAGCGCGTCGGTCGCGGCCGCCGGAGGTGTCTTCAGAGCCGCCTCAGGCATGTCCCGCCCCGATATACGCTTCGACCACCCGCGGGTCCTTCGAGACCGTGGCGTAGTCGCCCTCGGCCAGCACCTGCCCGCGGGCCAGCACGGTGATCCGGTCCGACAGGGAGGCGACCACGGAGAGGTTGTGCTCCACCATCAGGATGGTGCGGTCCTTCGAGACCCGGCGGATAAGTTGCGCCGTGCGCTCGACGTCCTCGTGGCCCATGCCGGCCATCGGCTCGTCGAGGAGCAGCATCTCCGGATCGAGGGCGAGAGTCGTGGCGATCTCGAGCGCGCGCTTGCGCCCGTAGGACAGCTCGACCGCGAGCACGTCGGCGAAGTCGGAGAGGCCCACCGCCTCGACGAGGGCGAGCGCCTCGCCGTTCAGCGCGCGCAGGACCCGCTCGGGCCGCCAGAAGTCGAAGGAATCGCCGCGCCGCCGCCGCTGCAGGGCGATGCGGACATTCTCCATCACCGTGAGGTGCGGGAACACGGCCGAGATCTGGAACGAGCGCACGAGCCCGAGGCGGGCGACGTCCGCCGCCTTCAGGCCGGTGATGTCGCGGTCCTTGTAGCGGATCGTCCCCGCGGTCGGGATCAGGAACTTCGTCAGGAGGTTGAAGCAGGTGGTCTTGCCGGCCCCGTTCGGCCCGATAAGGGCGTGGATGGTGCCGCGCTCGACCTGCAACGCCACGCCGTTGACGGCCCGGAATCCGCGGAATTCCATCGTCAGGCCATCGGTCGCCAGGATTACATCCCGTGCCAAGCGTGTCCCTCCCGGGTTCGATTTCTTGCCGCCATATCGCCGATCCCCAGCCGCGCAGTCCATCGCAAACGCTCGTGGCGGCGCGACAATCCCCCGGGAGTGATATCAGTCGCCCTCCGTGTCACGACAGCCGCCGGACTGAACTTGACCGCGCCGCGCGCCGCATTTAACTCAGACAATTCGTCGAGTGGCGCTTCTGAGAGGGTTCGGCATGGGCGATCGCCCGGCCTACATCGCCGTCGACTGGGGCACGACGAACCGGCGGGCCTTCGCCGTCTCGGAAGAGGGCATCATTCTCGACAGCCTGCACGACGAGCGTGGCGTCCTCGCCCTGTCGCCCGACGCCTATCCGGCGGAGATCGCGGCGCTGCGCGCGCGACTGGGCGCTGACCACATCATCGCCGTCGGCATGATCGGCTCCAACCGGGGCTGGCAGGCGGCGCCCTACGTGGCCGCGCCGGCCACCCTCGCCGCCCTGGCCGAAGCCTGCCTCGAGCCCGCCCCGGGCGTCCGGATCGTCCCCGGCGTCGCTCTGCGGGGCGGTGGTCGCCCCGACGTGATGCGGGGCGAGGAGATCCAGGTCCTCGGGGCGATCGGAGCGGGCACGGCGCCGGCGACGGCCCTGTTCTGCCAGCCCGGCACGCACAACAAGTGGATCGAGACCGTCGACGGGGCCATCACGGATTTCACCACCGTGATGACCGGAGAATTCTTCGCCCTCCTGCGGGCACACGGGATCCTGGCCGGGACGCTCGACGGCACGGTCGGGGATGGGGCCCCCTTCCGCGCGGGTGTCCGGCGCGGCCTCGCGTCCCGCAATCTCGCCGCCACCCTGTTCGAGGTCCGCTCCGGCCTCCTGCTCGATCGGCTCGCCCCCGAGGACGCGGCGGCCCATGCCAGCGGGATCCTGATCGGCGCCGATATCGGCACCCGGGAGGACCTCCGGCGGCGCCCGGTCCATCTCCTCGGCGGCGGCCGCCTCGGGTCGCTCTACGCCGCCGCCATCACCGAAGCGGGCGGGGATCCGGTGATCGTGCCGGACGGTTCAACCACGGCCGGTATCCACGCCATCTGGAGTCTGCGGGCATGACCATCCTCGACCGGTTCGAGGCGGCCTTCGCGGCCTGCCCCCTCGTCGCCATCCTGCGGGGGCTCACGCCGGACGAGGCACCCGCCGTGGGGGAGGCTCTGGTCGGAGCCGGGTTCACCCTCGTCGAGGTGCCCCTCAACTCGCCGGACCCGCTCCGGAGCATCGCGACGCTCGCCGAGCGCCTCGCCGGGCGGGCGCTGGTCGGGGCCGGCACGGTCCTGACGCCGACTCAGGTCGGCGAGGTCGCCGCTGCTGGCGGAACCCTCGTGGTATCGCCAAACGCCGATCCGGCCGTCATCGGCGCCACCGTCGCGGCGGGCCTTGTCTCGCTTCCGGGCTATCAGACGCCCACGGAGGCTTTCGCTTGCCTGGCGGCGGGAGCAACCGCGCTGAAGCTGTTCCCGGCGGATGTCGCGACGCCCCTGGCGCTCCGGGCGCATCGCGCGGTCCTTCCGCCGGACACGCGGGTTCTGGCCGTCGGCGGAGTCTTGCCCGAGACCATCGCGGGCTGGCGGCAGGCGGGCGCCGATGGATTCGGCCTCGGGTCCAATCTTTACCGGCCCGGGAAGGCGGCGGCCGACGTCGCCCGCGACGCCGCGGCCTACGTGGCGGCGTTCGAGCGCTCCGCCTGAAAACACCAACGGCGGGCCGTCCGGTCGGGCCGAGCAGACACGGCAGAGCGTGTCGGCCGCGCCCCCTGACCTTCGCGCGATGCGCGCCTCCGCAGGCGGCCTGACCGCGCCTTTGCGACCGGTTCACAGCGCGATCGCCGCCGCGTCGTCGCGGTCGGCACTTCACCGGCGAGGCCCGGCCGCTCGTGGCAGGTTGCCGAGGTGTCGCGCTATCGGCGGTTCGCGATCTCGCGGGCCGGCCGGTCGGACCGGTCGACCACCGTCCGGCACGCACCGCTCAGCGACACCCGCTTCTCGCGGAGGCAGAGTGTGATCGCCCCCGCGTTCGGGATCTGGGCGGCGCACAGCCGCATCACGTCCGGCGTGCAGGCGGCCCGGTCCGCGCCGGTCTCCGCGAGCGCGGGCGCCGTGCCGACCAAGACCGCGAGGAGGGCGAAAGTGGCGGACTTCATCAAGGATGTCTCCTGAGCGGATCGGGGCCGCGAGCGGCCAAGCCTCGGCGTCCGGCGAGAACGCCGAGGCCGGAAAAGATATCCCGTCGTGCTTGTTTCAATCTGACGCAGGTTCGCGGCCGCGGAGCGAAAGGCCGCTGACGTCACGGACGTATCGCCGGTGCGATCGCACCGGTCGTCGCAGGCTCGACCAGAGCCGCGCCGACGACCGGTTGTGATCTCTGGCGATCGAGCTTGTCCGCCGAGACGAGGGCGGCGGCGATCAGGGCCGACACCGCCAGCGTCGCCTTCACCACGTCCCAGACCCGCGCGAGCATGGTCGATCCCCAACGGCGTCATCGAGTGCGAGCAGCGGATCCGCCTCATCAATCCGCCTGCCCCGCATCCTCGACCGGAGCCCTTCCCAAAACCTTTCCCGTGAACCCGAGGACTGCATATCGACCGTCGCGTGATGCAATCCGGTCTCACCCCGAGAACTCGCGCAGATTTCCCGCGCATCATCTCACGCGAGCGTCGATCCCGCGGCCGCCTCGGCGGCCAGCGCCTCGAAGACCAGGGCGTGACGGCGCGCCAGGGCCTCGACATCGTGCGTGTACCCGCCGCCAATCACCGCGGCGAGCGCGATCCCACGGGCGCGGGCCTGCGCCACGACGTAGCGATCGCGGGCGAGCAGTCCGTCATCGGTGAGGCAGAGACGGCCGAGACGGTCGTCCCGATGGGGATCGACGCCCGCGTTATAGAAGACGAGATCCGGCGCGAACGCGTCGAGGAGCGGCGGCAGGCGGGCGCGCAGGACATCGAGATAGGCGGCGTCGTCGAGCCGGTCGGGCAGGCCGATGTCGAGGTCGCCGGCGATCTTCTGGGCCGGGTAGTTGTTCTCGCAATGGATCGAGAGCGTGAACAGGTCGGGACTGAGGGCGAGGCAGTCCGCGGTCCCGTCGCCCTGATGCACGTCGAGGTCGACCACGAGGACGCGCCGGACCAGACCTTCGGCCTGGAGGGTGCGGGCCGCCACCGCGACATCGTTCAGCACGCAGAAACCGGCGCCCTGCCGGCGCCGCGCGTGGTGGCTGCCGCCGGCGGCGCTGCCCGCGAGGCCTTCCGCGAGGGCGAGGCGCCCGGCCAAGAGGGTGCCGCCCACCGAGGCGCGGGAGCGGCGGACAAGGGCGGCGTCGACCGGCAAGCCGATCGCCCGCTCGATGTCCCGGCCGACATCGCAGGCGAGCACCGCGTCCACGTAGGCCGAATCGTGGGCGCGTAGCAGGATCTCGGCACTGGCGGGCTCCGGCGTGACGAAGCCTAGGGGCGCCAGACCCTTGGCGACCAAGGTCTCGGCGAGCAGGCCGTACTTGCGCATCGGGAACCGGTGGCCTGACGGGAGCGGCGCCTCGTAGGCCGGATGGAAGGCAATCGGCGGGATCACGCGGGCCGTCCCAGATCGGCCAGGAGGCACCGGGCCAGTGCCTGACCGCTGTCGTAGGCCGCCTCGATCCGGGCGCCGAGGGACCAATCCCCGCCTGCCCCGAGACGCAGGTCCGGATCGTACAGGCAGGGTTGCTCGAGGGCGGTCTCGACCTGGGCGTAGCGCCAGCGATGCGCCTCCGCGTGGGACGGCCGGAGCGTGGCGCCGAGGACGTCCTCGGCCGCTCCGAGAAGCGCGGCGATGACCGCCTCGCGCGGGGCCTCGAGATGTCCGCGGGACCAGGCGGGCGTCGCGTGCACCGTGAGCCGCGAGCCCGCAGGCCTCCCGGGCTTCGCGGAATCGTGCGCGATCAGGCCGATCGGATCGGTCCGAGGCTGGACGAGGACATCCCGCGGTCGCGTCTCCGTCGCCACCATGAGCGACCAGCACGGCGCATAGGTGGCGCGCCGGACACCGGGCAACGCGACGCCCGATGCCTCGAGCAGCGTCCTGACCTGAGGGGCCGGGACGGTGATCGCGACGGCGTCGAACGGGCCGTGCACGATGCCGGCCGCGTCCTCGAGGTGCCAGCGCGCTCCCTGCCGTCGAAGCCGCACGACGGTCGTCGCGCTCGATACCGGAAGGTCCGAGAGCAGGGCGCGGACGGGCTCCGTCATGCCCGGCACGCCGACATGGCGGTCGGAGCCGGCCCAGGGCGCAACGATGCCCAGCCGCGTCCACCGGCCGAGCTCGGCCGCGAAGGCGGGCCCGCGCGCACGCATGAATTGCGCGCCGTGGTCGAACTGCATCTCACCGACCCGCCGGGTCGCCATGCGTCCCCCGACCCCGCGCCCCTTGTCGAAGACCCGGACGCGGAAGCCCGCCTCGGCCAGCCGGCGCGCGGCGGCCGCGCCTGCCATGCCGGCTCCGAGGACCGCGACAATTCCTTGCTCGTTCACGCCCCTGCCCCGTCTGAACGACCGGCCCCGCCGCCGCGTGAGGGCGAAGATAGGGGCCGAGCCACGCGGCGTCAGAGCGACGGAATCGCGCTTGTCATGGACGGGATCGGTGTACGCGACGCGGATACGGTCCGGCTGTCCGGCGAAGTCCCGCGGTGATCGGTGGCGCCGTGGTGCGGGTAGAGGGAATCGAACCCCCACGCCTTGCGGCTGGCGATTTTGAGTCGCCCGCGTCTACCAATTCCGCCATACCCGCGTGCCAGCGCTCTTCGCATAGGTCGGCGGCTCCGGCCAAGTGTTGTTTTGCGTCGGTCGGCGATCTGGCCAAGGCGGGGCGCCTATGCTCAAAGGGCGGCCGATCTCATAATCCGGGACCTTGAATGCTCCGCCGGCTCTACGCGTGGATCCTGGCCCTCAGTGACCGGCCATCTGCGCCCTACGCGCTCGGTGCCGTGGCCTTCGCCGAAAGCTCCTTCTTTCCGGTTCCACCGGACGTGATGCTCGTCCCGATGGCGGTCGCCCGGCCGGATCGGGTCTGGTTCTACGCCACGATCACGACGGTCGCCTCGGTCCTCGGCGGTCTGGTCGGCTACGCCATCGGAGCCCTGCTGTTCGACTCCGTCGGTGAGTGGCTCATCCGCCTCTACGGCTTGCAGAACTCGGCCGCCACCTTCCAGGACTCCTACGCGCGCTACGGCCACTGGGTGATCCTGCTGAAGGGGCTCACGCCGATCCCCTACAAGCTCGTGACGATCACGTCGGGTTTCGCGCATTACAGCCTGTTCTGGTTCACGATCCTGTCGATCGTGACCCGCGGCGCCCGCTTCTTCATTCTCGCCGGACTGCTCGGCCGCTACGGTGTCCAGATTCGCGGCGTGCTCGACCGGCACCTGAACGCGGTCGCGGCGATCTCCGTCGCCGTCATCGTCCTCGGCTTCCTGCTTTTCAAGGTGATCCTGTAGCGATGAACACGGCGGCTGCCCTGCGCCTCAAGACCGCTGGCCTCTGGCTCGCGATCGCCTCCGCCCTCACCGTCGGGGCCGCGCTCGTCCTCCAGTACGGATACGGCTACGCGCCGTGCAAGCTCTGCCTGACCGAGCGGCTGCCCTACTACGCCGCCGTGCCGCTGGGTCTGCTGGCCCTGTTCCTGCCGGAGCGCTTGGCGCGGATCGCCCTCGGGCTCGCGGCCCTCGGCCTGCTCTACGGGGCCGGGATCGGGGTCTACCACGCCGGCGCGGAATGGGGCTTCTGGCAGGGACCCGCCGATTGCGGCGGCGGCACCGGCGCCAATCCGGGCCAGGTCGGCGACTTCCTCAACAGCCTGCAGACCACGAAGGTGGTCGACTGCTCGGTGGCCGCGCTCCGGGTGCTGGGCGTGTCGCTCGCCGGCTGGAGCGCCGCGATCTCGGCCGTGCTGGCCTCCTTCGCGGGGACCGCCGCGCTGCGTCCCTGACGCGCGCGGACCGGCGAGGCCGATCAGTTCCGGTCGTCGGGCAGGATCGGAATCGCCGCCACCTCGATGCCCTCGTCGATCAGGGCCCGCGCCTCCGCGGGGCTCGCCTCACCGTAGATCGAACGCCCTTCCGCCTCGCCGTAGTGGATCTTGCGCGCCTCCTCGGGGAAGCGCGCCCCGACATGCTCGGCATTAGCCACGACGTGCTCCCGGAGCGCGCGCAGCATCGCCCGCACCTGACGTTCCGGCTCGGCGATCATGGTCACCGGCGCCTCCGCCTTCGGGATCGGCGGCGGCGCGCGCTCCCGATCCGTGCGGGCGACGCTCGGCACCATCAGGGCCTTGCTGACCATGGCGCTGTCGCAGACCGGGCACGTCACGAGGCCGCGCGCGACCTGCGTGTCGTAGGAATCGGACGACGGGAACCAGCTCTCGAAGCCGTGCCCGGCATCGCAGACGAGACTGTACCGGATCATTCTGTTGCTTGCTGTGATGACTACTGCGCGGCCCGAGTCCGCGGACCGACGCGCTCGACGGTGAAGGGCCGGCCGTGCTGCAGCGAGGGAATGCGGGCCCGGGCCTCCGCGACCTGCGCGAGGTCGATCTCCGCCATGATGATCCCCGGCTCGTCCCCTCCGGCATCGGCCAGGACCCGGCCCCAGGGATCGACGATCAGCGAGTGGCCGTAAGTCTCGCGCCCGTCCTCGTGCCGACCGCCCTGCGCCGCCGAGATCACGAAGGCGCCGGTCTCGATGGACCGGGCCCGTTGCAGGACGTGCCAGTGGGCCTCGCCGGTCTGCCGGGTGAAGCAGGCGGGGGCCGTCAGCACGTCGGCGCCCGCCTCGGCGAGGGCGCGGTACAGCGCGGGGAAGCGGATATCGTAGCAGATCGTCAGGCCGAGCGTGGCCCACGGCGTCTCGGCGAGCACCGCGCAGGCGCCACCGGAATAGGTCGCGGATTCCCGCCAGCGCTCGCCGCTCGGCAGGTCGACGTCGAAGAGATGCAGCTTGTCGTAGGAGGCCAGGATCTCCCCGTCGGCGCCGATCAGGTAGGCGCGGTTGGCGATCTTGTCGCCGGCCCTGACCGCGATCGAGCCGATCTGGACGACCGTTCCGGTCTGACGCGCGGCCTCGCGGAGCGCCGCCAGGGTCGGGTCCTGCTCCTCGGTGGTGACGTGGGCGAACAGACGCTCGCGGCTTCGCTCCACCAGGGACGTCATCTCGGGAGTCTGCACGTAGGCCGCGCCCCGCGCCGACGCCTCGCGCACGCCCGCCACGGCCGCGTCGCGATTGGCGGCAGGGTCGCGCCCCGACCGCATCTGCACGCAGGCAGCCGTGAAGCGGGGCTCAGGCATCGGCCGTGTCCTTGAGCAGCGGGTCGAGCTTGCCGGCGCGATCGAGGGCGTACAGGTCGTCGCAGCCGCCGACATGCGTGGCGCCCACGAAGATCTGGGGAACGCTGGTGCGGCCGCCGGCGCGCTCGACCATGGTGGACCGGGCGCCCTGCACGCGCTCGACGTCGATCTCCTGGAAGGCGACGCCCTTCTCCTTCAGCAGGCTCTTGGCCGCCGAGCAGTAAGGACACCAGGCCGTGGTGTAGATTGTGACCGGCTGCATCGCGATCGTCGTCCCGCGCGTGAACTCGGGACATATAGGAGCGCGGGGCGCGCCTTGCCTATGCCCGTGTGGTCACAGGGCAACGCGCGCGCGCCGTCGACGAAGCACCGGCAGGATCAGGCGGCCAGGAGCTTCTCGACCTCGTTGACGAGATCGCGGAGGTGGAAGGGCTTCGACAGGACCTTGGCGTCCTTCGGGGCCTTCGAATCCGGGTTGAGGGCGACCGCCGCGAAGCCGGTGATGAACATCACCTTGATGTCGGGATCGAGCTCGGTGGCGCGGCGGGCCAGCTCGATGCCGTCCATCTCGGGCATCACGATGTCGGTCAGCAACAGTTCGAACGGCTCCTCGCGCAGCCGGTTGTAGGCGGAGAGGCCGTTGTCGAAGGACAGGACATCGTAGCCCGCGTTCTGCAGCGCCTTGGCCAGAAACCGGCGCATGTCGTTGTCGTCTTCCGCCAGCAGGATTTTCATCGGCCGGATCCGAGCCTTCGAGTCGAGAAGTTGATCCCATAAAGGGAGGCGATGGTAAACAAGGTGTTAGGATGGAGCGCGCAGCCGCCGCCGCGTGTCTCCCGGGCGACTGCGTCGGCCGCCGGTGCGGAGTGGACAGGCGATCGATCGCACACCACAGTGAGCGCCTGCCGTCCTCGTTCAACCGCCGGGGTGTCCACCAGCCGATGACTGCAACCGAACCGGTACAGCCAGACGCCTTCGGATTTGCCCCGGCCTTCGCGGTCGACGAGCCCGCGGCGCACACCCTGCCTTTCGTCTTCAATACCGGTCATTCCGGGGCCGTCTACCCCCCCGACTTCATCGCGGCCTCGCGGCTCGACGCGCTGACCCTGCGCCGCTCCGAGGATGCCCACGTCGACCGCCTGTTCGGATCGGTCGTCGGACTGGGCGCGCCGCTCCTGCGGGCCAACTTCCCCCGCGCCTTCCTCGACGTGAACCGGGAGCCCTACGAACTCGACCCGCGCATGTTCGAGGGGCGCCTGCCGCCCTTCGCCAACACCCGGTCGATGCGCGTCGCGGGCGGTCTCGGGACCGTGCCCCGGGTCGTCGCCGACGGCCAGGAGATCTACGCCCGGCGCCTGCCGGTCGCCGAGGCGACCGCCCGGATCGAGAGCCTGTACAAGCCGTATCATCGCGCACTGCGCGGACTGGTCCAGCGCACGGCGCGCACCCACGGCCACTGCATGCTCGTCGATTGCCACTCGATGCCGTCCTCGAGCCTCGGCCGCGATCCGGACATGAAAGCCGACGTGGTGCTGGGCGACCGCTACGGCACGGCGTGCGCACCCGTCCTGATCGACGGATTCGAGGCCGCGTTCCGGGCCCGGGGTTTCCGCGTGGTCCGCAACAAGCCCTACGCCGGCGGCTTCATCACGGAGCATTACGGCGAGCCGAACCTCGACCGCCACGCGCTCCAGATCGAGCTGAATCGGGGTCTCTACATGAACGAGGCCAGCCTCGCGATGACGGCGGGCTTCCCGGCACTGGTCGAGGCGCTGCGCGGCGTCGTCGCCGATGTCGCCAAGGACCTCGACGATATCGTCCCCCGCCGGATGGCCGCGGAATAGGGGCGCTGCCCCGACCGTTCACGAAGAAGAGCGGCGGTATGCCGGAAAGAAAAAAGGCCACTCCCGAAGGAGCGGCCCGAAGTCTAGGGAGGAAACGCCCAAGAAGGGCAGCGAGACCGCGACGCCATCGCGATCTCGCAACGCACAAACTAAAGTGCGCCGCACAAGAAGCAAGCGCAATTCGCCCGCTGCGGCCGCTCTGCGCGCATACCTGAAGCGCGTTCGCTGGCCGCCGCGCGTCGCCGCGTGCAGGCATAGCTCGAACGAGAGCGAGAACCGATGCGGTCGCACGTGTCGCCTAGCGGGGCGCGGTGATCGGATCCGCGCCCGCAGCGCCGTTCAGCCCTGGCTCTTGAGCAACTTCTCGATCTCGGCCCGCAGGGGTCCTGCGAGATCGTTCCGCTCCAGGGCGTAGGCGAGATTCGCCGTGAGGAAGCCGAGCTTCGAGCCGGTATCGTAGGTCCGGCCCTCGTAGCGCATGCCGTAGAAGGCCTGCTTCTCCATCAGGTCGATCATGGCGTCCGTGAGCTGGATCTCGCCGCCCGCGCCCTTCTTGCCGTGCTCGAGGATCCCGAAGATCTCGGGCTGGAGGATGTAGCGCCCGGAGATGATGAAGTTCGACGGCGCCGTGCCCTGCTTGGGCTTCTCGACCATCCCGGTGATCTGGAAGGACTGGCCGTAGGTCTCGCCCACGCTGACGATGCCGTACTGGTGCGTCTCCTCGGGCGCCACCTCCTCGACGGCGATGATGTTGCCGCCGTGGCGATCGTAGGCGGCCAGCATCTGCTGCATGCAGCCGCGGCTCAGCATGTCGGGGAGCAGCACCGCGAACGGCTCGTCGCCGACGATTTCGCGGGCGCACCACACCGCGTGGCCGAGGCCGAGCGGCGCCTGCTGGCGGGTGAAGCTGGTCTGGCCGGCCTTCGGCAGGTCCTTCTTCAGCTCCTCGTAGGCGGCCGTCTTCCCGCGCTCCTGAAGGGTGTGGTCGAGCTCGAACGCGATGTCGAAATGGTCCTCGATCACCGCCTTGCCGCGGCCGGTGACGAAGATGAAGTGCTCGATCCCGGCCGCGCGCGCCTCGTCGACGACGTGCTGCACCACGGGCCGGTCGACGACCGTGAGCATCTCCTTCGGGACCGCCTTCGTGGCGGGCAGGAAGCGCGTGCCGAGGCCCGCGACGGGGAGGACGGCCTTGCGGATCGGTTTCATCGAGCGGTAACCCCGGAACTGGATGGAACGACGTGGTCAGCTGTGCGGTCAGTGAGATAGCTTAACGCGAGCCGTCGCAAGCATGTACATCGTTAGTATGAGGCGGCGGGGCGTAAATTTCCCGTCTGCAAAGGCGTAAGCAGTTGCCGGGATGGCGGCAGTGAGGGCGAGATGGCGGTTCTGGTGACGGGGGGTGCCGGCTACATCGGCAGCCACATGGTGCTGGCGCTCCTCGACGCCGGCCATGAGGAGGTCGTCGTCCTCGACGATCTCTCCACCGGCTTCGACTGGGCGGTCCCAGAGGGTGTGAAGCTCGTCGTCGGCGACGTGGCCGACCAGGCCCTCGTGACGCAGACCATCCTGCAGCACCGCATCGATGCCCTGGCCCACTTCGCCGCCAAGATCGTTGTGCCTGCATCCGTAGCCGACCCCCTGGGCTACTACCTCGCCAACACGGTGAAGACCCGCGCGCTGATCGAGGCGTCGGTGCGTGCCGGCGTCAAGAATGTCATCTTCTCCTCGACCGCGGCCGTCTACGGTGAGCCCGAGGCCTCGCCGGTTCCCGAGGACCTGCCGCTGAAGCCGATCAATCCCTACGGCCGCTCGAAGCTGATGAGCGAGTGGATGATCGCCGACGCCGCCGCGGCGCACGGCTTCTCCTACGTGGTCCTGCGCTACTTCAACGTCGCCGGCGCGGATCCGGAGGGACGGTCCGGCCAGTCGACGCCCAACGCCACGCACCTGATCAAGGTGGCCACGCAGGCGGCGCTCGGCCAGCGCGCCCGGCTCGACGTCTTCGGGACCGATTACCCGACCCCGGACGGGTCGTGTCTGCGCGACTACATCCAGGTCTCTGACCTCGCGGAGGCGCATCGCCTCGCCCTCGACCATCTACGATCCGGTGGCGAGAGCCTGACGCTGAACTGCGGCTACGGGCGCGGTTACTCGGTCCTCGAGGTCGTCGAGGTCGTGAAGCGGATCTCGGGCCGCGACTTCGAGGTGCGGCTGTGCCCGCGCCGACCCGGCGATCCGGCCCAAATCGTCGCCGAGGCGGCGCGCATCCGCGATCGCCTGGGCTGGCAGCCCCGGCACGACGACCTCGACGCCATCGTCGGCCAAGCCCTCGCCTGGGAAGAACGCCTGGAGAAGCGCAATCGGATCTGACCGGATGCATTCCCGTCGATGGATCCTGGCCGGGGCGGCGAGCCTCGCGACCGGCCCGGCCCGCGCCGAGGACGCCTTCCGGGCGTTCGTCGAGGCCCTGCGTCCGGACGCGGCGGCACGGGGCGTCTCCGCCGCGACCTTCGACGCGGCGTTCCGCGGGATCACAGGACCTGATCCCGGAATCCTGGCGCGAACCCGCCGCCAGAGCGAGTTCAGTCGGCCTGTCTGGGAGTACCTCGTCGGCGCGGTCTCGGCCGGCCGCATCGCGCGCGGCCGCGACCGCGCCGCCACCCTCGCGTCGACCCTGACGGCGATCGAGGCCCGCTACGGCGTTCCGGGTCCGGTGGTGATGGCGTTCTGGGGCGTCGAGTCGGATTTCGGAGCGAGTGCGGGCAGCGTCCCGACCGTCCGGGCGCTGGCGACGCTCGCCGAGGCGCGGCATCGCGGCAGCCTGTTCCGCGACGAGCTCCTCGCCGCCCTCACGATCCTGCAGCGCGGCGACATCGCGCCCGACCGGATGAGCGGCAGCTGGGCTGGCGCGATGGGTCAGGTGCAGTTCCTGCCCTCCACCTACCTGGCCCACGCGGTCGACTTCGACGGCGACGGCCGGCGCGACATCTGGACCAGCGCGGCGGATTCGCTGGCCTCGATCGCCGCCTATCTCAAGGATCTCGGCTGGAATCCGACCTTCTCCTGGGGCTACGAGGTGCGCCTGCCGAAGGAGTTCGACCTGAGCCGCTACGCGGGCGATCTCGCGAGCTTCGCCGAGCGCGGCGTTCGCCGCACCGACGGGCAGCCGCTGCCGGGGGCCGGGCGCGCCAGCCTGTTCCTGCCCGGAGGCCTCGGCGCGCCGGTCTTCCTGATCACCGACAATTTCGAGGTGGTCCGGGGCTACAACACCTCGGATTCCTACGCGCTGGCGGTGGGTCACCTTGCCGACCGCCTCGCCGGCGGTCCGCCGCTGGCCGCGCCGTGGCCCGCCGGAGCCCGCCTCGACGGGCCAGGCCTCCGCGCCCTGCAGACCGGCCTCGCGGCTTCCGGCTTCTACGACGGGCCGACGGATGGGCGCGCGGGCCCGAAGCTGCGCGAGGCGGTGCGGCGCTATCAGATCAGCGTCGGATTGCCGGCCGACGGGTACGCGACGCCGGCCCTGCTCGCCCGCGTGGCCGGGAAGGCAGCGCCGCGACGCTGAGCCCGGCGAGAGGTTTAGACCCGCGCGCGGCTTCCACCTATAGTGGCCGCGGTCCGAACGGGCCCGGTTTGGCGTAAAGCGTACGGGATGCGCATGGTCCTCGCTCGTCGGCGTCCTTCGGAACGCACCCTCATTCTCGGGCTCTCGGTCCTGTTGGGGCTCGCGGAGGTGTCGACCTTCGGGGGCGGTCCGGCCCGCGCGCAGTGGGGCGACAGCTACCAGCAGCAGCAGGGCGGCACCTATTACCAGGCGCCGCCGCGCCGGCGGCCGCGGGACGCCTATTACCGCGACGACGGGACGTCCGGGCGCCAGCCCCGCTACGCGCCGCAGCAGGAGGCGCCGCGCCAGTTCTACTGGCCCTGGGAGGACAGGCCGCAGCCGGTGGCGCCGCAGCCGGAGCGCACCTACCGGGCCCCGCGCCAGCGAACCAATCCCTACGCGACCGGAGAGGCGCAGCGTCCGCCCCCCGCGGTGAAGCGGCGGGTCCGTCCGGCCCGGGCGCCGACACCGCCGAAGCCCGCGGTCGCCAAGACCGAGCCGAACGTCCAGATCGCCGTCTTCGGCGATTCCCTCGCCGACCATCTCGCCAAGGGCCTCGACGACGTGTTCGAGGACAATGCCGACGTCGCCGTGATCGACCGCGCGAAGGGCGACAGCGGTCTGGTGCGCAAGGACGTGGTCGACTGGCCGAAGGTCGCGCAGGACTACCTCCAGAGCAACGCGAAGGTGCGCTACGCCCTGGTGATGTTGGGCGCCAACGATCGGCAGCCGATCCGCGAGGGCGACGAGACGGCCGATCCCCTCACGGACCGCTGGCGCGCCCTCTACCGCGCCCGGGTAGAGGCGCTGGCGAAAGTCTTCACCGACCGCAAGATCCCGTTGATCTGGGTCGGTCTGCCGCCGGTCCAGAGCGAGTCCCTGAGCCGGGACCTCGCTTCCCTGAACGACATCGTCCGGGACACCGTTACCAAGGCCGGCGGGACCTACGTCGATATCTGGCCGGGCTTCGTCGACGACCGGGACCGGTACGCGGCGTCGGGCCCGGATCCGGAAGGCCAGATCGCCAAGCTCCGCACCGCGGACGGTGTCCATTTCACCAAGGCGGGCGATCGGAAGCTGGCCCACTTCGCCGATGTCGAGCTGAAGCGGCTGATGGGCGCGGTGCCGGGCACGGCCGAGCCGTCGCCGACCGCGACCGTGGCGCCGACCGCACCGCCCGCGACACCCGGGCCGAGCCTCGACGGTACCGCGCCGGCCACCGATACCGCGGCGATCGATCGTCAGATCACCGCGATGCTGCCGAGCCTGCCGGAGCCGCCCGGTGTGCCGGCGCTCCCGGTGAAGCCCGCGGCCGGCCCCGTGGTACCGTTGAGCCGGAGCGAGGTGTCGCCCGGCGGCGCGCTGCTGAATGGCCGTCCGCGCGATCCGGACAATTCCGGGACCGTGGAGCGGACGCTGCTGCGCGGCAACGCGCCGATGCCGCAGCCCGGCCGAGCCGACGATTTCCGCTGGCCGCCCGGCTGAGCCGGGCGGACCCTTCGCGCGCTCTCAGCAGGCCGTCAGCGCGGCAGGACGCTCGCGCCCATCAGCATCTCGTCGATGGCACGCGCCGCCTGACGGCCCTCGCGGATCGCCCAGACCACCAGGGACTGGCCGCGCCGCATATCGCCGGCGGCCCAGATCTTCGCGTCCGACGTGCGGTAGTCGTCCTCGTTCGCCTCGACATTGCCACGCTTGTCGACGCCGACCCCGGACTGCTCCAGCAGCCCCTTCTGGACCGAGCCCGCGAAGCCGATCGCCATGAAGACGAGGTCGGCCGGCAGCACGAACTCGGTGCCGGCGATCGGCTGGCGCTTGGCATCGACGCGGGCGCAGACCACGCCGGTGAGCTGGCCCTTCTTGTTCCCCTCGAGCCGCAGGGTCGCGGCCTGGAACTCGCGCTCCGCGCCTTCCGCCTGGCTGGACGAGGTCCGCATCTTGGTCGGCCAGTAGGGCCACACGGTGAGCTTGTCCTCCCGCTCCGGCGGGCGCGGGCGGATGTCGAGCTGCGTCACCGACAGGGCCCCCTGGCGGAACGCGGTGCCGACGCAATCGGAGGCGGTGTCGCCGCCGCCGATGACCACCACGTTCTTGCCCGCGGCCAGGATCGGCTGCTCGCCGTTGCCGCGCATCGGCTCGGCGCTCACCCGCCGGTTCGACTGGACGAGGTAGGGCATCGCGTAGTGGACGCCCTCGAGGTCCTGGCCGGGAAGCTGCGGGTTGCGCGGATCCTCGGCGCCACCGCAGAACATCACGGCGTCGAACTCGGCCTTGAGCTCGTCGACCGACTTCGTCACACCGATGTTCTGGTTGTAGTGGAAGACGACGCCCTCGGCCTCCATCTGGCGCACGCGCCGGTCGATGTGGCGCTTCTCCATCTTGAAGTCCGGGATGCCGTAGCGGAGAAGGCCACCCGCCTTCGGCTCGCGCTCGAACACGTGGACGTCGTGCCCGACGCGGGCGAGCTGCTGCGCCGCCGCCATACCGGCCGGTCCGGAGCCCACGATCGCGACGCGCTTGCCGGTGCGGGTCTGCGCCGGCTCGGGCTTCACCCAGCCCATGTTCCAGGCGCGGTCGGCGATCGCCTGCTCGATCGTCTTGATGGCGACCGGCTGGTTCTCGAGGTTGAGCGTGCACGCCTCCTCGCAGGGCGCGGGGCAGACGCGGCCGGTAAACTCCGGGAAGTTGTTCGTCGAGTGGAGGTTGCGGGACGCCTCCTCCCAATCCGACTGGAAGACGAGGTCGTTCCAGTCCGGGATCTGGTTGTGGACCGGGCAGCCCGTCGGCCCGTGGCAGAACGGGATGCCGCAATCCATGCAGCGCGCGGCCTGTTTCGTCAGGTCGTGCTCGTCGAGCGGGAGCGTGAACTCGCGGAAGTGCCGGACTCGGTCGGCGGCAAGCTGGTACTTCTGCTCCTGCCGGTCGAACTCGAGGAAGCCTGTGATCTTGCCCATTGGTCAGCCCCTGGGCCGGCCAGTCTCTGACTGCGCTGCCCGCGTCGTCGTCTCGTGTGGGTGCGTGACCGGGCGGGAGCCCGCCCGGTCTCAGGAAGTCGCCTACTCGGCGGCCACCGGCATCCGCGCCATCTCCATCTCGCGAAGCGCCCGGCGGTACTCCACCGGCATCACCTTCACGAACTTGGTGCGGTAGCCGCTCCAGTCGTCGAGGATCGCCTTGGCGCGGGGGCTGCCCGTGTACTTGAGATGGTTGGTGATGAGCTGCGTCAGCCGCTCCTCGTCGTGCCCGGACATGTCGGCCAGGATGTCGACCCGCCCCTTGGTCTCCAGGTCGCCGTCCTGGTGGAAGCGACGCATCAGGTCGTCCTCCTCCTCGACCGGCTCCAGGTCGACCATCGACAGGTTGCAGCGCGCCGAGAAGGAGCCGTCCTCATCGAGCACGTAGGCGATGCCGCCCGACATGCCGGCCGCGAAGTTGCGCCCGGTCTCGCCGATCGACACGACCACGCCGCCGGTCATGTACTCGCAGCCGTGGTCGCCCATGCCCTCGACCACCGTGATCGCGCCGGAGTTCCTGACCGCGAAGCGCTCGCCCGCGGAGCCGCGGATGTAGCACTCGCCCGCGATCGCCCCGTACAGCACGGTGTTGCCGACCATGATCGTCCGGTCCTGCGGCGACTTCAGCGCGTCGCTCGGCCGGATGATCAGCTTGCCGCCCGACAGACCCTTGCCGACGTAGTCGTTGCCGTGGCCGGTCAGCTCGACGGTCACGCCGGCCGCCACCCAGGCGCCGAAGCTCTGGCCCGCCGTGCCGGCGAGCTTCACCACGATCGTGTCGTCGGGCAGGCCCTCGTGGCCGTGCGCCTTGGCGACCATGCCGGAGAGCATCGCGCCCGCCGCCCGGTCCGAGTTCCGGATGGTGTCGGTGATGACCACCGGCTCGCCGGTCTCGATCGCGCGCTGCGCCTTCTCGATCAGGCGCCGGTCGAGGACCGTGTCGATCGGGTGGTGCTGCACCTCCACGTGGCGGATCGCCGTGCCCTCGGCCACCTTCGGCCGGTGGAACAGCTTGGTGAAGTCGAGCCCGCGCGCCTTCCAGTGAGCGATGGCCTCGACCTTGTCGAGCACGTCGGACCGGCCGACCGCCTCCTCCAGCTTCGTGAAGCCGAGCGAGGCGAGGATCTCCCGCACCTCCTCGGCCACGAAGAAGAAGTAGTTCACCACGTGCTCCGGCGTGCCCTTGAAGCGCTTGCGCAGCACCGGATCCTGGGTGGCGACGCCCACCGGGCAAGTGTTCAGGTGGCACTTGCGCATCATGATGCAGCCGGCCGCGATCAGCGGGGCCGTCGAGAAGCCCATCTGGTCGGCGCCGAGCAGCGCCGCGATCATCACGTCGCGCCCGGTCCGGATGCCGCCGTCGGCCTGAAGGGCGACGCGGCCGCGCAGACCGTTCAGCACCAGCGTCTGCTGGGTCTCGGCCAGCCCGGTCTCCCAGGGTCCGCCCGCGTGCTTGAGCGAGGTCAGCGGCGCCGCGCCGGTGCCGCCGTCGAAGCCCGAGATCGTGATGTGGTCGGCCCGCGCCTTGGCGACACCGGCCGCGACCGTGCCGACGCCGACCTCGGAGACGAGCTTCACCGACACGTCCGCCGACGGGTTCACGTTCTTCAGGTCGAAGATCAGCTGGGCCAGATCCTCGATCGAGTAGATGTCGTGGTGCGGCGGCGGCGAGATCAGGCCCACCCCCGGGGTGGCGTAGCGGACCTTGGCGATCTTGGCGTCGACCTTGTGGCCGGGCAGCTGGCCGCCCTCGCCGGGCTTGGCGCCCTGCGCGACCTTGATCTGCATCATGTCGGAATTGACGAGGTACTCCGTCGTGACGCCGAAGCGGCCGGAGGCGACCTGCTTGATCGCGGACCGGCGCGAGCGCCCGTCCGGCAGCGGCTTGAACCGCTCGACCTCCTCGCCGCCCTCGCCCGAGTTCGATCGCCCGCCGAACGAGTTCAGCGCGATGGCGAGCGTCTCGTGCGCCTCCTTGGAGATGGAGCCGTACGACATGGCGCCCGTGGCGAAGCGCTTGACGATCTCGGAGGCCGGCTCGACCGAGTCCAGCGGGACCGGCGCGCGACCGAGCTCGGCGGCGGACTTGATGCGGAACAGGCCGCGGAGCGTCTTCAGCTGGTGCTCCTGGCGGTTCACCAGCTCGGCGTATTCGCGGTAGCGCTCCGGCACGTTGAGGCGCACCGCGTGCTGCAGCGTCGCCACCGTGTCGGGCGTCCAGGTGTGGGTCTCGCCGCGCAGGCGGTAGGCGTACTCGCCGCCGACATCCAGGGCGTTCCGGTAGACCGGCGCGTCACCGAAGGCGTCGCGGTGTCGGCGGGCGGTCTCCTCGGCGATCTCCGCCATGCCGACGCCCTCGATGGTCGTCGCCGTGCCGAAGAAGTCGCGGCCGACGAAGGTCGAGTTCAGACCGACCGCGTCGAAGATCTGCGCGCCGCAATAGGACTGATAGGTGGAGATGCCCATCTTGGACATCACCTTCAGAAGGCCCTTATCGATCGCCTTGATGTAGCGGTAGATGATCTCGTCGTCGGTGAGATCCGGCGGGAACTCGTCCTTCATGTCGAGCAGCGTCTCGAAGGCGAGGTACGGGTTCACCGCCTCGGCGCCGTAGCCGGCGAGACAGGCGAAGTGGTGCACCTCGCGCGGCTCGCCCGACTCGACCACGAGGCCGACCGAGGTCCGGAGCCCCTTGCGGATCAGGTAATTGTGCACGGACGCCGTGGCCAGCAGCGCCGGGATCGGGATCCGATCCGGCCCGACCGCCCGGTCGGTGAGCACGATGATGTTGTAGCCGCCGCGCACCGCTGCCTCGGCGCGGTCGCAGAGGCGGTCGAGCGCCCCGTCCATGGCCGCCGCGCCGGTCTCGGCCGGGTAGGTCATGTCGAGGGTCTTGGTGTCGAACCGATCCTCGAAATGGCCGATCGAGCGGATCTTCTCTAGATCGGCGTTGGTGAGGATCGGCTGGCGGACCTCCAGGCGCTTGCGCCGGGACGCGCCCTCCATGTCGAGCAGGTTCGGCCGCGGCCCGATGAACGAGACGAGGCTCATCACGGCCTCCTCGCGGATCGGGTCGATCGGCGGGTTCGTGACCTGCGCGAAGTTCTGCTTGAAGTAGGTGTAGAGCAGCTTCGACTTCTCGGAGAGGGCCGAGAGCGGCGTGTCCGTGCCCATGGAGCCGACCGCCTCCTGGCCGGTAACGGCCATGGGCTGCATCAGCAGCTTGAGGTCTTCCTGCGTGTAGCCGAAGGCCTGCTGGCGATCGAGCAGGCTGACGTCGCCGCGGGACTCGCGCGGCTGCACCGGGCGCAGGTCCTCCAGCACGATCTGGGTGTTCTTGACCCAGTCGGCATAGGGATGCGCGGCGGCGAGCTCGCCCTTGATCTCCTCGTCGGAGACGATGCGGCCCTTCTGCAGGTCGATCAGCAGCATGCGGCCCGGCTGCAGGCGCCAGGACTGGACGATCTTCTCGTCCGGGATCGGCAGGGTGCCCATCTCGGAGGCGAGCACCACGAGGCCGTCGTCGGTGACGATGTAGCGCGCCGGGCGCAGGCCGTTGCGGTCGAGGGTGGCGCCGATCTGGCGGCCGTCGGTGAAGGCCACGGCGGCGGGACCGTCCCACGGCTCCATCAGGGCGGCGTGGTACTCGTAGAAGGCGCGCCGCTCATCGCTCATGAGCGGGTTGCCGGCCCAGGCCTCCGGGATGAGCATCATCATCGCGTGGGCGAGCGGGTAGCCGCCCTGCACGAGGAACTCGAGGGCGTTGTCGAAGCAGGCGGTGTCGGACTGGCCCTCGTAGGAGATCGGCCAGAGCTTCGAGATGTCGTTGCCGAACAGGTCGGAATCGACGCTCGCCTGGCGGGCCGCCATCCAGTTGACGTTGCCGCGCAGCGTGTTGATCTCGCCGTTATGCGCGACCATCCGGTAGGGGTGCGAGAGCCGCCAGGTCGGGAAGGTGTTGGTGGCGAAGCGCTGGTGGACGAGGGCGATAGCCGAGACGAAGCGGTCGTCCTTCAGGTCCAGGAAGTAGCCGCCGAGCTGCGTGACCAGCACCATGCCCTTGTAGACGATGGTCCGGGTCGACACGGAGACCGGGTAGAACTCCTTCACCCGCGGGTCGTCGAGGCCGTAGACCTTGTTGGAGATCACCTTGCGGGCGACGTAGACCCGGCGCTCGAACGCGTCCTGGTCGGTGACCGAGGCGGGCCGGCCGATGAAGACCTGACGGTGGTGCGGCTCGGTCGCCTTCACGGCGTCGCCGAGATCCTCCGGGTCCACCGGCACGTCGCGCCAGCCGAGGAGCGGCAGGCCCTCGGCGGCCAGGGACGATTCGACGATCTCCTGGATGATCGCCCGCGGCTCCTCCGCCTTCGGCATGAAGAACTGTCCGATGGCGTACGAGCCCGCCGGCGGCAGCTCGAAGCCGAGGCGCGAGCACTCCTCGGCGAAGAAGCCGTGCGGGATCTGCGTGAGGATGCCGCAGCCGTCGCCCATCTTGGGATCGGCACCCACAGCGCCGCGGTGATCGAGGTTTTCCAGGATCTTCAGACCCTGCTCGACGATCGCGTGAGTCCGGCGGTCGTGCATGTCGGCGATGAAGCCGACGCCGCAGGCGTCGCGCTCGCGGGCCGGATCGTAGGAACCCTGGGCTTTCGGGAGGGCGGGGTCGCGCACGATGAGCGGCATCGCGCCGCCGCGGGGGGCGGCAGCCAGGGCCGTGGACGCAGCAAACTCGTCGGCGGGTCTGCGTTGTGACATGCTTCGTCTCGTCCTTCCCTCGAACCCGTCCGCAGCCAAGAACCCGCGAGCATGTTTCATGCCCGCAAGCCGTCGGCGCCACGCGCCCGGCCTCTTGCCGCAGGCCATCCGGCCGGTCCGGGAGGACACGTCCGTCGGCCTGCGTTCATCGAGGACCCGGACCGCTCGGAGAGCGGTGCGCTGGCGCGCCCGTGTCCGTCTGCCGAAACTTCTCGCCCGCGCGCGAGACGGCGACGGCCGGGATGCACGGCCGATGGGACAGTTGTGCTGTCCTAAGTCGCGAAACTGCCAGATTGAAATGTTTTCAGCAAGAGACTGCAGGCCGCGACGGTGTCGCCGCTCTGGATGACGGGCCGGGACCCGCTCCGCGCCTCCGCAATCTCGCCCGAATCGCGGGATCTACGGGTCGTGCCGAGCACAAGCGGCATGCGGGGCAACGACCTCGCCGGCATGGTCGAGGTCCGGGTCTACCGGCCCGGACCATGCCGGAACCGGACACGAACCGGACACTCTGCCGGGTCTCCAAACCCAGAACGCACAAGAGTGACGATGACGAGCAGAGCCGCTGCGCGCTTCCCACGCCCGATGAGCCGGACGCTTCGCGCCGCGTGCCTGTCGGCGCTCGCTCTCTTGGGCGCATCCGGCGGGGCGCGCGCGCAATTCGCCTTCGAGGAAGAGGTCCTTCCGCCTCGCGTCATCGCTTGGCGCCTCGCAGATCGCGGGTTCAGCGGCCTGAGCCGCCCGCGCTTCGACGGGCGGGTCTACGTGGTCGACGCCGTCGGTCCCGCCGGCGCGCCCGTCCGGCTGTTCGTCGATCCCATGACGGGCGGGATCGTGGGCCGCCGGCCGATCGGTGCGCCCGAGACCGTCGCTCGGCTGGAGCGACCCGCACCGGGCTTCGGCTGGACCGAGGACGAGGTCGTGCCCCGCCGCGCGATGCGTCCGGTCCCGTCCGAGGACGGTCCGGTGGCGCGGCCCCAGCGCCGGCCGGGCACCGAGGCCCTGCGGCCCGAGGCCAATCCCGAAGGTGTGAATCCCGACAGCGTCGGCCGGACCGCTCAGCCCATCGCTCCGCCAAAGCGGGTCGCGCGCGGGGCGCTCGCCCGGACGCCGGAGCTCAAACCGACCCCCCGCACGTCTCCCGAGGCGCCGGCCCCCAAGCTCCCGCCGGCCGATACGGCCAAGGCGGATCCGAACGCCGGTCCCGCGCCCGAGACCAAGGCGGCAGCGATCGAGAAGGCCCCGGTCCCGGTTCCCGCTGCGCGCCCCGCCGCGCCGTCGAAGCCGGCCGACGCCGCCGTGGCCGAGACGGCCAAGCCGGCCGCGAAGGATTGGAAGGATCCGCCCACGGACAAGAAGCCGGTTCGGGTGATCGGCGGCGCGACCATCGTCCCGGGCCAGGCCGAGTAAATTCGGCGGACGGGACCGGCGCGTCACACGCCGTCCGTCAGCCGCTCGGCTCCCGTGAACACCGTCACGGTGTCGGCCCGCGCGATGGCGCAGAGCGTGATGCCGTAGGACCGGGCCCGGTCGAGGGCCAGGGACGTCGGCGCCGAGATGGCGACGATCACGGCCGCGCCGAGCCGCGCGGCCTTCTCGACCATCTCGAACGAGCAGCGGCTGGTGATGACCAGGAAGCCCGAGTCCACGGGCGTCCCGGTGCGCATCAGGGTGCCGATCAGCTTGTCGAGAGCGTTGTGCCGGCCGACATCCTCGCGCACCGCCGCGAGGCCGCCGTCGAGGCGCGCCCAGGCCGCGGCGTGGACCGCGCGCGTCTCCGCGCCGAGGCGCTGGGCGCTGTCGAGATTCGACAGGGCGCGGGCGATGGCCAGCAGCCCGACCCGGACCTCGGAATCCGCCCGCTCCCCGGCCCGCGGCAGCTGCGCCAGGTCCTCGATGCCGCAGACCCCGCAGCCGGTGCGGCCGCTGATGGCGCGCTTGCGCGCCAGATGCTCGCGGAGCCGGCCCGGCGCGAGCTCGACGTGGAGGCGCAGACCGTCCGACGCCGTCTCCACCCGGGTCGCGCGGATCTCCTCCGCGCTGTCGACGATGCCCTCCGTCAGGCTGAAGCCGTAGGCGAAATCCTCGAGGTCGGCGGGCGTCGCCATCATCACGGCGTGCGGCACGCTGCCGTAGACGAGGTTGACCGGCGCCTCGACGGCCAGCGCCCGCGTGTCCGGCCTCGGCGCCGAGCCCGTATAGGTCATCACCTGCATCGGTACCGGCACCGCGCAGGGCAGAGGACCGGAGGTGGGGCTGCCGGTTTGGGTGGACATCTCGAACTCCGCAGGCGTGGCACGAACGCGTCGCGACGCTTCATCCCCGGCGCGACGCGACGGGGAACGATTTCGCCGGGCCCTAGTGCGCCGACGCCACGAGGCGCCGTCAACTGGCGGGAAAGCGCGCGATGCGACGCTTGTGCGGTTGCACGTGGCCGGCCCTTGTGGTCTGAAGCGCCGGTCGGATAATGCCGGGTGACACAACCGGTACTCCGTCACGTCGGTACAATCCCGCACGCGTTCAAGACGGGGAGGTCCGGCGGCAGCCAGACAGTTTCAGGGGAGCCACGAGAGGCAGATGCGGACGGTGCGGACGATCAACCGGTCACTCTGGAGCCTCGCCGCTCTCGGCGCCCTGCTCTTCCCGATATCCGGCGCGCAGGCCGCGGGCTTCGGCCAGCCCGTGCCGTGGGAGATGGACCGGCAGATCCCGGTCACCGAGAACGCGCGCGACATCCTGAACTTCGAGATCGGCCTGCACTGGCTGTCCCTCGCCATCTCGGTGTTCGTCCTCGGGCTCATCCTGTGGTGCGTCTACCGCTTCGGCGAGAAGCGGAACCCGACGCCGTCGCGCACCACGCACAACACCGCCATCGAGGTCGCCTGGACGATCGTGCCGGTGCTGATCCTGGTCGCCGTGGCGATCCCGTCCTTCCGCCTGCTGCGCACGCAGCTTTCGGATCCGAAGGCCGACATGATCGTCAAGGTCGTCGGCCACGCCTGGTACTGGTCCTACGAGTATCCGCAGACCGAGGCCGGCGGCGGCTTCACGTTCGATGCCAACATCGACGAGGACAAGCAGCCGCGCCTGCTCCAGACCGACAACGAGATGGTCGTTCCGGTCAACAAGATCGTGAAGATCCAGGTCACCGCCGCCGACGTGCTGCATTCCTGGGCGATGCCGGCCTTCGGCTTCAAGATCGACGCCGTCCCCGGCCGCCTGAACCAGATGTGGTTCAAGGCCGACAAGGAGGGCACCTTCCACGGCCAGTGCTCCGAGCTGTGCGGCCAGCGCCACGCCTACATGCCCATCGTGGTCCGCGTGGTCAGCGAGCAGGCCTACGCCGACTGGCTGAAGGAGGCGAAGACCAAGTACGCCCGCATCGACAACGGCACGAGCTTCGCCGAGGCCCGCTGAGCCCCGGCTGATCGAACAGACCCCATCAGATCCACAAGGCATTCGAATCCATGGCTACAGCCGCAGCCCATGCCGGGGCCCATGAGGTCCACGACCACAAGCCGTCGTTCTTCGCCCGCTGGTTCCTGTCGACGAACCACAAGGACATCGGCACCCTCTACCTGCTGTTCGCCTTCTGCGCCGGAATCATCGGCGCGTTCCTCTCCTTCGGCATCCGGATGGAGATGGAGGCGCCCGGCCTGCAGTATTTCTCCAACCCGGCGACCTACAACGTGTTCGTCACCGGTCACGGTCTCATCATGGTGTTCTTCATGGTGATGCCGGCGCTGATCGGCGGCTTCGGCAACTGGTTCGTGCCCCTCATGATCGGCGCGCCCGACATGGCGTTCCCGCGCATGAACAACATCTCGTTCTGGCTGACGGTGGCGGGCTTCTGCTCCCTGCTCTGCTCGCTGTTCGTCGAGGGCGCGCCGGGCGCGTCCGGCGCCGGCACCGGCTGGACCGTCTACCCGCCGCTCTCCACCGCCGGCCATCCCGGCCCGGCCGTCGACTTCGCGATCTTCGCGCTCCACCTGTCGGGCGCGGGCTCCATCCTCGGCGCGATCAACTTCATCACCACGATCCTGAACATGCGCGCCCCGGGCATGACGCTGCACAAGATGCCGCTCTTCGCCTGGGCCGAGCTGGTCACCGCGTTCCTGCTGCTGCTCTCGCTGCCGGTGCTCGCGGGCGCGATCACGATGCTGCTGACCGACCGCAACTTCGGTACGACCTTCTTCGACCCGGCCGGCGGCGGTGACCCGATCCTGTACCAGCACCTGTTCTGGTTCTTCGGTCACCCCGAAGTGTACATCATGATCCTGCCGGCCTTCGGCATCGTGTCGCACATCATCGCCACCTTCTCGCGCAAGCCGGTCTTCGGCTACCTCGCGATGGCCTACGCCATGGTGGCGATCGGCGTCGTCGGCTTCGTCGTGTGGGCGCACCACATGTACACGGTCGGCCTGTCGCTGCAGACGCAGTCCTACTTCGTGTTCGCCACGATGGTGATCGCGGTTCCGACCGGCGTGAAGATCTTCTCGTGGATCGCCACCATGTGGGGCGGCTCCATCCGCTTCACCGCCGCCATGCACTGGGCGGTGGGCTTCATCTTCCTGTTCACGGTCGGCGGCGTCACCGGCGTCGTGCTGGCCAACTCGGCGGTCGATAAGTACCTGCACGACACCTACTACGTGGTCGCGCACTTCCACTACGTGCTGTCCCTCGGGGCCGTGTTCATCATCTTCGCCGGTGTCTACTACTGGTTCCCGAAGATGACCGGTCACATCATCCCCGAATGGGCCGGCAAGCTGCACTTCTGGCTGGCCTTCATCGGCGCGAACGTCCTGTTCTTCCCGATGCACTTCCTGGGCCTCGCCGGCATGCCGCGCCGCTACGCCGACTACCCGGACGCGTTCGCCCAGTGGCACAAGGTGTCGACCTACGGCGGCCACATCTTCGCGCTCGGCATGTTCGTGTTCGTGATCGGCGTGATCCTCGCCTTCCGCTCGAAGGAGCGGGCCGCGGACAACCCGTGGGGCGAAGGCGCCACCACCCTCGAGTGGACGCTCTCCTCCCCGCCCCCGTTCCACCAGTTCGAGACGCTGCCCCGCATCGTCGACGAGCCGGGCGCGCACTGATAGACATCCCGCGAGGGCCGCGTCCGCGGCCCTCGCCCTTCCCCGGAGGCCGGTCGGCCGACCTCCCGGCAAGGGCGAGCGATGAGGGCGACCCGCACGGGCCGAGGGAGAAGTCCCGGGCCCCGCTCACGCCGATCCTTGGAACACGTCGATTTCGAGACACGACTCGGCCGTGACGCGCGCGGCCGGGCGCCGACACAGCAGCGGCAGACGCGATGACGAGCCTGACGAACACGATCGGACCGGACGTTCCGGCCCCGGCCCTCACGACCGCCGGCGGCGACGTTCCGGACTACTTCGCCCTGCTGAAGCCGCGGGTGATGGTCCTCGTGATCTTCACCGCGCTGGTCGGAATGGTGGTCTCGCAGGGCCACGTGCAGCCGGCCATCGGCGCGATCTCGCTCCTTGCCATCGCGGTCGGCGCCGGTGCGTCCGGCTGCCTCAACATGTGGTGGGACGCCGACATCGACGCGGTCATGAGTCGGACCGCAACCCGGCCGATCCCGTCGGGCCGGATCACCTCCCAGGAGGCACTGGGCTTCGGACTGTTCCTCTCGGTCGCCTCCGTGGTGGTGCTCGGGCTCGCCGCCAATCTCCTGGCCGCCGCGCTCCTCGCCTTCACCATCGTGTTCTACGCGGTGGTCTACTCGATGTGGCTGAAGCGGGCGACCGCGCAGAACATCGTCATCGGCGGCGCCGCCGGAGCCCTGCCGCCAGTCATCGGGCAGGCGGTGGTGACCGGCTCGGTCGGCGTCGAGTCGCTGATCCTGTTCGCCATCATCTTCATCTGGACCCCGCCGCACTTCTGGGCGCTGGCCCTGATCAAGGCCGACGAGTACGCCCGTGCCGGCATCCCGATGATGCCGAACGTCGCCGGCCCCGCCTCCACCCGCCGCCAGATCGTGTGGTACTCGCTGCTCCTCGCACCCCTCGGCCTCGTGCCGGTGGCCCTGGGCTTCGGCGGCCTCGTCTACGCGGTGGTCGGCCTCGTGGGCGGCCTCGGCATGGTGGCGTTCAGCATCCGGGTACTGCGGAACCGCGAGGGGGATGCCGAGCGGCGCGCCGCCATGGGCATGTTCGGCTTCTCGATCCTCTACCTGTTCGCGCTGTTCTCGGCGCTCCTGGCCGAGCAGAGCTTCGGCCTGTTCCGTCCGGTCCTGGGTTGAGCGCCATGGCGGATCCCGAGATCCAGTACCGGCCGCTCACGCCCGAGCAGGAGGCGCGCCGCCGCAAGCGCTCGATCGCGATCGCGCTCGCCCTCGGAGCCTGGGTCCTGCTGTTCTTCGTGCTGACGATCGTCAAGCTCGGCCCTCAGATCCTGACCCGGCCGCTCTGAGGCGCCTGCGATGACCGTTCCTCCATCAGGATCGAGCCGAGCCGCCACGCGCACCGCCCTCGCCTGCGCGGGTCTCGCCGTGGGCATGATCGGCCTCGCCTTCGCGTCGGTGCCGCTCTACGACGCCTTCTGCAAGGCGACCGGCTACGACGGCACGCCCCGGCAGGGACCGGCGCTCTCGGCCTCCGCGGCGCGGACCGACGACAGCATGGTCGTCCATTTCGACACCAACGTCGCGCCGGGGCTGCCCTGGAAATTCATCCCGGAAGTGAGCAGCGTCGAGGCGAAGCTCGGTGAGACCAAGACGGTCTTCTTCCGCGTGCAGAACACCGGCAGCACGCCCTCGGCGGGTGTGGCGACCTTCAACGTCCAGCCCGGGTTGATGGGTGGTTACTTCGTCAAGATCGCGTGCTTCTGCTTCAATGAGCAGACGCTCCAGCCGGGCGAGACGCTGGACGTGCCGGTGGTGTTCTACGTCGATCCGGCCGTTCGGGACGACTCGAACACCGCGCATCTCTCGGAGATGACGCTGTCCTACACGTACTTCGCCTCCAAGAACGGTCAGCCCGTGAAGGCGGCGGTGGCGAAATCGTCTTCCTCGGGAACGAAGGGCGATTTCTGATCGCGGACCCGTGACAACACGGGGCCGCAGCGACTAAAGCTGCGAGCAAGCTTGGGTGTGGTGCGTGCCGCGCCCGGCCTAGGGCAAGCAACGAACAGCGTTAGGCCGGGAACGGTGCAGGGCGCGAGGGTGAGGAGCGACGGGACGATGGCCGAGGCGCACGCCAAGAATCACGACTACCACATCCTGAATCCGAGCCCGTGGCCGTTGATCGGGGCCTTCTCGGGCTTTCTCATGGCGTTCGGCGCCGTGTTCTGGATGAAGAGCCTCACGATCGGCACCCTGGCTCCCGGTCCCTACATCTTCGGGGCCGGCACGATCGGCGTCCTCTACACCATGTTCTCGTGGTGGAAGGACGTCGCTCACGAGGCCAATTCCGGCGACCATACCCGCGTCGTCCAGCTTCACCACCGCTACGGCATGATGATGTTCATCGCCTCCGAGGTGATGTTCTTCGTCGCGTGGTTCTGGGCCTACTTCGAGGCCGCCCTCTACACCGCCGACCCGATCCAGGTCTCGCGCGTGGAGTTCACCGGCGGTGTCTGGCCGCCGAAGGGTATCGAGGCGTTCGATCCCTGGCACCTGCCGCTCCTGAACACGCTGATCCTGCTGACCTCGGGCACCACCGTCACCTGGGCGCACCACGCACTGATCGAGGGCGACCGCAAGGGCCTGAAGTACGGCCTGTGGCTGACGATCATCCTCGGCGTGCTGTTCACCGCCTGCCAGGCCTACGAATACAGCCACGCCGAGTTCGGCTTCTCGGGCAGCATCTACTCGTCGACCTTCTTCATGGCGACGGGCTTCCACGGCGCCCACGTCATCATCGGCACGATCTTCCTGGCGGTGTGCCTGTTCCGCGTCTACGCGGGCCAGTTCACCCCGCGTCAGCACCTCGGCTTCGAGTTCGCCGCTTGGTACTGGCACTTCGTCGATGTCGTGTGGCTGTTCCTGTTCGCCGCCATCTACGTGTGGGGTTCGGGGGTCTTCCACGGCGGCGGCGCTCACTGAGCGGAACCATCCCGCCGCCGCATGGCGGATCTGCGAAGGGCGGCTCAGGCCGCCCTTCTGCGTTTCCGACGCCGCGCGAACCCCGTATCGACGAGAGCGGCCCGCGCCCGGGTCGATGGGGTCCCGCACGGAACAGGTCTGGAGTGTGCCCGTGAACAACCGAACCTACTCGCCGCCTCCGCCGATCCCGACCGGCCTGCGCGGCCGGTGCCCGCGCTGCGGTGAGGGTCACCTGTTCAAAGGGTTCCTGAGCCTGCGCCCCACGTGCGAGGCGTGCGGGCTCGACTACGCGCATTTCGACTCCGCGGACGGGCCGGCCTTCTTCGTCATGTCGATCGTCGGCCTGATCGTGGTCGGTCTCGCCCTCTGGCTGGAGATCACCTACGAGCCGCCGATCTGGGTCCACGCCCTGGTGGCCCTGACGCTCTCGGTCGGGCTCAGCCTGATCCTGGTGCGGCCGCTCAAAGGCCTGCTCATCGCCCTGCAGTTCAGCAACCGGGCCGAGCAAGGGCGCTTCGAGCCGTGACCGCGAGTGAACCGCACCGGGCCGGCTGGCGCGACCTCGTCGCGCCGGGACTCGCCTCGCTGATCGCCCTGGCCATCCTGCTCGGTCTCGGGACGTGGCAGCTCGAGCGCAGGGCCTGGAAGGAGGATCTCATCGCCCGGATCGTGCGCCAGAGCCGCGCGGAGCCGGTGGCGCCTCCGGCCGCGGATGTCTGGGATGCGGCGCGCGACGAGTTCCGGCATGTCCGGATCAGCGGTCAGTTCCTCAACGACCGGGAAACCCTCGTGCACGGGCTGGCGCCCGGCGAGACGCCGGGCCGCGCCCTGCAAGGCTACTACGTGCTCACGCCGTTCCGCCGGGACGACGGGAGCATGGTGATCATCAACCGGGGTTTCGTTCCCACGGAGCTGAAGGCGCAGGGCGATCGCCGGGACGGCCTGATCGACGGGTCGACGACGGTCACCGGCATCCTCCGCGCGAGCGAGGCCCGGGGGATGTTCGTGCCGGAGCCGGATCCCGCCCGCGGGGAGTGGTTCAACCGGGACATCGCCGGCATCGCGGCGGCGCGCGGCCTCGGAACGGTCGAGCCCTACCTGATCGAGGCCGACGCCGTTCCCGGGCAGACGACGTGGCCGCGCGGCGGCCAGCTCCGGGTGGACCTGCCGAACAACCACCTGCAATACGCATTCACGTGGTTCGGCCTCGCCGCCTGCCTGATCGGCGTGTTCTCGGTCTTCGCGTGGCGCCGCCTGCACGATTCGCCCGCGGCCCGCGCCGCCTAGGACAAAGCCGCGCGCGCAGGATCTCGGCGAAGAAGAGTCTCGCCGAGATCGGCTTAAAAACGGCAACCCGTTCCTTTGACCGACGGCCATCGCCCCGGAATACTTTCGGTGTTCTTGAGCGATCGGTCGCGTTCTGCATAGTGTATTCAGTTCGCGGCGATCATCCGAAGACGACACGGCGCCCGACCGCCGTGCAACAGAGGTAACGCCGGATGACCAGCCATATCGCCGACGCGGCGGCGCGCGAGCCGATCCGCTTCGCCTACTGGGTGCCCAACGTCTCCGGGGGGCTTGTCATCAGTAAGATCGCCCAGCGAACGAGCTGGGATGCCGAGTACAATCGGAAGCTGGCGCAGATCGCCGAGGAGGCAGGGTTCGATTACGGGCTGACGCAGATCCGGTTCACCGCGGGCTACGGCGCCGAGTACCAGCACGAATCGGTCGCCTTCAGCCACGCCCTGCTGGCCGCGACCACCAAGCTCAAGGTGATCGCCGCGCTCCTGCCCGGTCCCTGGCATCCGACCCTCGCCGCCAAGCAGATCGCCACGATCTCGCAACTCACCGAAGGCCGCATCGCGGTGAACATCGTTTCGGGCTGGTTCTCGGGCGAGTTCCGGGCGATCGGCGAGCCCTGGCTCGACCACGACGAGCGGTACCGCCGGTCGGAGGAGTTCATACGGAGCCTGCGCGGGATCTGGACGCAGGACAACTTCACCTTCCGCGGCGACTTCTACCGCTACAGCGACTACACGCTGAAGCCGAAGCCGGCCCAGCCGCTGCCCGAGATCTTTCAGGGCGGCTCGTCGCGCGCCGCGCGCGACATGGCGACCCGCGTGTCGGACTGGTACTTCACGAATGGCGGCACGCCGGAGACGATCCGCGCCCAGGTGGACGATATCCGCGCCAAGTCGGCCGAGACCGGCAATCATCCCCGGATCGGCGTCAACGCCTTCGTCATCGCCCGCGACACCGAGGAGGAGGCCCGCGCCGTCCTTCAGGAGATCATCGACAACGCCGACCCGGACGCCGTGAAGGCCTTCGGTCACGAGGTCAAGAATGCCGGCAAGGCCTCGCCGGAAGGGGAAGGCAACTGGGCCAAATCGAGCTTCGAGGATCTCGTTCAGTACAACGACGGCTTCAAGACCGACCTGATCGGCACGCCCGACCAGATCGCCGAGCGGATCCTGGCGCTGAAGGATGCGGGAGCGGACCTCGCCCTGCTGGCCTTCCTGCATTTCCAGGAGGACGTCTCGTATTTCGGCGCGCACGTGATCCCGCGGGTCCGCGCCCTCGAGGCCGCCCGCGACCGGCGCGCCGAGGCCGCCTGAGCGCCGCCCGCCGAACCGTATCCCGACTGATCGGAGTGAGCCATGAACATCGTCGTCGATGCGCGCACGCTCGAGCCGGAGCACCGCCCGGGCGCTCCCGGCCCCGCGCGGCCGCCCTCACCCGCCCACGTGATCCGTGACGACGCCGAGGCGCTGGCCGTGGCCCACGGGCTCGCGGCCGAGTTCCGGGCCGGCGCGTCGGAGCGGGACCGCCACGCCGTGCGGCCGCTCAAGGAGCTCGACGCCTTCTCGCAGAGCGGCCTCTGGTCGATCAACGTGCCGCGCGCCTATGGCGGCCCCGAGGTCTCCTACCGGACCCTCGCGCAGGTCATCGCCATCGTGGCGGCCGCCGATCCCGCCATCGCGCAGATCGCCCAGAACCATCTCGGCATCCTGGCGGCGATCCGGACGGTGTCGGACGAGGCGCAGAAGCACCTACTGTTCGGCGAGGTCCTGCGCGGAACGCGGTTCGGCAACGCCTTCTCGGAGCGCGGCACCAAGCGGGCGGCCGATTTCGACACGCGCCTCACCGATCACGGCGACCACGTCGTGGTGCGGGGCCGGAAGTTCTACGCCACCGGCGCCCTCCTCGCGCACTTGGTCCCGATCGTCGCCCTCGATGCCGAGGGACGCGCCTGGTACGCCATCGCCGAGCGGGACGCGCCCGGACTCACGGTGATCGACGACTGGTCGAGCTTCGGCCAGCGCGGCACGGCGAGCGGGACCGTGCTGATCGACGACGTGCGCGTGCCCAAGACCCATCTGGTGCCGGCCTGGAAGGGCTACGCGGCGCCGACCGCCGACGGCGCCGTGTTCCAGATCATCCAGGCCGCGGTCGATGCCGGGATCGGCCGCGAGGCCCTCGACGACACCATCGGCTACGTCCGCGAGAAGGCCCGGCCCTGGATCGACAGCGGGCTGGAGCGGGCGGCCGACGATCCCTACACGATCCAGGCGGTCGGCGACCTGACCATCCGGCAGCACGCCGCCGAGGCGCTGCTCGACCGGGCCGGTCTCGCCCTCGACGCGGCGGTCGCGCGGCCGGACGCCGAGACGGTCGCGGCGGCCCAGATCGCGGTCGCCGAGGCGAAGGTGCTGACCACCGAGGTCGCCCTGGCGGCGTCGAACAAGCTGTTCGAGCTGTCGGGGACCCGCTCGACTCTGGCCGCCGAGAATCTCGACCGTCACTGGCGGAACGCGCGTACGCACACGCTGCACGATCCCGTCCGCTGGAAATACGCGATCGTCGGCAACCACGCCCTCAACGGCGTGAACCCGCCGCTCCACGCCTGGAGCTGATCGGCGGCCTACAGCACAGGCAATCCCCGCGCCTTGGCCTCCTCGCCCGGCTCGACGTGGATGGTCACCACCGCCCCGGGGATCGTCGTCTCCAGGGCGGATTCCAGCCGGTCGCAGATCGCGTGCGAATCCTCGACGGTCATCGCGCCGGGGACGACGAGGTGGAAGTCGATGAAGGTCGCCTGACCGGCGGAGCGCGTGCGCACGTCGTGCGCCTCCAGCGCGCCCTCGCCGTGCTGGGAGATGAGCGACCGGATCTGGCTCACCATCTCGGCCGGGGCGGCCCTGTCCATGAGGCCGTCCACCGACTCCCGGACCATGCGGAAGCCGGACCACAGGATGTTCATGGCGACCAGCCCGGCCACCACGGGGTCGAGGACCGGATAGCCCGTCACCACCACGGCGCCGACGCCGGCCAGGACGCCGCAGGACGTGACCACGTCGGCGAAGACGTGGCGCGCGTCGGCGATCAGGGCCGGCGACCGCCACCGCCTTCCCCAGCGCATCAGTGCCGCCGCCCAGACCGCGTTGACGATCCCGGCCGCGAAGTTGATCGCGAGGCCGACTGCGGGCGCGTCGAGGGCCTTCGGGGCGAGCAGCCCGAAATAGGATTCGCGCAGGATCAGCAGCGCCGCCACCACGATCAGCGCGCCCTCGATCACGGCCGAGAAGAACTCGGCCTTGTGGTGACCGTAGGGATGGTCCTCGTCCGCCGGGCGCGCGGCGACCCGCAGGGCCACGAAGGCGCCGATTGCGGCGACCACGTTGATGATGCTCTCCAGCGCGTCGGAGTACAGGGCGAGGCTGCCGGTGAGCCACGCCGCGTAGAACTTCATCGCCGTGACGGCGAGGCCGATGCCCGCGCTGAAGAGGGCGGCTTTCTGGGTGCGGTCCATGGTTCGCGCCGTTGGGGTGACGCCGCGCCCATACGGCACCGGCCGCGGCCAAGGCCACGGCAAAGGTTCGACGCCGCCGAAAACGTGTTAGCCGCGGCTAAGTCTCCGACGCGCCGCCGTTGTCGCGGGCGGCCTCGCGCCGCCGGCTCGGCTCCGCCTTGGCGCGCGCGGCCTCCGCCTTGCGCAGGTAGCGACGGCGCTGCCAGGCGAAGCGCGCTCCGGCGGCGAGGGTCTCCAGCCGGGCGGCCTCGCGCTCCCAGTACCCGAGGAGCTGCCCGTCGAGGGTGACCCGCCGGGGGCGACCGCGGGGCGTCACGCGTCGCTCCCCCGCGGCGCCGGCGGCTCGCCCGTCTCGGCCACGACCAGGGCGTCCGGATCGCCGCGGAAGCTGCCGGCGCCGGTATTCGGCACCGGGATTCCGGGGCTGCCGAAGGGCTGGCTCGGGTAGGCCGATTCGAACTTCGCGCGGGCGGTGTCGGGATCCTCGGCCTTCATCACGATCTCGGACGTGCCGGGGAGCGGCCAGCGGGGATCGGCGGCGTCACGGGGGCGAACGGCGTACCAGGGCATGGATCGGGAGCCTCGCGTCTCGGTGACGCTTGAAACGGACGCGCTCCCCGGCGGTTCCGCGGTTGAAACCGCGTGCCGTTCGGTGCAGGCAGCCGGCGATGCGCGTGGACCTCTTCGATTTCGATCTGCCGGAGACCAGCATCGCCCTGCGTCCGGCCGAGCCGCGCGACGCCGGGCGGATGCTCGTGGTCCGCCCCGGCGCGCCGCTGGCCGACCGGACCGTGCGCGACCTGCCCAACGCCCTCCGGGCCGGCGACGCCCTGGTCTTCAACGACACGCGGGTGATCCCGGCCCGGCTGAACGGCGTGCGCACACGGCCCGGCGCCCCCGGCCAGCGCACCGAGGTGATGCTCCACCTGCGGGAAGCCCCCGACCGCTGGCGCGCCTTCGCGCGTCCGGCCAAGCGGCTCGCGGCGGGCAACGCGCTGCGCTTCGGCGATCTGGCGGCGACCGTTCTCGAGAAGGCCGAGGCCGGGGAGATCGTCCTCGCCTTCGACCGGGCCGGACCAGACCTCGACGCGGCCATCGCCGCGGAGGGTGCCCTGCCGCTGCCCCCCTACATCGCGGGGAAGCGCGCCACGGATGACCGCGACGCCACCGATTACCAGACGGTCTACGCCCGCAATCCGGGGGCGGTCGCGGCTCCCACGGCCGGCCTGCACTTCTCCGACGCGCTGCTGGCCGATCTCGACGCCGCCGGTCTGCGGCGCCACCACGTCACACTGCATGTCGGCGCCGGGACCTTCCTGCCGGTCAAGGCCGAAGATACCGAGGCCCACCGCATGCACGCGGAGATCGGCATCCTCGACGCCGCCACGGCCGAGGCCCTGAACGCCGCGCGGGCCGCGGGCGGCCGGATCGTCGCGGTCGGGACCACGGCGCTGCGGCTGCTGGAGAGCGCGGCCCGACCGGACGGCACGCTCGCGCCCTTCTCGGGACCCACCGAGATCTTCATCACGCCGGGCTACCGGTTCCGCGCGGTCGACGCCCTCGTGACCAATTTCCACCTGCCGCGCTCGACGCTGTTCATGCTGGTCTCGGCGTTCTCAGGTCTCGCGACGATGCGCGCGGCCTACGCGCACGCGATAGCCGCCGGGTACCGGTTCTACTCCTACGGCGACGCCAGCCTGCTCTTCCCGGGCCCGGGCGCGGACACCCCATGACCGACAGCGCACACTTCCGCTTCGACCTGCTGGCCCGGGACGGCACCGCCCGCACCGGCGTGATCGGGACGCCGCGCGGCGAGATCCGGACCCCGGCCTTCATGCCGGTGGGCACGGCCGCGACCGTCAAGGCCATGTACCCCGGCCAGGTCCGCGATCTCGGCGCAGACGTGGTCCTGGGCAACACCTACCACCTGATGCTGCGGCCCGGCCCCGAGCGCATGGCCCGGCTCGGCGGCCTTCACCGCTTCATGAACTGGGACCGGCCGATCCTGACCGATTCCGGCGGCTTCCAGGTGATGTCGCTCTCCGCCCTGCGGAAGATCGACGAGCAGGGCGTGACCTTCCGCTCGCACATCGACGGCACCGCGCATCACATGAGCCCGGAGCGCTCCATCGAGATCCAGGGTCTGCTCGGCTCCGACATCCAGATGCAGCTCGACGAGTGCGTCCGCCTGCCGGCGGACCACGGGGCCATCGAGAAGGCCATGCACCTGTCGCTGCGCTGGGCCGAGCGCTGCCGCGTCGCGTTCGGCGAGCAGCCGGGACGGGCCCTGTTCGGCATCGTCCAGGGCGGCGACGTGCCGGCCCTGCGCGTCGAGAGTGCCCGCGCGCTGACGGATCTCGATCTCAAGGGCTACGCGGTGGGCGGCCTCGCCGTCGGCGAGCCGCAGGCGGTCATGTTCGCCATGATCGAGACGGTCGAGCCGCACCTGCCCGCCGGCAAGCCCCGCTACCTGATGGGCGTCGGCACGCCGGACGACATCCTCGGCGCGGTCGCCCGCGGCATCGACATGTTCGACTGCGTGATGCCGACCCGCGCCGGCCGGCACGGCCTCGCCTACACGCGCCACGGACGGGTCAACCTGCGCAACGCCCGCCACGCCGAGGACACCGCGCCGCTCGACGAGACCTCGACCTGTCCGGCCGCGCGGGACTATTCCCGTGCCTACCTGCATCACCTCGTGCGCTCGAACGAGATCCTCGGGATGATGCTGCTGACCTGGAACAACCTCGCCTACTACCAGGACCTGATGGCCGGCGCGCGCGCGGCGATCCGGGACGGCCGCTACGCGGAGTACTGCGCCGAGACCCGCGCCGGCTGGGAGAGCGCCGAGCGCGCCGCCGCCTGACCGGGCGTCACGGGTGCGCGAGCACCCGGTAGATTCCATCCGGATCGTCGCGGCCGGTGGCGACGGCGCGCGCGAGATCCGAGACGACGCGCGCCGCCACGGGCAGGCGGTAATGCAACGCGTCCCAATAATTCGCGTCCCGGGTCGTCAGCGGCGAGATCCGGCGAAAATCCACCACGACCGCGCCCCGGCTCTTCCCGATCGCCGCGGCGCGCGCCTTGCAGGCTTCCTCGCGACGGCCCGCCGCCGTTCCCGGTGAACCCTGCGCCCCCGCATGCACCGGCATGAAGGCCACGATCTTCAGGGCCTCAGCGGGCACGCGACCGAGGAGATCGTCCAGGCGGTCGAGGACCGGCATCGGCAGCTCGGGGGCGTCCGCCGCTGCCGAGTCCACGCGGCCTGCGCGGATATGGGCCTGGGCGCGTGCGAGGTCGTAGCGCGCCTCGGGCGGCGTGAAGACCGCGTAGCCGTCTCCGCGAATCCGCGCCCGCGTCAGCCCGAGATCGGCGAGTCCGGCCCGGACGGCCGTCGTGACCGAGCGCAGGCTGACCTGACGGAGGACATCGCCGGGCACGCGGTCCGCGTAGAGCCAGTCGGGAAAGGCATGGGCGGTCCGGGCCGGCGGATCGGCGGCGCACCACGGGGCATCGAGGCCGAACAGGACCGCGCGGATCGGCCGGCGGCCTAGGAACAGCGCGGCGAGCCGACCCTGCTCGTCGGGCGTCGCGGCATTCACCGCCAGATTGGCGAACCGGACACCGAAGGCCGCGTCGAGAGCCTGCGGGTCGAGCAGTCGCGCCGTCGAGGTGCCGAAGACCGCCGCGTCGAACGGCCCCCCGCGGGCGATCTGCGGATAGGAGAGCCGCTGATTGGCATCCATGATCGGTCCCGGCGGATGCCCGGGCGCGGCCCGCAGTCCGTAGGGATCGACCGCGGCCACGAAGCCGATCAGCGCCAAGCCCATGAGGGTGGCGCAGACGAGGAAGCTGCGCGCGAAGCCGACCCATCCAGCGGGTCGCCGGCCGGCTCGATGGTGAGAGGACGGATCCATCGGGCGGCTACATACGCCGTTCGACGGGCCACGTCGCGGGCATCGCGTGCCCGGCCGCACCGTGGAGGCGGCGGTCGCGCCGACCTGACCCATCCCGCCGGTCGACCGTTCGATACGGGCGAAACGACAAAGCGCGTGAACCGATCGGCCGCCGCCCGTATAGACGGACGAAGGCGTTGCCCGGCACGAGTGGGCGGCGTGGGGAGTCGGCATGACGTTCACGGCACACAACATCCGCCTCGCGGACGGGTCCGAGACCTTGCCCGAGGCGGGCTGGCTGATCGCCGACAGCCCCTGGACCCAGGCGGCCCTGCGCTCGCTCCGGCTGTTCTACGGGCACAGGCTGGCCGGCCGGTCGATCGTCGATCTGGGCTGCCTCGAGGGCGGCTACACGCTCGAATTCGCCCGCGCCGGGATGCGCGCCACCGGTGTCGAGGTGCGCCGATCCAACTTCGAGAACTGCCTGCGGGTCAAGGATGGGGCCGGCGTCCCCGACCTCGCCTTCGTCAACGACGACGTGTGGAACCTAGAGGCCCACGGCCCCTTCGATGCCGCCTTCTGCTGCGGACTGCTCTACCATCTCGACAGGCCGGCCGCCTTCATCCGCCTCATGGCCGAATGCGTGCGCGACGTGATCATCCTGCACACGCATTTTGCGACCGACACGAACGAGGCCCTGTTTCAGCTCTCGCCGCCCGCCGAGAACGAAGGTCTGCCGGGTCGCTGGATGCACGAGCACGATCTCGACGACACGAGCCAGCTCGAGGCGCACAAATGGACCTCGTGGAGCAACAAGCGCTCTTTCTGGCCCACCAAGCCGGCCCTGATTCAGCTTCTGAAGGAGTGCGGCTTCGACATGGTCTACGAGCAGTACGACATGCTGGGACGCGACATCCGTGGCTCGATGGAGAGCGGCTACTACCACCAGCAGGGCCGGAGCATGTTCGTGGCTATGCGGACCTGAGCGGCTGCGGGGCGGACATAAATTTAGAATTCACCATCTCCAAAGACTTGCGCTGATCGGTTCAGTACGCATGTGACCGGCAATGTCCGCTTAATCCCTGCGGCGGATAAATGGCGACATCGGCCTTATTTCGCAAAGTCCCGCCGCCATGTTCGCGACGAGCCTCGCCCTGTGGGTGATAGCCATCCTGCTTCTGCTCTCTTGGTTGCATCTGCAGGAGCGGGTCACCGAGCGGTGTCGCCGCGCGATCCGACCGCAGATCGAGCGCCTGATCATCGAGAACCGGTGGATGGAGCAACACGCGCGCGGAGCGGCCGCGTTCGAGGCGCTCTGGGACCGGGAACTCGTCAGGCTGCACCGCGCCCATCTCTCGCGCCCGCTCCGCGCCGTCGTCCGGTTCCGCGGCTTCAGGCGTCTGGTCAGCGCGGAATTCGCGTCGATCCTGCCGGCCGAGGTCGCGTCCTGGACCTTCGTCGACCGCGTGAGCGCCTCGCAGGCGCATTACGAGGCGCTGATGCTGCGGTGCCTGAAGGCGGCCGGCTGGCGCCTGGATTACCAGGATCAGGACCACTTCGTGCTCCTCCGGGCCCGAACGCGCGTCGTCGTTTGCCTGCATTGGGCGGACCGAGACGTCGCGTGTCTCCCGATCTCGGACGTCGCGGCGGCGGCGGAGCGCGCCGGGTCGACCACGGCGTGCGTGATGACCAATGGCCGGTTCAGCGGCGCGGCGCGCGCCATGGCGGAGGAGCAGAACGTCCTGGCGCTGCACTGCTCGCAGATCGACCTGCTGCTGCCCCGGGACAAGTCGACGGTCGCGCCCCGTACGGCCCGCGGAACCGCTTTCAAACTCGCCGCCTGACCGCGCACGGACCCCGCGTCGTGCGATGAGGGCCCATGAGAACGACGACATCCCGCACGGCCGCGCGCCGGGTCCATTCCTCGACGCGCCTTCCTCTGTCCCGCCGATGAACTGACCGGCGCGCACGCTTTCGTCAGGGACAGGCGCGATGCTCCTCTACGCATCGAGCGCCCCGGGCCTCGCCCGCCGGTCCGCCGTTTTGGGCATCGTCTTCCGCGATCGGACTAACGCTCGCTTCACCATCCCGGCCGGACGCTGAGGCCGAATCGTGGTCCGAGCCGTTGAGGCGCATGGATCAGTCCGCAGCCCTCAGAACGGACCACCCCGCGACCGAACAGGACGCCCTCGCCGAGTTGCCGGCGGGCGATTTCGTCAGGCGATGGCGGCAGATCACCGGCGAGCCGCCGGCCATTCTCCTGAGCTCACGGTCCGAGATGATCGCGCTGCTCGTGGAGAGCGTGCCCATGGCGCCCCTGATCCCGCAGGGCGAGAGCCCCGGCACGGCGGGGTCCGGGGAGACTCCGTCCCAGGATCGCGGCTCGGACGGGCCAGACGGGGCGGCCTCAGGATCCTCCACGCGCAGTGATCAGCGGGGCGCGAGCCAGGGACCGGCCTGATGCGGAGCCGGGATGGCGCGACGTCTTCGGTCCGGTCGAGGCGGCCGCATTCGCGAGAGTCTGGGAATATGCTGATGCCGACCAGCGAGGCCACACGTCATCCGTCCGCGAGGTCCCTTGCGAAGGGTGACCGTTCGTCTCGCTGAACTTGAGATCGCGGGAATTTTGGTCGGAGTGGCAGGATTTGAACCTGCGACCCCCACGTCCCGAACGTGGTGCGCTACCAGACTGCGCTACACTCCGAAGGCCGTCCCGCGTGTCCGCCAGGGCCGGCGAGCGGGTGTATAGCCGCGCCTTTCCCGCACCGCAAGCGCGCTGTTGCGCCTTTTCAGCCCAGATGATCGGGCCAGTCGTCCGGGAGACGGTGGCAGGTGATCTCCGCCTCCGCGGATCGGGTCGCCACCGTGGCGACGTGATCGCGCCCGCAATCGACCTCGGCCAGGCTCCACGGACCGTCCAGGTTCCAGGACGCGTCGCCGACGGCCCGGAGAAGGCGCGGCGCTTCGGGCGGAACGCTGACGCTGAACCGGTCGAGGGGCAGCGACAGGCCGCTGCCCAAAGCCTTCACCACCGCCTCCTTGCGGGTCCACAGTCCGAAGAAGCGCCGTTCGACCGAGCTTCGCGGGGCCCCGGCCAGGGCCGTCACCTCGTCGGCGGCGAAATGGGCCGCCGCGATCCGGAGCGCGTCCGCGATCGGCCGCACGGCCTCGACATCGACGCCGATCGCCGCGCCGCGGGTGAGCCCGATCAGCGCGCGTTCACCGGAATGGGAGAGGTTGAAGTCGGCGGCGCCCCGTGCCGGGCCCGCGAGCTCCGGCCTGCCGCCGGCTCCGGCGGCGAACTCGACGTCGGCCGGCGCGAGACCGAGCGCGTCGCCGAGGACCAGCCGCAGCGCGGCGTGGCTGGCGCGGAACCGCGCCCGATCCGCCGGGCGCAGGAAACGGTCAGCCCGCGCGCGCTCCGCGGCGTCGAGGACGGCTTCGCACCGGTCGACCTGGCTCGGAGACAGGACGAGGTCGACGATCCAGACCTGCACCGCGCTCACGCGACACCTCGCGAGGCGGGAGCTGGGGCGCTAGCGTCGGGAGAGCGAAACGGCACGGGCGACGATCCGATGGGGCAGGAATGAGCAGCATCGGATCGCGGCCCGTCTCCTGCAAGAAGCGCCGCGCGCGGTGACGCGGTCCAGCGCGGATCTCCGCGTCGGCCTCGCGAGTCGGCCGAGCCTCGGCGTGCGGCCCGTCCGCTACGGGGTGTTCTTCGCCACCTACCTCTACCAGGGCCTCGTCGCGGGTTTCTCGCTGACGGCGCTCGCCAACCACCTCGCGGCCAGGGGCGTCCCGGCAACCGAGGTCGGGCTGCACTTCGCCCTGACCGGCCTGCCCTGGACGCTGCAGCCGCTGCTGTGGGGGCCCTGGGTGGACCGGGCCGGGGACACGCGGATGGGACGGCGCCGGCCCTTCGCGGTCGCCGCGCTGGTCGGATGCCACGCGACGCTGGCGCTGCTCCTCATCGCCGGGGGCGACGCCGTCGGCGCGCTCGGTCCGGTCTTCCTCGTCCACAGCCTGTTCGCCTCGCTCCTCGATACCGCCTGCGACCGGATGATCATGGACCACGTCCCCACCCGGGAACTCGGCCGGGTCAGCGCCTGCACCCGCGCGGGCTTCGTGGCCGGAACGAGCCTCAGCGCCGCCGTGTTCGGATGGACGCTCGCGAACTGGGGTTTCGCCGCGAGCGCCCGCTGGCTGCTCGTCGCCGCGATCGTCGCGAGCCTGCCGATGCTGCTGGTCCGCGAGGCGCCGGCCGATCCGCTCTGGTCGCTCGAGCGCCGGGGACCGGCGCCGCGGCGCCTCCCGTTCCGCCGCTTCCTGCGCCGCACCGTGATCGCCCTGCGCCGCCCGCGCGCCCTGCGGCTGCTCGCCCTGTGCTTCGGCCTCGACGCGGCCCTCGGCCTGTTCGAGCTGCCCTTCTCGATCGACCTCCTCCAGCGTCAGGGCTGGGAGGCCGCGAGCCTGTCGCGTCTCCAGGCTTTCCTGACCCTGGTGAGCGGCACGGCCGGTGCGGTCGCGGTGGGACTCTGGTCGGACCGCGCGGGCGCGGCGTCGCCGCTTCGCGCCCTGCTGCTGGGCAGTGCCGTCACCTTCGTGCTGGCCGGGATCCTGATCGGCGCCGGCCTCGTCGGGGCCGCGGCGCCGGCGATCCTGGCGCTCACCAGCGTGCTGCCCGGCCTGCTGATCGTCGCTCTGATGCCGGCCCTGCTCGCGGCGAGCCGGGGCCGCCCGGGCGCGGCCACGCAGTTCGAGGTCTACATGGCGGCCATGAACCTCGGCTCGGTCGCCGGGACGGCGGTCGCGGGCTGGCTGGCCCCGGTCCTGCCGCTGCAAGCAATCGCCGCCCTCGTCGCCGCGACGTTCTTCGCGGCCTTCCGGATGGCGGGGCGCGGCGATCTGCTCGGTGCCCGCCGGTGAGGGAATCGGGGATCGCGCGCCGCGGCCGGCTCCCCGCCGGCCGCCGATGCGTTAGAACCCCGGCATGGCCGCCACGAAATCCGAACCGCTCGATCTCGACCTCAGCGCCGAGGAAGCGCGCGCCGAGTACGCGCGGCTGTCGGACGCGCTCCTGGAGGCCGACCGCCTCTACTACCAGGAGGACGCGCCCGAGATATCGGACGCCGAGTACGACCGGCTGCGCCGCCGCCTGGAGGACATCGAGGCCCGATTCCCCGATCTCGCCGGCACGGGCGCCGCCAGCACGTCGGTCGGCGCCAAGCCCTCGGAGAAGTTCGCCAAGGTGCGGCACGCCGTGCCGATGCTCTCGCTGGGCAACGCCTTCGACGACGCGGAGGTGGCCGAGTTCGTCGCGCGCGTGCGCCGCTTCCTCGGCTGGCCGGACGACGCCCCCCTCGCCTTCACGGCAGAGCCGAAGATCGACGGCCTGTCCCTGTCCCTGCGCTACGTGAACGGCCGGCTCGACACCGCCGCCACCCGCGGCGACGGCGAGGTGGGCGAGAACGTCACGGCCAATGCCCGCACGGTGCAGGACATCCCGGCAATGCTCGCGGGGTCCGGCTGGCCGGAGATCTGCGAAGTGCGCGGGGAGGTCTACCTGTCCCACGCCGACTTCGCCGCCATCAACGCCCGGCAGGAGGCGGCCGGCAAGCCGCTCTTCGCCAACCCGCGCAACGCCGCCGCCGGCAGCCTGCGCCAGCTCGATCCCGCGATCACCGCGTCCCGGCCGCTGCGATTCTTCGCCTATGCCTGGGGCGAGCTGTCGGCGCCGATCGCCGAGACGCAGACCGGCGTGCTGGAGCACTTCGCGGCCTGGGGCCTGCCGGTGAACCCGCGGACCCAGACCTTCACCGACACGGAGGCGATGCTCGCCCATTACCGCGGCATCGAGGCCGACCGGGCCGGGCTCGGCTACGACATCGACGGCGTCGTCTACAAGGTCGACGACCTCGCGCTCCAGAAGCGGCTGGGATTCGTCTCGCGCTCGCCCCGCTGGGCGCTCGCCCACAAATTCGCCGCCCAGGAAGCCACCACGGTCGTCGAGGACATCGTCATCAATGTCGGCCGCACCGGCTCGCTGAACCCGCTCGCCAAGCTCCGTCCCGTGACGGTCGGCGGCGTCGTCGTGTCGAACGCCACCCTGCACAACGAGGGCTACGTGAAGGGCGTCGGCGCCGACGGCGAGCCGATCCGCGACGGCCGCGACATCCGCGTCGGCGACACGGTCACGGTGGTCCGGGCCGGCGACGTCATCCCGAAGGTCATGGATGTCGACCTGACGAAGCGCCCGGCCGACTCGCGGCCCTACGCCTTCCCGGAGACCTGCCCGGCCTGCGGCAGCCGCGCCGTCCGCGCCGTCAACCCCCGCACCGGCCGGCCCGACGCGGTGCGCCGCTGCACCGGCGGGCTGATCTGCCCGGCGCAGGGCGTCGAGCGGATGAAGCACTTCGTGTCGCGCAACGGTTTCGACCTCGAGGGCTTCGGCGAGACCTATATCGAGGTCCTGTTCGAGGCCGGGCTCGTGCGCCAGCCCGCCGACCTGTTTCGCCTCGACTTCGCGGAACTGAAGGCCGCCATCGTGGCGCGGCGCGAGGCGCTGTCGGCCGAGCGGCGCGCGGACTCTGGGACGGGCGAGCCGCCGAAGAAGGCCGCCAAGAAGAAGGGCGACGAGGACGACAAGGCGATCCGGAACCTGCTCGCCGCCGTCGAGGCGCGGCGCGCCGTGCCGATGAACCGCCTGCTCTTCGCCCTCGGCATCCCGCAGATCGGCGAGGCGACCGCCAAGGCGCTGGCGAAGCGCTTCGCCGACATGCCGACGCTGATCGCGGCGATCCGCGAGGCCGCGGCGGCGCAGCCCGGTCCCAACTGGGTCGAGCTCACCGCAGTGCCGCGCGTCGGGGGCACGACCCGGGACCGGCTCCTCGATCTCGGATTCCCGGAGGACGACGCGGCTCCGGCCAAGGAGCGGGCGCGCCTGAGCGCCGTGCAGCGCGAGAACCTCCTCGCCCATTACGGCGACGTCGACGCGGTGCGCGCGGCGATCGCGCGAGCTGCGGCGCAGCGTCCCGGCGATGCCTACCGGGTCTTCGCCGACGACGGCGAGATCGGCCCGGTGGCGACCGACGCGCTGCTCCTGTTCTTCTCCGAGCCGCACAATGCCGACGCCGTCGCGGCCCTGCTCGACGCGGTCGCGGTGCAGCCGATGGAGCGGGCCGCCGCGGCCTCAGCGTTCGCGGGAAAGACCGTGGTCTTCACCGGCACCCTGGAGAAGATGACCCGCAACGAGGCCAAGGCGGTGGCCGAGCGCCTGGGCGCGAAGGTCTCGGGCTCGGTCTCGGCCAAGACCGACCTGGTCGTGGCCGGCCCCGGTGCGGGCTCGAAACTGAAGGACGCGCAGAAGCACGGCGTCCGGGTCGTCTCGGAGGACGACTGGCTGGCGATGGTGGCGCAGGGTTGAAGCCCGAGTCCGGGCGGCCTAGACCTCTCGGGGAACACCCCGAGAACTTCCACCCGGCATGGTTGAGCCTCGATGACGGTCCTGGCCCTCGACTTCGAGACGGCCAACGAGCGGCGTGACAGCGCCTGCGCGGTGGGTCTGGCCTGGATCGCCGACGGCCGCGTCGTGCGCCGCGAGAGCCACCTGATCCGGCCGCCCGAGATGCGGTTCGCACCGGGCAACATCCGCGTCCACGGGATCCTGCCGGCCGACGTCGCCGACAAGCCCGACTTCGCCGCCGTCATGGCGCCCTATCTCGGCGATCTCGGGCGGGGGCTGATCCTGGCGCACAACGCGAGCTTCGATATCGGCGTCCTGCGCGCCGGGCTGACGCGGGCCGGCCTGCCGGTCCCCGATCTCGCCTATCTCTGCACGGTCCAGGTGGCACGCCGGGTCTTCCCGGCGCCGGAGGGCTGCGGGCTCGGCAAGGTCGCGCGGCGCCTCGGCATCCGCTTCGAGCACCACGACGCCGGCGAGGACGCCTTCGCCTGCGCGGAGATCGCGCTCGCCGCGATGCGCGAGCGGGCGGTCGCGGACGTGCACGCCCTCGCGGCCGCGCTCGGCCTCCCGGTCGCGCGGGCGGTCGGCGGTCCCGCCGTGCCGCGCCGCGTGCCGGGTGCGATCAGCGCCCGGGCCGTGGCAAGCTTCCCCGACGCGCCGGCGGCCCTGCGGTTCGCCATGCGCGGCTCAACCGGCAACCGCTACCACGTCAGCCTGGAGGAACGGCCGGGGGGCCCGGAGCTGCGCTGCACCTGCACGGCCGGCCGCTACGGCATGCGCTGCCGCCACGTGAAGGCGCTGGAGGTCGGCGACATCACCGACCTGCTCTCGGACAATGCCGGCGACGTCGAGCTCCTCGCCCGCATGCTCGGCGCGAAGACCCGGGTCGCGGGCGCGGCCTGACCGGGCTCAGGCCGCGTCGAGGCAGGCGCGGAAGGCCGAGACGGCGCGGTCGATGTCGGCCGCCGCGATGTGCCGGTGCGTGACGAGCCGCAGCCGCCGCGCGCCGAGCGGGCGCGTGCGGATGCCGGCCGCGTCGAGATCGGCGACCCAGCGTGCGCTGTCCCGCCCGGTCCGAGAGAGGTCGACCTGCACGATGTTGGTCTGCGGCAGGTTCGCCGCGAGGCGCGGCAGGGCGTTCAGCCCGGCGCTCAGCTGCCGGGCCCGGTCGTGGTCCTCGACGAGGCGCGCGCCCATGACGGTGATCGCCTCGAGGCCGGCGGCCGCCACGATCCCGACCTGCCGCTGCGTCCCGCCGATCATCTTCCGCAGGCGCCGTGCCGCCGCGATCACCGGTCCGTCGCCGGCGAGCACGGCGCCGACCGGGGCGCTGAGGCCCTTCGAGAGGCACAGAGACACAGTGTCGACATGGGCCGCGAGGTCCGCCGGCGCGACCCCGAGATGGGTGGCGGCATTGAACAGGCGGGCCCCGTCGAGATGGACCGTGATGCCGCGCGCGCGGGCGATCTGTGCCACCGCGGCCATGTGGTCCGGCGGCAGCACGGTGCCGCCGGCGGCGTTGTGCGAGGTCTCCAGCGCGATCATGGCCGTCGACAGCGGGCTCGCGCTCGGCCGGAGGGCGTCCTCGAGCCGGTCGAGGTCCATGGCGCCGTCGGTCCCGGCGATCCCGTCCAGGAACGCCCCGGTCAGGGTGGCGGCCCCGCGCTCGGTGTGGAGCATGTGGGCCTGGGCCTCGAGCAGGACCTGCTCGCTGCGCTGAACCTGGGCCAGGAGCGCCAGCAGGTTGCCCATCGTGCAGCTCGGCACGAACAGGGCCGCCGCCTTGCCGAGCATCGCGGCGGCGGTCTCCTCCAGCGCGCGGGCGGTCGGGTCGGCATCGAGCCCGTCGTCGCCCAGCGGCGCCGACCGCATCCGGGCGTACATCGCCTCGGTCGGCCGGGTGACCGTGTCGCTCCGCAGGTCGACCGCGGACGGCGCGTCCGTGGCTTCGCCGTGATCGTCTCGCATGTCGGTCTCGCCGCCCTACCGGTAGGCCGCCTCGTCGCCGGAATCGGTCGGGTTGGCGAGGGCTCGCTTGAGCACGTCGCTCATCGGCAATTCCAAGTTGATACCCTTCGGCGGGATCGGCTGCTCGAAATACTTGCCGTAGAGCCGCGCCACGGTCCCGTCCTGGATCAGCTCGACCACCGCCTTGTCGACGGCCGCCTTGAAGGCCGCGTCGTCCTTCGGCTCCAGGATCCCGTAGGGCGCGAATTCCAGGCCCTTGGTGCCGATCTTGTAATCCGCCGGCCGCTTGGCGCCCGCCACCGTGGCGTGGGCCAGGGCGTCGTCGTTGATGGCGCCCGCCGCGCGGCCGGTCTCCACGAGCAGGAACACCTCGGCGGTGTCCTTGGCCGGCATCACCTGGATGTCGAGCTTGTCGCGGACGTTGATCCGGGTGGCGACGCGCTGGGTCTCGCCGCCGGCCTGCGCCGAGATGGCCTTGCCGCGGAACGAGGCGATGTCGTCGACATCCACCGGCGTGTCCTTCTTGGCCACCAGCACCACCTGCGCCACGAAGGTGGTCGGCGCGAACGAGACCAGCTTGTGCCGCTCGGGCAGGTTGCTGGCGGTGCCGCATTCCAGGTCGATCGTGCCGTTGTTGATCAGCGGGATCCGGGTCGCCGACATCACCGGCACGTGGCGCAGCTCGAGCTTGGGCAGGCCGAGCGCGGCCTTGAGCTTCTGCGCGACGTGTTCGCATATCTCCAGCGAATAGCCGACCGGCTTGGCGTTCTGGTCGAGGAAGCCGAAGGGCGGCGAGGCGTCCGGGAAGCCGAGGCTGATCTGTCCGGTCGCGCGGATCTTGTCGAGGCGCCCCTCGGCGACCGACGGCGCGGCGAGGCCGGCCCAGCACAGAGTGGCCAACAGAAGCGGCAGCGTCCTCGACACGATCCGAACCCCCTCGCTATGTCTGAACCGGCGCAGCGCCCGGCCGCCCCGACGGGGAGTCGGCCCGAAGCTTTACCGACCGATCCTAGGAGCGGCCGCGCGCGGGCGTCCAATGCCGATTCACCTGCCGAGCATACGGATCTGATATGGCCGAGCGGCGCATGACCTTCCGGCACATCGAGGCCTTCCGGGCCGTGGTGGCCACCGGGTCCATGACCGAGGCGAGCCGCCGGCTCCACACCTCGCAGCCGCAGGTCAGCCGGCTGATCGCGCAGCTGGAGGCGATCACCGGCCTGCCCCTGTTCGACCGGAGCGGGAGCCGGGTCGTCCCCTCCCTCGACGGGACGCGGTTCCACGCGGAGGTCGAGCGCGCCTTCGTGGGCCTCACGAGCCTGGACTCGGCGGCCGCGCGCATCCGCGCCTTCGGGGCGGAGCGGCTGCGGGTGGCGGCGATGCCGCGACTGGCGGGCGGGCTCCTCGCGCGCGCGGTCGTCCGCTTCCGGGCCGCGCATCCAGACGTGATCGTGGCGATCCATTCCGGCGACGACGAGACCGTGAACCACTGGCTCGCCACCGGCTCCTGCGACGCCGCGCTGACGATGCTGTACGGCGACGCCCCGGAGGCGCGCGCCGAGCATGTCGAGACGCGCGCCTGCGTCGCCGTCCTGCCGCGGGACCACGCCCTCGCCGCGCGGGAATCGCTCGCGCCCGCGGATTTTCAGGGCGTGCCCTTCGTCGCCGCGTCGCACGGGAGCGCCCTGCGCGACCGGACCGAGGCCGTCTTCGAGGCGGCCGGCATCGGCCTGACCATCACCGCCGAGGCCGGCCTCGGCGCCTCGATCTGCACCCTCGTCTCGGCCGGGCTTGGGGTCAGCGTGATGAACCCCCTGGCCGCCCACGAGGAGGCGAAGGTCTCGCCGATCGCGATCCGGCCCTTCGCCCCCGCCCTCCCGGTGCATTTCGCGCTGCTCTTCCCCCCGGACCACGCCCGGGGGCGGCTGATGCGGGCCTTCGGTGCCTGCGCGCGCACGGTCCTGCTGGAGGAGCTCGCCCAGCTGCCGGACGCCGCGAGCGGGCGTCCGGCCGACGTCGCTCAGGCGGCGCGCTTCTCGGCGCCGGCGTAGAAGGTGCCCCCGCGCTCGGCCATGGCGGCCAGGTTGTCGGGCACGTGGAAGCGGGGCCCGTGCTTGGCCTCGAGCGTCCGCGCGAGGTCGACGAAGGCCGCCGCGCCCATGAAGTCGATGTACGACAGGGCCCCCCCGGTGAACGGCGCGAAGCCGAAGCCGAGGATCGAGCCGACATCGGCCTCGCGCGGATCGGTGACCACGCCCTCGCCGACCGTGCGGGCGGCCTCCAGCGCCTGGACCACCAGGAGCCGCTGCTTCAGCTCGGTGAAATCGACGACTTCGGGATCGAGGCGGTTCGGCTGCAGGTCCTTCAGGCCGGGCCAGAGACGCTTCGGCGCGCCCTCGGGATAGTCGTAGAAGCCCTTGCGGTTCTTGCGGCCGAGCCGGCCCTGATTCTCGACCATCTCGGCGAGGATCGCCTTCTGCGCCGGGTCGACGGCGCCCTGCCCGACCTGCGCCTCGGTGGCCTTGGCGATCTTGAGCACGAGGTCGAGGGCGACCTCGTCGTTGAGCGACAGCGGCCCGACCGGCATGCCCGCCTGGCGGCCGGCGCTCTCGATCATCGCCGGCGGCACGCCCTCGAAGAGCATCTTGTGGCCTTCGAGGATGTAGGCGCCGACGCAGCGGTTGGCGAAGAAGCCGCGGGCGTCGTTGACGACGATCGGGGTCTTCTTGATCAGCCGCACGTAGTCGAGGGCGGTGGCGAGCGCCGCGTCCCCGGTCGCCTCGCCCTTGATGATCTCGACGAGCATCATCTTCTCCACGGGCGAGAAGAAGTGGATGCCGACGAACTGCGCGGGCCGCTGCGACGCCTTGGCCAGACCGGTGATCGGCAGGGTCGAGGTGTTGGACGCGAAGATCGCGTCGGGGCGGATCACCGCCTCGACCTTCTGGATCACCTCGGCCTTCACCCGCGGATCCTCGAAGACGGCCTCGATCACGAGGTCGCACTCCGCGAGGGCGCCGTAATCCGCCGTGGCCTGGATCCGGCCGAGCAGCGCGTCGCGGTCGGCGGTCTTGGCCCGGCCCTTGTTGATCTGACCGGTGATGAGCGTGTGGGCGTAGGCCTTGCCCTTCTCGGCCGCCTCGACCGACTGGTCGACCAGCACCACCTCGATCCCGGCCTGGGCGGTGACGTAGGCCACGCCCGCGCCCATGAAGCCGGCGCCGATCACGCCGACCTTGCGCAGGTTCGTGGCCGGCACGTCCTTCGGGCGGCGCGCACCCTTGTTCAGCTCGCCCATGGAGATGAACAGCGTGCGGATCATCGCCGCCGCCTCGGTCGAGCGCAGGATATGCGCGAAGTACCGGCTCTCGACCCGCAGGGCGAGGTCCATCGGCAGCTGCAGGCCCTCGTACACGGAGGCCAGGATCGCCTTGGCGGCCGGGTAATTGTCGTGCGTCTCGCGGCGGTAGATGGCGTTGGCCGGCGGCCAGATCATCATGCCGGCCGGCGAGTAGACCTTGCCGGACGGCGCTTTGAACTTCGGCACATCCCAGGGCGCCACAGCCGAGCCGCCCTCGCGGATCCAGGCCTTGGCGCGCTCCACGATCTCGGCCTGCGGCGCCACCGCGTGGATCAGCCCCATGCCCTTGGCCATGGGCGCGCGGATCTGCTCGCCCTTGAACAGCATCTGCAGGGCGTCGCCGGTCTGCATCAGGCGGGCGACCCGCTGCGTGCCGCCGCCGCCCGGGAACAGGCCGACCTTGATCTCCGGCAGGCCGACCCGGGTCTTCCCGTCGTCGGAGGCGACGCGGTGATGGCACGACAGCGCCAGCTCGAAGGCGCCGCCCAGGCACAGGCCCTGGATCGCCGCCGCGAAGGGCTTGCCGCAGGTCTCCAGCCGCCGGAACAGCAGCGACAGGCGTCGGGAGGCCTCGAAGAAGTGGCGCATCGCCACTTCCTCGCCCTGCTCGGCCTTCAGCTGCTCGTAGGCCCGGCCCAGGCCCTGGAGCATGGTGAGATCGGCGCCGCCGGAGAAATTGTCCTTCCCGGTGGCGATGACGCAGCCCTTGATCGCCGGGTCGGACGCGACCTGCTCGATGATCTGCTCGAGCTGGTCCATCACACCTTCGGTGATCACGTTCATCGAGCGGCCGGGCATGTCCCAGATCGCCAGAGCGACGCCGTCGGGATCGGTCTCGAAGCGGAAATCGGTCAGCGTCACGGTGCCGTCCTCCCTGGGTTCCGCCGACGATCCGCCGGCGCACTTGCGTTAAGGTTGTGTTGAGCGCGTCCGGCCATTGTCTGCCGGCCGGGGTCACTCACCGAAAGCCGCACATGACGAAGGATTCCGGCTGCCGCGCCTGTCGCGCCGGCACCAAGCTCGACTTCGACTTCACGATGGCGTTCCAGCCGATCCTCGACCTCGCGGACGGCAGCGTCTGGGCCTACGAGGCGCTGGTGCGCGGCCCGAAGGGTGAGCCGGCCTACACGATCCTCGACCGGGTGACCGACGAGACCCGCTACCAGTTCGACCAGGCCGCCCGCGTCAAGGCGATCGAGCTCGCCGGCACGCTGTTTCCCCGCGACAGCGCCACCCGGCTGTCCATCAACTTCATGCCCAACGCGGTCTACGAGCCGAACGCCTGCATCCGCGCGTCGCTCGAGGCGGCGCGGCGCATCGACTTCGCCCACCGGCGGATCATGTTCGAGTTCACCGAGCAGGAGCGCTTCCGGGACATCGATCACGTCAAGGGCATCGTCGCCGCCTACCGGAAGCAGGGGTTCCTGACGGCGCTCGACGATTTCGGCGCCGGCTTCGCGGGCCTGAGCCTGCTCGCCAATTTCCGCCCCGACCTGATCAAGATCGACATGGACGTGCTGCGCGGCCTCGACAGCGACGCCGGGCGCTACGCCATCGTCTCGGGCGTGGTCGCCATCGCCCGAGCCCTCGACGTGGCGGTGCTCGCCGAGGGCGTGGAGACCGCGGCGGAGCTCGACGCCCTGCGCAGCATCGGGATCACGCTCGTCCAGGGCTACCACTTCGCCAAGCCCCTCCTGGAGGGGCTGCCCCCGGTCGCGGGCTTCACCCCCATGGTGGCCGCGCGCGCGGCCTGACACCCGACCGACGCGCGCGGCGCTCATCGCCTACTTCGGCGCCGGGGCCGGAGCCGCGGCCGGCGGAACCGTCGGCGCCGGCGGGGCGCCGGGCTTCGGTCCGTTGTCGGTCGCCGCGGCCACCGCCAGCATGTTGAGCAGCTTGGTGACGGAGTTCTGCGAGATCGCCGTCACCGACGAGTTCGGATCGGCGTTCATTGTCTGGAACTTGAGGTAGGTCGGGTCCGAGTAGATCTCGTCGAGGTGCTTGAGCTCGGCGAGGCTGAACTTCTCGGCGTAGTCCTTCGAGAGCCCCTGGACCATGAGGGTCCGCTGCTTCTCGAACTCGTCCAGCAGCTCCTTGCGCACGGCCTCGGCGCGGGCCTCCGGCATCGGCGCCACGGTCTTCTCGAGGGCGACGTTGAACCCGGTCTGGAGGTTCTTGATCAGGGTCTTGTTGACGAGGTTGGTGGCCGCGGCGACGCGGTCCGCCGCGTCATCGGCGCGAGCGGCCACCGGCAGGCTCAGGGTGACGCCCAGACAGAGCGTCGCAATCAGGCGGTTCAAGGGCTTGTCTCCCGTTGTTTTATCGTCCGGACCACGAAAGGGCCGAGCGTCGCCCGCGCCTCTAGCAGCGTTCCCGGACTTTGGGGAGCGGCGCGGCGCCGCTCCCGGGCGCGCGGGGGTTCACACCCGCTCGATGATCGTCGCGGTGCCCATGCCGGCGCCGATGCACAGAGTGACCAGCGCGCGCTCCTTCCCGGTCCGCTCCAGCTCGTCGAGCGCGGTTCCGAGGATCATCGCGCCGGTGGCGCCGAGCGGGTGGCCGAGGGCGATGGCCCCGCCATTCACGTTGACCGCCTCCGGGTCTAGGTCAAAGGCCTGGCAGAAGCGCAGGACCACGGCCGCGAAGGCCTCGTTGACCTCGAACAGGTCGATGTCCGAGAGGCTCAGGCCCGACTTCGCCAGCACCTTGCGGGTGACGTCCACCGGCCCGGTGAGCATCAGGGCCGGGTCGGACCCGATATTGGCGAAGGCGCGGATCCGGGCGCGCGGGCGCAGGCCCGCGGCCTCGCCGGCAGCGCGGGAACCGATCAGCACGGCGGCGGCGCCGTCGACGATGCCGGAGGAGTTGCCGGCGTGGTGGACGTGCTCGACGCTCTCCACGTCCGGATGCGCGTCCGTCGCGACGGCGTCGAAGCCGCCCATCTGGCCCATCTGCACGAACGAGGCCTTCAGCGCGGCGAGCGACTGCATGTCGGTGCCTGGACGCATGTGCTCGTCGCGGTCGAGCAGCGTGATGCCGTTCACGTCGCGGACCGGAACCACCGAGCGGTCGAACAGCCCCTCACCCCAGGATTTCGCGGCGCGTTCCTGGGAGCGGACCGCGTAGGCGTCGCAATCGTCCCGTGTGAAGCCGTACTTGGTGGCGATCAGGTCGGCCGAGACGCCCTGCGGCATGAAGTAGGACTTGATGGCGATCGCCGGGTCGACCGGCCAGGCGCCGCCCGAGGCGCCGATGCCGATTCGACTCATCGATTCGACGCCGCCGCCCACCGCCATCTCGTGCTGGCCGCTCATGACCTGCGCGGCGGCGAAGTTCACCGCGTCGAGGCCGGAGGCGCAGAAGCGGTTGATCTGCACGCCCGGGACGTGCGCGCCGTAATCCGCCACGAGGGCGGCGGCGCGGGCGATGTCGCCCCCCGCCTCGCCCACCGGATCGACGCAGCCCAGCACCACGTCGTCGACGAGGCCGGTATCGAGTCCGTTGCGGTCCTTGAGGGCGCGGAGCGCCGTCTCGGCAAGCCGCAGGGCGGTGACTTCGTGGAGGGAGCCGTCCGCCTTGCCGCGCCCGCGCGGCGTGCGAACGTGGTCGTAGATGAAGGCGTCCGTCATCAGCACTCCCCCGGGGCGTCGATCTTCGCCGGTCGGCGACGCGGCCTTACAGGGCCGTCTCGGTTCGCGCCAGTCTGCCACGGCGCGCGCGCCCTCGGCCAGCCCCGATAGCGGGGAGCCGGCAAAGGGCGCGTGACAGCGGGGGTGGTTTGGTCGTGCTCGTGCGGGCTCGGCCAGATCAGCCGGATGCCCGGCCGTCCCCGCACCCGCCCGGATCGAACCTGCTCCTGAAAGAGCAAACTCAGCCCGGACGCGATGCGGGAAATCTCGCGCGTTCGACTAGTCCTGAAGCATCCGCTTCAGCAGCTCGACCTCGTCGCCGAGCACCGAATCTTCGCCGATCTGCTTCTCGATCTTACGCACGGCGTGCAGCACCGTGGTGTGGTCGCGGCCTCCGAAGCGGCGGCCGATCTCCGGCAGCGAGCGCAGCGTCAAGACCTTCGACAGGTACATGGCGATCTGGCGCGGCTTCACCACCGCGGCGGTGCGCCGTTCCGACAGGATGTCGGACCGCGAGACGTTGTAGCGCGAGGCGACCAGCTTCTGGATGTCCTCGATCTTGATCCGCTTCGGCTCGCGGTTCTTCACGAGGTCGCGGATCGCGCTCTCGGCCGTCTCCATCGTCACGGCGGTGCCGGTGAGCGTGGCGTGGGCCAGCAGGCGGTTGACCGCGCCCTCGAGGTCGCGGCCGTTGGCGGTGATCGCGCGGGCCACGTAGGCCGCCACCTGCGGTGAGACGTCGAAGCCCGGATGCGCGGCCCGCACGGCGGCGAGGCGTGCCGACAGGATCGAGACGCGCAGGGCCTCGTCGAGGGCCGTGATCTCGACCACGAGGCCGCCGCCGAGCCGCGAGCGCACCCGCTCGTCCAGGGCCTCGAGCTCGGTCGGGGGCCGGTCGGAGGCGACGACGACCTGACGGCCGGCATCGATGAGCGCGTTGATCGTGTGGCCGAACTCGGCCTGAATCGACTTGCCCTGGATGAACTGGACGTCGTCCAGGATCAGCAGGTCGATGCCCCGCAGCCGCTCCTTGTAGGCGAGCGCCGACTGGGTCTTCAGGGCGTTGACGAAGCCGTACATGAAGCGGTCGGCAGTCAGGTAGATCACCCGGCGGCCGGCCTCGCGGGCGGCGTGGCCGATCCCGTGCAGCAGGTGGGTCTTGCCCAGCCCGACGCCCGCGTGGAGGTAGAGCGGGTTGTAGAGCGCGCCCTCCCCCTGGTGATTGGCGACCCGCTCGGCGGCGGCGTGCGCCAGCGCGTTCGAGCGCCCGATCACGAAGCTCGCGAAGGTCAGCCGCGCGTCGAGCGGCGTGCCGCTCAGGTCACCGCCGGCCTCGGCGCCGCGCGCCTCGGGCGTCGGTGCGACCGCGGCGACCGGCGTCGGCGCGCTGGTCGCGTGGAGGCGGGCGAGCGGGCCGCTGACCGGGCCTGCCTTCGCGGCTCCGACGGCGACCGGACGGACCGGCGCCCCGGTCCCGCGCACGCCGACCTCGATCCGCGCGATCTCCTCGACCTCGGCCTTGAAGGTGTTGAGGACGCGATCGAGGTAGTGCGACTCGATCCAGCTCTTCAGGAAGCGGGTCGGGACCGTCAGGCGGGCCGTTCCGCCGGCCACGGCCTCCAGCTCCAGCCGGGCGAACCAGCTGGCGAACACGTCCTCGCCGAGTTCGGCCCGCAGCCGGCGCTTCACCCGGGCCCAGGCAGACCCGTAATCCGTGTTGCCGCCGCCGTTGCGGCCCCCGTCGTCGTCGCTCGCCACCGTTCCGTCGACACGCATCACTGGCTCTCCCGACGCTGCCCACGGAATCCCGCAGGCGGCGCGTACGCACGAATTACGCCCTCAGCGTCCCGCAAGAACGGGCGGGACAGAGTCCTCTGGACGGAGTCAACCCCACCGCGAGGAACTTTTGCCGATTGGGAGAGCCTATCAACAATTACCTACGGTTCCTTTAACAGTGGGACTTGTGGGGACGGCGCGGATTCCCATTCGCAAGTGTTCCCGCGGGAGCTGAACACGGCCGCTAGAGTCTTGGCGAATCAGATCGATTCGCTGGAGTCTCGAAATCGTCGTGTTTTGCTTGTCCGGTGTCAGTTTCTGTTAAGCTACACGCCGTTTCCGGGAACCGCAATCGTGCTGATTCTTGGATAGGGTTAACGCTTTCGACTCATGGCGCCGCCGGCAGCGCGCGGCCCAATCCGGACAGCGCGCACGAAAAAGCCCGGCGCGAAGGCCGGGCTCGAGACCGTCTCGGTGGTGCGTGGCGTCTTAGGCGGCGAGCGCCTTCACGCGTGCGGCGAGGCGCGAGACCTTCCGCGAGGCGTTGTTCTTGTGAACGATGCCGTGCTGTGCAGCGCGCATCATCTCGGGCTCGGCGGCGCGGAGGGCGGCCAGCGCGTCCTGCTGGTTACCGGTGGCGATGGCCTCCTCGACCTTGCGGACGAAGGTCCGCATGCGCGAGCGGCGCGAGCGGTTGATCGCCGTGCGCTTGGCGATCTTGCGGGTCATCTTCTTGGCCGAAGCGGTGTTGGCCATGTACGTCCTCGTGTTTCTCGTCGGGCGATGCCGACGGGCCGGCTGTGCCGGAAATCGGTCGTCGCGTCAGGTTGTCTGGCGATGGCCGAGACGCAACGCGCGCGAAAGCGCGGCCCCTCGGCGAAGCGGCTTCTATAGTCAGGGGGGCGCCGCGCGTCAACGCGCTCGGAGGCGAAACCGGATCGCGGGCCTCGGCCTCAGTCCGGGCGCCGGGACACATCCGGCAGACCTCCCCGAAGACGTCGGATCGCGGGAGGCCGCATCGCCCCGACGATGACGGGCGCCGGCCGGCTCTCGCAGGAGCGCTCCGGCTATTCGGGCCAGCGCAGGGCCGCCGCCGCCGCCAGCGTCCCGACCACGGCGGCGATCAGCGTCAGCGCCGCCAGCACCGCCAGCGGCACGAGGAACGGCACCGTGCCGCCGCTCGCCGCCTGCGCGGCCGAGACGCCGAAGATCAGCGTCGGGATCATCAGCGGCAGGACCAGCACGGCCAGGATCAGGCCGCCCCGGCGAATCGAGGCGGTGAGCGCCGCGCCCACCGCGCCGATGAAGCTCAGGGCCGGGGTGCCGGCGAGCAGCGTCAGGGACGTCGCGCCCATGGCGGTGCCGTCGAGGGCCACCAGCAGCCCGAAGAGCGGCGCGGCCAGGGCGAGCGGCAGGCCCGTGGTCAGCCAGTGCGCCGCGACCTTGCCGAGCACCACAAGCTCGAGGGGCACCGGCGCGGCGGTCATCAGGTCGAGGGAGCCGTCCTCCTCGTCGGCCTGGAACAGGCGGTCGAGGCCGATCAGCGTCGCCAGAACGGCGGCGAGCCACAGGATCGCCGGGCCGATCCGCGACAGCAGGTTGAGATCGGGCCCGAGGGCGAAGGGCACCAGCGCGACGATCATCAGGAAGAAGACCAGCGACAGGGCGCCGGAACCGCCGACCCGGCCGGCGAGGCGCAGGTCGCGGGCGACGAGGGCGAGGACCGCGCGAATCACGCCCACTCCTCCAGCGCGTCCGCGACCGGCGCCGCGGCCGCGGTCTCGATGCGCAGCTCCGCCGCGCGGGCGAGGCCGAGCGACTGGTGGGTGGCGGCGATCACGAGACCGCCGCCGGCCCGATGGCCCTCCATCAGCTCGGCGAGCACCGCCTGCGAGGCCGTGTCGAGGGCGGCGGTCGGCTCGTCCAGGAGCCAGAGCGGCCGGGCACAGACGAGGAGCCGCGCCAGGGCCACGCGCCGCCGCTGGCCCGCCGAGAGATAAGCCACCGGCAGGTCGTGCGCGTGGCCGAGGCCGAGCCGCTCCAGCGCGGCGCGCGGGTTCAGGCGCGGCGCGCCCAGGAGCCGCTGGGCGAACAGGAGGTTCTCGCCCGCCGTGAGCGAACTCTTCAGCCCGTCGCGGTGGCCGACCGCGTGGAGGCACTCGGGCAGGCTCGCCTCGCCGACGTCGGCGACCTCGACCCGCCCGGCATCGGCCCGCAGCCGGCCCGACAGGATGGCGAGGAGGCTCGACTTGCCCGCGCCGTTCCGCCCGGTAATCGCCAGGGCGTCGCCGGGTCCGAGGGCGAAGGACAGGTTGGCGAAGATGCGGCGGCCGGAGCGGCGGCAGGCCAGATTGTCCACGCTGAGCCGCACCCGATACCCCGCCCTCGTCCCGCCACCGCGCGGCCGCTCCGCGAATCGCCGACTCCATGCCCGATTGCGCCGCGGAACGGAACCGCACGGCCCAGCTGCGCTTTCGTTCTGCAACGGAGGATTGCCCATGGCCGAGGCGAGAAACCCGAGCGAGACCGAGGTCGCCGCGACGCCCGACGCGGTGGCCGGACGCGCCAAAGTCGAGGCGCGCATGGCGCAGTGCACCCCCGAGGAGCAGACGGCGTTCTGGGAGGCGGTCGGCCGCTGCTTCGGCGGCGGCAAGCCCCCGGCGATGAAGCCGGCCTCCGGCTGATCAGCCGCCCTTCCGCGCCAGGGCCCGCAGCGCCCCGCGAAACGTCCGCACATCCTGCTCGGTCAGGCACATGCGGTGAAGCATGTCGCGCATGTTGCGGGCGATGATCTCCTTCTTCTCCGGCGGGTAGAAGCCGGCCCCGTCGAGCGCCGACTCCAGGCTCCCGAACAGCGCGATCAGCGCCTCGCGGGTCGCCGGCGGCGACAGGAGTTCGCCCGTGAAGGGCAGGCGCGCCCGGCCGCTCGCCTGCCGCCACGCGTAGCCGACGAGCAGTACCGCCTGGGCGAGGTTGAGCGAGGGAAAGTCCGGGGAGACCGGGAAGGTGACGATCGCGTCGGCGAGCGACACCTCGTCGTTGGTGAGGCCGACCCGCTCGCGGCCGAACATCACCGCGGTGCGCTGGCCCTCGCGGGCCGCGATCTCGCCCATGGCCTCCTCCGGCGCGAACACCCGCTTCATCTGCCCGCGCTCCCGCGCCGTGGTCGCCAGCACGTATCGGCAGTCGGCGATGGCCTCGGCGACGCTGCCGTAGATCGTGGCCGCGTCCAGGACGTGCGTCGCGCCCGAGGCCGCCTCGCGCACGCCCTTCTTGGGCCAGCCGTTCTTCGGGTTGACGAGGCGCAGCTCCGAGAGGCCGAAATTCGCCATGGCACGGGCGGTCATGCCGATGTTCTCGGCGAGTTGCGGCTCCACCAAGATCACCGCGGGGGCGATCCCGGGCGGCAGTTCGGTGACCTTCCTCGGGGAAACCTCGGGGGCGTCGCCCTGTGCGTCTCGGCTCGTCATGGCGGCCGTCTGGCACGGCGGGCCCGACCCGTCGAGGGCCGAGTGACGATGCCGCCCGGATGACAGCGCGCGCCTTCCGTCGCCGGAAGGGCCGCGCTATGTCGCGGGGCGATTCCGGCCCGGGGCGCCCGTCAGGCCACCCGGGACAACGACCGCACGGCCCTTGCATGCCGTGCGCGGGGACAACGCGGGAAGGCATCGGTCCATGGCGAAGATCAAGGTAGCGAACCCCGTCGTCGAGCTCGACGGCGACGAGATGACCCGGATCATCTGGGCCGAGATCAAGAACAAGCTCATCCATCCCTATCTCGACGTCGATCTCGAGTATTACGACCTCGGCGTCGAGCACCGCGACGCCACCAACGACAAGGTCACGGTCGACGCCGCCGAGGCGATCAAGCGCCACGGCGTCGGCGTGAAGTGCGCCACCATCACCCCCGACGAGCAGCGGGTGCAGGAATTCGGCCTCAAGGAGATGTGGCGCTCGCCCAACGGCACGATCCGCAACATCCTGGGCGGCGTGATCTTCCGCGAGCCGATCATCTGCAAGAACGTGCCCCGCCTGGTGCCCGGCTGGACCCAGCCCTTCGTGATCGGCCGCCACGCCTACGGCGACCAGTACCGCGCCACGGACTTCAAGGTGCCCGGCAAGGGCCGCCTGACCATCAAGTTCGAGGGCGATGACGGCACGGTCATCGAGAAGGAGGTGTTCAAGTTCCCCGAGGCCGGCGTCGCGATGTCGATGTACAACCTCGACCAGTCGATCATCGACTTCGCCCGCGCCTCGATGAACTACGGCCTCGCGCGCAAGTACCCGGTCTACCTGTCGACCAAGAACACGATCCTCAAGGCCTATGACGGCCGGTTCAAGGACCTGTTCCAGAAGGTCTACGAGGAGGAGTTCGAGTCGAAGTTCAAGCCGCTCGGCATCACCTATGAGCATCGCCTGATCGACGACATGGTGGCCTCCTGCCTGAAGTGGTCGGGCGGCTACGTCTGGGCCTGCAAGAACTACGACGGCGACGTGCAGTCCGACACGGCCGCGCAGGGCTTCGGATCCCTCGGCCTGATGACCTCCGTGCTGATGACGCCGGACGGCCGGACCGTCGAGGCCGAGGCCGCGCACGGCACCGTCACCCGCCACTACCGCGAGCACCAGAAGGGCCGCGAGACCTCGACCAACTCGATCGCGTCGATCTTCGCCTGGACCCGGGGCCTGTCGCACCGCGCCAAGCTCGACGGCAACGACGATCTGGCGAAATTCTCCGCGACCCTGGAGAAGGTCTGCGTCGACACGGTCGAGGCCGGCCACATGACCAAGGACCTCGCCCTCCTCGTCGGACCGGACCAGAAGTGGCTCTCGACCACCGGCTTCCTCGACAAGGTCGACCAGAACCTGAAGACCGCGATGGGCGCCTGAGGCTCCAGCCTCGACGCGAAACGCGGCGGGCGTCCTCCGGGACGGCCGCCGCTTTCACATCCGCGTGCCGCCGGCGCCTCAGGCGCCGCTCGCCTGGTCCTGCGGACCCGTCTGGGCGAGGGCCCGGGCAACCTCGAGAAGCAGGAGGTCGATGGCGGCCCGCATCAGCGGATCGCCGACCGAGTCGATGAGTTCGCGAACCCGCAGGCACTGCGCGGCGAGCGCGTCCAGTGCGGTATCCTTGCTGTCGAAGATCATGTTCAGGCCACCAGGTAAGCGGGTTCGGAGACGAGGACCGAGCGACTGTCGCCGCGGACGGCGCGGAGCTTGGCCAGGGTGCGGGCGTCGAACCGGGCGGTCGCCGCCATGATCTCCTCGCCGGCGATCTGGACGGGCAGGCCGAGCGGCTGCGGGCGGAAATGCAGCTGGATGACGTGGATCATGTAGAGGGTCGGCATCTGCAGCAGCAGGCTGTTGACCCCGTGGGCGAGGCCCCACTCCACGATCCCGGTGAGCAGCGCGATCGAGACCGGATTGACGACGCGGCCCTTGGCCCGGTGCGAGCGAGCGACGCCCTGGCGGGTCCATTCCCAGATCTGGGGGCCGACTGGCCGCTCGCCCTCGCAGAGCTGCGGCAGGACGTCCGACAGGAGATGCGGGCGCGTGGTCGGCAGGAGCCGGCTGTAGCCGACGACGGTGTCGTCCTCCATGGCGAGGAAGTGGATCGCGTGCGGCGTGTCGAACTGGTCGATCTCGCGGCCGTCCGGCCTGGCCAGCTCGCTCCAGCCCTTCTCGGCGACGAAGATGTCGTGGCGCAGGCGCCAGGCCTGCTCCATCGCGTCGGCGTAGCGATCCGCGTTGGCGGGGGTGACGATGTGGATCACGAGCAAACCTCACGTTGGTCTGGCGTGAGTTTTCGTCGTTTCACCGGGGGCTGTGTACTACGAGAAACCGTAGGGTCCGCGCGCGCAGCCGGCAGTGGCGCCAAGGACTTGCCGCGGTGCGAACCGCGTTCACCGATGCCGGGCCGCGGAATGTGCGGACCGCGTGGCGCGTTCTCTAGGTTATCAGACCCGCTCGGAGCGCCTGCGCCACGGTGTGGGCGCGGTTCACGGTGTCGAGCTTCGCCCGGGCCGAGCGCAGATGGTAGTCGACGCCGGCGGCAGTGATGCCCATGACGATGCCGATCTCGACATCGGTCTTGCCCTCCGCCGCCCATTGCAGGGTCTCGCGCTCCCGCGGCGAGAGGCGCACCGGCGCGCGCCCAGCCGGCCGGCTGTTCATCAGCAGCAGCTGACCGACCGCGTAGGTCGCGACGAGGTTGAGGGCGACGCGCTCGGCCGGATCGATCTCGATCCGCTCCCCCGAGACGCTGATCCCGCCCGGCTCGCCGTCGAGGGTCACGAACGGGATCGTGATGCCCGCGCGTATGCCGAAATCGCCGGCCTCGTTCATGACGCGCCCGGCCGTCGGGGTATCCGGCAGCACGGCGCTCCAGTCGAACGGCGTCGCCGTGGTGCACAGCCGCCGGACCGTGGGGTCGTGGAGCGCGTAGCCCTGCGTCACGTACCGGCGGGCCCAGCCCTCCGGCATGGTGCTCGCGAGCACGAACCCGGCGTGCCGCCGCTTCGGCAGGCCGGGTTCCGGGACGATCCCGGCCATGATGTACGAGACTCCGTAGCGGGTGAAGGCGTCGACCAGGAGCCGCGCGATCTCGTCGGGCGAGGCGGCCCGTTCCAGATCGCGCAACACGCTGAAGGTCCTGTCGAGGTGCTTCGAATGCGGCATGCCCTAGCTCGAAATTGATGCACGCACTGCGACAAATGATGAGTCGAACGCAACCTGAGGATGGCATCGCCGCCGCTGAAAGGCTAGGGTAGCCGCGGAAAGCTCTGCCGTTTGAATCGGTCCAGCGGGCGGAGTGCGAGTTTCAACGGTATGACTGACGACGCGACCCCGCCGACGACGCGCTGGCTACTGGAACGGATCGCAGCCACGCTGGGTGTTTGTCCGACCTATTTCCTCCAGACGGAGCGGCCCGACGAGACCGCGGCGGACCAGGACGCGCGCGACTGCGCGGAGGTCGCCGCGCTGTTCCAGGCGATCAAGTCGCCGGCGCGGCGCACCGCCGTCCTGAACCTGCTGCGCGAGATGAGCCGCGAGACCTGACGGCGCGTGCCGCACGCCCGCCGCTCCGCGGTCAGGCCGCCACGAGGAGCGCGGCCCCGGCGACGCCCGAGAGGACCAAGCGCAGGCGGCCGAGCCAGAGGGGCGTGAGCCCGCGGCGGGGCAGATCCTGATCGATGAGGCCCCAGGCGAGCACGAGGCCGCCGAGGATGCGCAGGTCCCACGGTGCGGGGGCGGCCATCGCGGCCCAGGCGACCAGGGATGGCACGATGGCCACGAGATAATCGCCGTTGCCGCCATTGCGCGCCGCGGCGGCGCCCCAGCGGATCCCGCCGAGGAACGAGGCGATCACGGCGCCGTAGGCCGACAGGATGGTGCGCGGCGACAGGCCGATGCTGCTCAGGCCGCCGTCCGTGCCCGACACCGCAAGGGCAGCGAAGCCCAGGAACGGGATGAGTCCGGCCACGCCGAGAACGATTGCGCCGATCGGGACAGAGTTCCGGTGCGCCATCCATCCTCCGGGCATCGGCAAGGGTTGGCGACCCGCGCGATCCGACCCCGGTCCGACGCCGCCCTGCCGCAGCGTTCCCGCATCGCGGCGTGGCGGTCAAGGTCGGACCCGCGGCCGGGCCGCGGGCCCGGAGCGGCGTCAGCTCCGGCGCGGCGGCGCCGTGAACGGGACAGCGCCGGGCATCGGCGCGCCGAGGAGGGACATCGGCGCGCTCGCCGGCATCTTCGGCGCGGGCGGCTCGTTGACCGCCGCGTCGATCTTTCGCGGCTTGAAGTTCGCCGCGAGGCTCTTGGCGCTGGCGAGGTCGGCGGGGCTGAGCTTGTTGGCCACGTCGTCGCGCTTTTTGCCGGCATCGTCGTCGCCTTGGCTCGCGGCAGCGGAGAACCACGCGTAGGACTGGATCAGGTCCTGCGTCAGGCCGAGGCCGCGCGCGTAGAGGACGCCGAGATTGTACTGGCTGTCGCGGACGCCGAACTCGGCGCCCTGCCGGAACCACGAGGCCGCGGAGGCGAAATCCGGCTTGCCGTTGGCGGCCGGGTTCTCGGCGTACAGCACCGCCAGATTGTGCATGGAGCGGGCGTGGCCCTGCTCGGCGGCGCGGCCGTACCAGAGCTTCGCCTTGTCGAGGTCTCGGACGACGCCCGAGCCCTTCTCGTAATGGCCCGCGACCTTGTACTGGGCGGGCGCGTAGCCGGCCGCGGCCAGCTTCTCGAAGAGCTTGGCGGCGATCGACAGATCGCGCGGCATGCCGCGGCCATCGGCCTCCCGCGTCGCGAGGTCCCAGATCGACGCGCCGTCACCGTCGAGGGCGGCGAGCTTCACCTTCGCCAGCGCCGGCGGCAGGTTGCCGAACTCGGCCTGCAGGCTGTTCATCCCCGAGACCTGCGGCACCGCAGCCCTGGCGTTGGGCCGGGCATCCGAGGGAACGGAGTTGGGCAGAGACTGGGTCGTCGTCGGATCAGCCGGCGCCGGCTTCGACTCCGCGCTCTCCTTGGCTGCGTCCTTCGAAGCGTCCTTGGAGACGTCCGCATTGTCCTTCTGGACCTCCGCGGCATCGCCGCGGGACGGCGCGACCTGGCTCGTCGGAGCCGCCGGCCGCGGCTCGTCCGCGCCCCGCATGGTGATCGCCTGGAGCGCGCCGAGAGCCAGCACGATGGCCGCGAGGCCGAGCAGCAGCGGCCGGCGCCGGCGATCGATCTCGGCGCGCAACCGTCCGAGGCGGCCGGTCGCTGCCCCCTGGAGAGCGGCGACCCGGTCACTCCGGGCTTCCCGGCGCTCGGCAGGCGCCTCGGCGGCCAGCTCCGCCTGGGCAGCCTGGGCCGCCCGGCGCGCGGCCGCGATGAAGCTGGACTTGATGTCGGTCTCGGACTTGGAATCGGCCGCGGATCGCGCGGCGGCGACGTCGCCGAGGCGCTCCTGCACGGCCCGGCGGGCGGAGGGCTCGCGGGCAGCGCGCGGCTCGCGCGGCGGCCGGCCGCTGCCGGGCTCCAGAAGGTCGTCGGCGAGGCGGGATGCCTCGGCATTGTCGCGCCGCGACCTTGCGCGCGCCTCGACGGGCGCGAGGGCCACATCCGGGCTCGTCGACGACATCAGGCGCTCGTCGAGGGACGGCCCCCGCGCCGGCACGGCCTCGACGGGCCCGAGCCGGACGAGGAGCCGCTCCAGGGCCGACTGAACCCCGTCGAGGGTCGCGCCGAGGCGCTGATCGGAGGCCACCTGCCGGGCCTGCATGTCCGCAAGGCTGGCGCGCAGGAGGCCGATCTCGCCCGACTCGGCGGCACCGAGGCCGGATGTCTGCAGGCTCTGCGCGACCGCGTTGCGGGCTGCGCGCTCCACCGCGGCCTCGCTCGGCGCCGATTCCCGGAGCGCCGTGACCTGCCGCAGCAGGTCGCCCATCGTGCGCTCCAGCCCGGCCAGCGCCGGATCGGCGCTGTGCGGCGCGTCGAGGCGGCCGGCCAGCGAGACCACCTGCCGCTCCAGGGCGTCGAGGCCCTCGTGCTCGGACCGGGTGCCGACCTGATCGACCTTCTCGGCGAGGCTGCGGAGCATGGCGTGGATGGAGGCCATGTCGCCCGAGCGGGCCACGTTCACGTCGCCGGTGCGCTCGGACCAGTCGTCCCGCGCGCAGAGCACGTCGACCTTCTCGGCGAGTGCCTGGATCTGCTCCGCCAGCGCCGCCGGCGCGGCGATCTTCACGTCGCTGCGGATCTCCTCCAGGATCGGCCGCAGGTCCGGGCCGGCGGCCGTCCGCTGCAGCTGGGCGATCTGTGCGCTCACCGCCTGCAGGCTCTGCGCGAGACCCTGGATGCGCTCCGGGCCGGCGAGCGCGGCGATCTGACGGCGGATCTCCTCGAGTTCGGCGAACAGGCCTGCGAGGGTCCGGTCGTCCGGACCGGCGGCGCCGGTCGCGGCGGCGGTGTCGAGGCGCTCGGCGAGGCGCCGGACGTCCTCCGCGACGCGGCTGTGGACGTTCTCGGCCACCTCCTCGGCGAGGCGCTCGACCTGGGCCCGGACCTGCTCGATCGGCACCGCGATGGCGGTGAGATCGGTCCCCGCCTGGGCGCGCTCGATGCCGCTCGCCAGGGTGACGACGGCCTGCTCGAGGGCGCCGATGTCCCGGCTCGTCGCGAGCTGGTTGATCGCCTCCCGTAGGCGCGTGGTCTCCTCCTGAAGCTCGATCAGGGCGGTCGACGGGGCGACGCCCTCCTCGATCCGCGCCTCCAGGCGGCGGGCGAGGTCCAGGCGCATGCTGGCGACGACGCCGCCATCGGCCGCGGACGCGGCGAGCGCCGGCTCGGCGCCCTGTGCCAGCTCGCGCTGGCGCTGGCGGATGTCCTGGACGGCGCTGCGGATGTCGGCGGCGGCGGGACGCGGGCGACGGCCGGGCGTCCGGGTCGAGGCGACCTGCTCGCCGAGCTGCGACATGCGGCGCTCGATGTCGCCGAGCCGCTCGGTGACCTGCTGGACGGGGGCCGCCTTCAGGGCGCGCTCGATGCGGGCTTCGATCTCCGCGAGGCGGCGCGCCTCGGCATCCTGGGCGGCGCGCCGCTCGTGGTCGAGGGCGCGGTCGAGACCGTCGAGGCGGTCCATCAGAGCGGCGATGCCGTCGCCGTAGCCCTCGGCGCGCGGCGCTGTCCCGTGGGCACGCGGGTCGGGCGAGGCCGGCGGGAGGGCGCGCTCGGCCGAGGCCTCGGGCCGGTTGCCGCCGAGAGCGAGCTGCTCGGCGCGGTGGCGCCGCCGGTGCCGGCGATTTCCCTGACCGGCCGATTGCTGCTGCGGCACCACCGACGCGATCCAGGTCTCGAGCGGGACCCCGGCCCGCGCCGCCACGTCGCGGGCCGCGTCGAGCACCTCGGGATCGAAACTGTCGAGCTGCGGCATCGCGTTGCGGGTCATCGGTGGCCTGTCGTCGGCAGCGTTCGGCGTCCGTTTCCTCGGCGCAGAGCGGGACCGGAATTCGGTATCCACGGACGCACGCGTCGGATCGTTCGAGCGTGACCATTAACTTTCTTGGTAAACACGAAGTTAAGGTTTGATGGGCCCGGTAATGGCCGCGACCACGCGGCTGCTGAGGAACGGCCGCGCCTGTCGCGCTCCGGGCGGGCGGAGCCGTTGCTCCGGGAGCGGCGCGGCGTTTACATGCGGCCAACGCGGCGGGCCGTTCCGAGAGGCCCGCACCAGACGGGGGAAGCCAGAGATGCCGCAGTATCGCGCTCCGGTCGAGGATACGCTGTTCTTGCTCACCGAGGTCCTCGGCTTCCATGCCCGGGACAACCTGGCGGGCTTCGCCGACGCCTCGCCCGACGTGGTCGAGGCCGTCCTGCGCGAGGGGGCGAAGCTCGCCGAGGAGGTGCTCGCCCCGCTCAACCGCACGGGCGACGTCGAGGGCTGCCGCCGCGAGGCCGACGGGACGGTGCGCACGCCGACCGGCTTCAAGGCCGCCTACGACACTTACGCCAGCGGCGGCTGGATGGGCCTGTCGGTGCCGGAGGCCTATGGCGGCCAGGGCCTGCCGCACACCCTGAACACGGCGATCCAGGAATTCGCCTCGGGCGCGAACCTCGCCTTCGGCATGTATCCCGGCCTGACGCAGGGCGCGATGGCGGCGCTGCTGGTCCACGGCTCGGAGGAGCAGAAGGCGCTGTACCTGCCCAAGATGGTCGAGGGCGCCTGGACCGGGACCATGAACCTGACCGAGCCGCATTGCGGCACGGATCTCGGGCTTCTCAAGACCAAGGCCGTGCCGAACGGCGACGGCTCCTACAGCATCACCGGCACCAAGATCTTCATCTCGGCCGGCGAGCACGACCTCGCCGAGAACATCGTGCACCTCGTCATCGCGCGGATCGAGGGCGCGCCCGCCGGCACAAAGGGCATCTCGCTGTTCGTGGTGCCGAAATTCCTGGTGAACGACGACGGGTCCCTCGGGGCGCGCAACGGCGTGTCCTGCGGCTCCCTCGAGCACAAGATGGGCATCCACGGCAACGCCACCTGCGTGATGAACTACGACGGGGCTACGGGCTGGCTCGTGGGCCAGGAGAATCGCGGCCTCAACGCCATGTTCGTGATGATGAACGAGGCGCGGCTCGCGGTCGGCGTCCAGGGCCTTGGGCAATCCGAGGTCGCCTACCAGAACGCCGCCGCCTACGCGAAGGACCGGCTCCAGGGCCGCGCCCTGACCGGCGCCAAGGCGCCCGAGAAGGCCGCCGACCCGATCATCGTCCATCCGGACGTGCGCCGCACGCTGATGCAGATCCGCGCCTTCAACGAGGCGGCCCGGGCCCTCATGCTCTGGACCGCGCTCCAGGCCGACATCCTGCACCGCTCCGAGGATGCCAAGGAGCGGCAGGCCGCCGACGACCATCTCGGCCTGATGACCCCGGTGGTGAAGGGCGTGTTCACCGACCGCGGCTTCGCCAACGCGGTCGAGGCCCAGCAGCTCCTCGGCGGCCACGGCTACATCGAGGAATGGGGCATGTCGCAGTTCGTGCGCGATGCCCGCATCGCCATGATCTACGAGGGCGCCAACGGCATCCAGGCCATGGACCTGATCGGCCGCAAGCTGCCGAAGGACGGCGGCCGGGCGATGATGACGTTCCTGGGCGATGTCCAGACCTTCCTGAAGGACCACGGCGAGGATCCCGCCATGGCGCCGTTCACCAAGCCGCTCCAGGCCGGGCTGAACGACCTCCAGGGCGCCGTGATGTGGCTGATGCAGAACGCGTTCAGCAAGCCCGACAATGCCGGCGCCGGCGCGACCGACTTCATGCACCTCTTCGGCCTCGTGGCCCTCGGCTACATGTGGGCGAAGATCGCAAAGGCCGCCCAGGCCAAGCACGCCGAGGCCCCCTCCCCCCGCTGGGAGTCGAAGCTCACGAGCGGCCGGTTCTTCATGGAGCGGATGCTGCCGGAGACCGCCCTGCGCCTTAACCGGATCAAGGCCGGGGCCGAGAGCACCATGGCGCTGGAGGCGGAGGCGTTCTGAGCAGCCCGCCGGCTGTGCGCCTCGCGCCAGCCGGCGGCTTCTGGTCAGATCGCTGGAAGCACCGCCGTCCTTGCGAGCGGAGCGAAGCAATCCAGGGTCGCTTCACCGCGCTCGCGATGTCGCCGGGCTCACGCACCGAGCGCCGCGTCCAGATCCTCGATCAGGTCGGCCGGATCCTCCAGGCCGATCGACAGCCGCACCACGTCGGGTCCCGCGCCCGCGGCGGTCTTCTGCGCGTCGGTGAGCTGGCGGTGGGTCGTCGAGGCCGGGTGAATGATCAGGGAGCGCGTGTCGCCGATATTGGCGAGGTGCGAGAACAGCTGCAGGCTCGACACCAGCTTGACGCCCGCGTCGTAGCCGCCCTTGAGCCCGAAGGTGAAGACGGCCCCCGCGCCGTTCGGCGTGTAGCGCCGGGCGAGCTGATGGTACCGGTCGGTCTCCAAGCCGGGATAGCTGACCCACGACACCGCCGGATGCGTCGACAGGTGCTTGGCCACCGTCAGCGCGTTGTCGGAGTGGCGCTGCATGCGCAGCGGCAGCGTCTCGATCCCGTTCAGGATCAGGAAGGCGTTGAACGGCGACAGCGCCGGTCCGAGATCGCGCAGGCCAAGCACCCGGCAGGCGATGGCGAAGCCGAAATTGCCGAAAGTCTCGGCCAGAACCATGCCGGAATATTCCGGCCGCGGCTGGCTCATCATCGGGTAGCGCGCGTCGCCGGCCCACTGGAACGAGCCGCCGTCGACGATCAGGCCGCCGATCGAGTTGCCGTGGCCGCCGAGGAACTTGGTCGCCGAGTGCACCACGATGTCGGCGCCGTGCTCGAACGGCCGGATCAGGTACGGCGTCGCCATGGTGTTGTCGACGACGAGCGGGATGTTGTGCTTCTTGGCGATCTGCGACAGCGCCGCCAGGTCGGTGATGACGCCGCCGGGATTGGCGATCGATTCGCAGAAGATCGCCTTGGTGCGCGGCGTGATCGCCGCCTCGAACGAGGCGGGGTCGTCGCTGTCGGCCCAGGCCACCGACCAGCCGAAGTTCTTGTACGAGTGGTTGAACTGGTTGATCGAGCCGCCGTAGAGCTTGTTGGACGCCACGAACTCGTCGCCCGGCTGCATCAGGGCGTGCATGGTCAGGAACTCGGCCGCGTGGCCGGAGGCCACCGCCAAAGCTGCGGTCCCACCTTCGAGCGCGGCGATGCGCTCCTCGAGGACAGCGTTCGTCGGATTGGTGATCCGCGTGTAGATGTTGCCGAAGGCCTGGAGCCCGAACAGCGACGCGGCGTGGTCGACGTCGTCGAACACGAAGCTGGTGGTCTGGTAGATCGGCGTCGCCCGCGCGCCGGTGGCCGCGTCGGGGGCGGCGCCCGCGTGGATCGCCAGCGTATTGAAGCCGGGCATGCGGTCGGACATCGTCGGGTCTCCTCAGAGCACCCGAGCCTGTACGCACGCCTGGGAGTGCGGCGCAAGACTCGGGCGCGAAGACTCGGGCGCGACCGAGCGCTTCGCAATCCCTAGGCGTCCGGCCGGTGGCCGATGTCGATATGCGGCTGGCCCGCGTCGACCAGGGCACGGTCCACGGCCTCGATGGCGAGCAGGGTCCGGGTCAGGTCCTCGGCCATGGAGATCGGCGCCAGGTCGAGGCCGCCCAGGCGCCGCGCGATGGCGTTCCGCTGGCGGGCCAGGGCGGCGCGCGCCCGGTTCAGATCCTCGATCTCGTCGGCGGTCATCCGCGCTCCTTCTCGTCGGGGTGCCTCGCCGCGCTCAGGCGCCCGGCGTCCAGTCGATGTTCGGGCGCTGGGCCAGCATGCGCTCGAAGTAATTGGCGACGGCCTGCGCCCCGTCCGTGTGCATCATCGCGACCGGATGCGCGAGGTAGGCGCGGGCGAGATCGACCGGAATCCGGCCGCCCTGGAGCGCGCTCAGCACCTCGTCGATGAAGGCGTCGTTGGCCTCGTTGAAGTCGTTCGACAGCTTCTTGCGGTCGTTGAGGGCCTTGATCGGCATGCAGCATCCTTGTCGCGCGGAGCCGGGTCGCGCCCGGACGGAGGGCTCGGCCCGAACCGGGCCGCGGTGGGGAAGGTTCCGGCCACGGAACCTGACGGACAGGTCCAACTGGCGTGCGCGCCCACACCGCTCGGTAACCTTCCACACACGATCCGTGGAGCGGAGTCCCGAGCTCGAGCGTTTACCGGTCATGACGACCGAAATCACGCGCTCTCATACCGTCGAGATCGTCCCGTGCCTGGACGATCCGCGGTGTTTTCGCTGGATCATCCGCAGCCGCGGCGGCGCGGTTGTGGAGCACTCGCCCTACGCGTTCGTGACGCAGAACGGAGCGCGGATCTCCGGAGAGTGCTGGATGCGCGAGCATTTCTGCGACGGTCAGGTCGCGTAGGCTGCGGCCGCAACCGGCAGGGGCGGACCCGACCTTCCATGTGGTATGTGCGCGGGTGTTTCCGCGCCGCGCCGGCATGTCGATGGCAGACGATCCCGCTGAATCATGCGCCGACCGGTCCGCGTCCTCCCGCGCGACCGTCGCGGCGGCCATCAAATACAACCTTGACGATGCTCACGAACCGTAAGGCATCGGTTAAGCATTGTTTCGCTGGCCATATTTCTTTGTCAGAACTTTAATCACGCCCGACCAGTATCGCGCCGATTCTGTTTCTGACCAGGGTGCGAACGATGCTGAGCGGCGACGGAACGGTCCGGCACGACGATGCCGCGTCGCCCCTTGGCGCGGTGACGTCGATCGAGGGATCCAAGGTCCATCTCGAACTCATCGTGCAGGGCGGCCGGCCCAGGGTGCGCGTCACCGTCGGCAATCTGGTCCGGATCCGTGCCGGAGAGGCGATCCTCGTCGGCATCGTCACCACGCTGTCCTCGGGCAGCGAGCGCGGGCACCGGCCGGGCGCCTACGCGAGCCTCGACCTGCTCGGCGAGATCCACGCGGCGCACGGCGCGCACCGCTTCAGCCGCGGCGTGAGCTGCTACCCGGCGATCGGCGACGATGTGGAACTCCTGTCCGCCACCGACCTCCGGATCGTCCATCAGGTCTCGGCGACCGGCACGGCGGCCGTGGGCGCGCTCTACCAGGATCCCGAGACCCCGGCCTGCATCAAGATCGACGACCTGCTCTCCAAGCACTTCGCGGTGCTCGGCGCGACCGGTGTCGGGAAGTCAAGCGGCGTCACCGTCATCCTCGACGAGGTGATGCGGGCGCGACCGTCCGTGCGCGTCTTCCTGCTGGACGTGCACAACGAGTACGCCGCCAGCTTCGGCGACCGCGCGAGCGTCATCAGCCCGCGGACCCTCAAGCTGCCGTTCTGGCTGTTCAACCTCGAGGAGATCGCCGACGTCATCTACGGCGGCAGGCCGGCCGTGGACGAGGAAATCGAGATCCTGGCCGAGGTGATCCCCCTCGCGAAGAGCAAGTACGGGCAGTACAAGGAAGCGAGCGACCGCCAGATCGTGAAGCGGCCCTTCGGCAAGGGCGCCGGCTACACGGTCGACACGCCGGTCCCCTACATGCTGCAGGATCTGCTCGCGCTCATCGACGAGCGGATGGGTCGGCTCGAGAACCGCGTCTCCCGGATGCACTATCACCGGCTGATCTCCCGGATCGAGGCGATCCGGAACGATCCCCGGCACGGTTTCATGTTCGACAACGCCAATGTCGGCGGCGACATGATGGGCGAGATTCTGGCGCACCTGTTCCGGCTCGATCCCGACGGGCGGCCGATGACGATCATGCAGCTCGCCGGTCTGCCGATGGAGGTCGTCGACGCCGTCGTGTGCGTGCTGTGCCGCCTCGCCTTCGAGTTCGGCATCTGGAGCGAGGGCGCCGTCCCGCTGCTGTTCGTCTGCGAGGAGGCCCACCGCTTCGCCTCGGCCGACCGGTCGGTGGGCTTCACGCCGACGCGCCGCGCCCTGGCGCGGATCGCCCGAGAGGGCCGCAAGCACGGCGTCCATCTCGGGCTCGTCACCCAGCGCCCGGCCGAGCTCGACGCGACGATCATGTCGCAATGCAGCACCCTGTTCGCCATGCGCATGACCAACGCGCGCGACCAGGCCTTCCTGGCCGCGGCCGTGTCGGACGCAGCCAACCTCCTCACCTTCGTGCCGTCGCTGGGCACCGGCGAGGTCATCGCCTTCGGCGAGGGCGTCCCGATCCCGGCGCGGATGACCTTCCGGCCGCTGCCGTCGGCCCGTCACCCGCGCAACGACGCGAGCGGCAGGGCCGCCGAGGACGACGCGACCGTCGCCGGCGCGGCCTTCGTCGGCGCCGTCGTCGAGCGCTGGCGCGGCGCCACCATGAACAAGGTCGCCGGGTACGACGGCGATCCGGCCGCGGCGGCGCGCCTCGGGCGCGAGGCGGGCTCGGACAGCCCGCACGGCGCCGCCCTCGAGCAGGTGCATCGCCGCCTCCTCCGCCGCCCCCTGGAGGGCGGCGACCAAGCTCAGACCGGCGCCCAGACCGGCGCCCAGACCGGCACCCAGGCCGGCGCCCAGGCTGCCAAGCCCCTGTGGCAGCAGGGCGGGGCATGAGCGAGCCCGCTTTTTCGGAGCGTCGAACCCTGCTCGAGGCCGCCATCCAGGCGCTACCCGTCGGGGTCGTGGTCCATGACGGCCAGGGTCACTGCGTCCTCGCCAACGCCGCCGCGCGCGCCCTCGGGGACAGGGCCGTCCAGGCGCTTCCCGCCGCGGCGGCCGGCGCCCGGGACGCCGGGACCGTCGAGGCAGTCGACGACCGGATGCTCGAGGTGCGGACGCGGCCGGTTGCCGAGGACCGGGACGGTTTCACGCTGACGACCCTGATCGACGTCACGCACCATCACCGGATCCAGCGGGAGCTGATCACCGAGGCCTTCATCGACGCCCTGACCGGCCTGCCCAACCGGACGATGTTCGAGCAGAGCATCGCGGATGTCCTGGCGGGGTCCGCGCCGGGGGACCGGTTCGCCCTGGCCTTCATCGATCTCGACAACTTCAAGCACATCAACGACTACTACAGCCACGCCGCGGGCGATGCCCTGCTGCGCAAGGTGTCCGACCGGATCGGCGGCGCGCTGCGCCCGAGCGACCTCCTGGCGCGGATCGGCGGCGACGAGTTCGTGCTGCTCCTCGCTCCCGTCACCGACGGGGACGCGGCGCTGGCCTCCGTGCGCGCCATCTCGGAGCGCCTGAAGCAGCCGTTCTTCATCGACGGGCACGAGATCTTCGCCTCCGCCTCCATCGGCGTCAGCCTCTTCCCGGAGCACGGCGACAGCTACGAGACCCTCGCCCGGCAGGCCGACAACGCGATGTACCGGGTGAAGGGCGAGCTGAAGGGCGGCGTCAGCGTCTTCGACGACGCGATGAGCCAGGCCGCCACGGCCCGCATGGCCGTGGAGCAGCGCCTCCGGCTGGCGATCCGCGACCGCTGCTTCTGCTGCGCCTTCCAGCCCAAGGTCGACATGCGCTCCCACGCGGTCACGGGCGTCGAGGTGCTCCTGCGCTGGCGCGACGAGGTCGGCATGATCCAGGCGCCCGGCGACTTCATCGCCCTCGCCATCGAGCTCGGGCTGATCAACGAGATCACCCTGCAGCTCCTGGCCGAGACGGTGCGGGCGATGCCCGACATCGACGAGGTTTTCGGACCCGACGTCACCGTGAGCCTCAACATCGCCGCCAAACAGGCCTGCGACGTGCCGTTCATGACCGCCTTCTGCGCGGCGCTCGGCGAGACCGGCCTCGCGGAGCGCTTCGTGCTCGAACTGACCGAGGAGGCCTTCTTCACGACGGGCCGCTTCCAGCGCGAGGTCCTGCCGAAGATCCGGGCGATCGGCGCGCGCGTCTCGATCGACGATTTCGGCGTCGGCTACTCGTCCCTCGCGGCCCTGGCGGACATCACCGCGGACGAGCTCAAGATCGATCGCTCGTTCATCACCGACATCGACAAGCGGCCGCGCAGCCAGATCGTCCTGAAGGCGATCGAGTCGCTCGGTGCGGCGCTGGGCATGACGGTGGTGGCCGAAGGCGTCGAGACCTTCGAGGAGGTCGCCTACCTGCTCGGCGCCACGCAGATCCGCTGCGCCCAGGGCTACTACTTCGCGCGCCCGCTGCTGCTCGACCAGATCCGGCAGGCCGAGCCGCCGCGCATGGCCGGGTCGCACGGTCCGGCCGCGCGCGGCCGCGCGTCGGACCTGCGTGCGTCGGACCTCCGCGCGTCCAGCCTGATGCGGCGCGCCTGACGCCCGCCGCGGTGGCGCGTCAGGCGGCCAGCAGGGGCCGCCACACGCCCGCCGCGTCCGCGGCCATGGCGCAGATGACCGCCTCGTCGATCGAGCGGCGCACCTCGACCACGTGCGGCACACCGGGAGCGAGGGGCGCCTCGACGCCGAGGTCGAATCCGTGCCGGCCGTCGCCCACGCCCGCCGCCGCGATGTCGGCGCGGTACTCCGCCGCCACCGTCACCGCCACGATTGTCCCGTCGACCACGATGTCCAGGCATACGGGGGCGTCGGGCTGCGCGGCGTCGTGGGCCCAGCCGGCCACGCGCAGCGCGCCGTCCGCGCGCAGCGCGCAGCGATCCAGCCACGCCCGCACGGCGCCCGGACGCGACGTCGCGCCGGCCCGACGGATCAGCCGCCTGCGCAGGGCGGCGAGCTGGGGACCGAGCGCGGTGCGCGGCGCGTAGGCCTGCGGACCGATCGCGCTGTCGTCCGGATCGCGGCCGTCGAAGAGCCGCCGGAGGCCTGGAGCGGGCAGGAAGCTCTCGGCCGGCGCGCCCTCCGCCAGCAGCAGGTCGTGGCTGTCGAGCTCGATATGCCAGTAGGTGAGATCAATCACGCGCTCACCGCGGGTGATGCTGGTTCCGTTGACGAGGTGGCCGGCGGCGACGAACAGCCCGTCCAGCCAAACGGCGTGGTCCGGCGAGACGAGCAGGTCGCGGGCGGGGACACCGTCGTCGAGCGCGCCGGCCCGGATGCGCACGGGCCGCTCGGTCGGCGGGGCCGACGATCCGGGATAGGTGCGGCGACCGATCCACCGGATCGGCCGATGCAGGCCCGCGGCCGTGACGACCCTGTCGCCCACCGCGAGCCGCTCGACAGCGACGTCGCCGCGGTCGGTCCTGATGGACGTGCCGGTGCAGTAGCACGGGGCGTTTCCCGGCGCCGCGGTCCCTTGAGCCGTCCCCGAGGACGATTGAGAAGATCCATTCGACCCGTTGGCGCCCGATGCAGGCGCCGTCGAACCGGAGTTCGACCCGGCCGCGCCCGGCTGCGCTCCGGCCGCGCCGGCGCCCGACCGGAGACCGGCCGTCGCCCCGTACAGACCCGGGTCTCGGCCATCCGGCGACGACACGCGGTCCTGCGGCACCGCGACCGCGTTGGGGTTGTTCGAGTAGACGCGGATATAGTCGATGCTCGAGCTGAAGCGGGTGCCCGTCGTCGCCGTGCTCTGCACGGCCAGGTTGGCCAGCAGATACATGGGGCTGTGCAGGTCGGACGGCGTCGCCTGCGAACCGACGAGCTGACCGTCCACGTAGAAGCTGATGCGATCGGCCTGCCAGTTCATGCCGTAGGTGTGATACCCGTTGGGATTGGGCATCTCGCTGTAGACTTGGCGGGTCTGCTGCCAGGTCGTTCCGGGCGGCTGCGGGTCGGTCGTGTGGATCGTGCTGTAGACGCCGCGGTCGTTGTTTCCGTAATGCTCGACGACGTCGAGCTCCTGGTGCCCGTTGGCGCTGCTCGACTGCGGGCTCTGCTGATTCGGCAGCAGCCAGAAGGCGTCCCAGGCATCGGGATTGTTGGAGAAATCCGCGCGGATCTCGAAGTAGCCGTAAGTCTGCGAGAAGTTGCCCTGCGTGCTGATGAGCCCGGACTGCCAGCTCCCCGGATAGCCGGACGCGCTCGTCCCGGGCGGCGCCGCCGTGATCGTCAGGACACCGTTCTGGACGCTGAAGGGATCGTAACCGGACCCGGAATCGAGGAACGAGGACCGGCCGAAGCCGATGTCGGAGTTGGCGTCGTACCGCCACTCGGCGCGAATATCGCGGTAGGTCGTCCCGACGCCGTTCTGCGAGATGCTGCGCGCGTTGAACTCGTCGTCGTAGGTCAGGCGATAGCCCGTCAGATCAAGCATCGACGCCGTCTCATCACCATTCTGGTTCGCCGGACGTGGCGCGCTGTCAAATCAAGATTGCCAACAAGCAATCCGCGAATAGTAAATAATGTCCTGCGTGTCGCGCGGACGAAGTGAGCATCGGCTGCGACAGGCCATCGCCTGAACGCCCGCCGGTCGCGTCGCGCCATCGAGCAGGGAAAGACGACACGGTTAAGGCTGACTAACCGTATCGGCCACGTGGCGCAAATCAGTCACGGCGCCGCGCGGCTGCGACCGTACTAGCTGACGGTCAATCGAGGCGCCGCGCGGAACGGCCGTGACGGGCTGGAGGGCCGGTGACGGCGGGGGCCTCTACCGCGTCATCGCGGCCAGCGGATCGGAACGCTGGGTGATGCTCGACCGGATGCTCGGACGTCGCCGCGCGATGAGCCTCGGGTCCGCCCCTGCTGTCGCCGTAGAGGCTGTTCAGGCAGGCGATCGATGCCGGCCCGCAAGCCATTGCAGCTCCGATCTTCCGGGCCAGAACGCGCGTGCATTGGAAGGAGCCCGCGCAGTCGCACGCGATCGCGGGGGCAAGCGGCGATCCGATCCAGCACGTGGCCTTGTCCTGGGCGACCGATGAGCGACAGGCCGCGCTCACTGCCCTCTTCGGTCGGGCCGTGCGGCCTCGCGGGTCGGCGGCACCTCACAGGATGCGCTGATCGGACAGTCCCCCGACGAGGAAGCGGCTGCATCCCAGTGAATGCAGTCGCGCCCCGGATCGCGTTGCATCGCCTCAGAGGAACCCGATCGAGAACCAGGGGACGAGGATGATGGCGAGCAGCCCGACCAGCAGGGCCAGGATGTAGCCGACGATCGGGCGCATCCCGGCGTCTGGGTTGATCCGGCTGATGGCGCAGGCGGCGTAATAGCCGACGCCGAAGGGTGGGGCGAACAGGCCGATGCCCATCGCGAGGATGACCACCATCGAATAGTGCACCTCATGCACGCCCACCGCCCGCGCGATCGGGAACAGCAGCGGCCCGAACAGCACGATCGCCGGGATGCCCTCCAGCACCGACCCCAGGATGATGAAGGCGAAGGCCGAGACGAACAGGAACCCGAGCGCACCGCCCGGAAGGCCCTTCATCACGACGGCCAGCGTCTCCGAGAAGCCCGACTGGGTGAGCGCCCAGGCCATCCCGGTGGCCGCGCCGATGATCAGCAGGATCGCGCCGGACAGGGCGGCGGTGGTCACCAGCATCGGGTAGAGCCGCCGCCACTCGAACTGGCGGTAGATCAGCAGGCCGGCCAGCGCCGCGTAGACGATGCCGATGGTCGAGACCTCGGTGGCAGTGGCGATGCCCTCGACCACGGCGAAGCGGATCACGAAGGGTAGCGCCAGCGCCGGGATCGCCACCAGGAAGGCGCGGCCGATGACCCGGCCGGACGGCCTGGCGACGTGGCTCAGGTCCTCGCGGCGGTAGCGCCACCAGACCAGCGCGCACAGCGTCGCGGCGAGCACGAGGCCCGGCATCAGGCCGCCGGTGAACAGGGCGGTGATCGACACGCCGGTGACCGAGCCGATGGTGATCAGCACGATCGAGGGCGGGATCGTCTCGGTCTGCGCGCCGGTGGTGGCGAGCAGGGCCACGAGGTCGCCCTCCTTCGCGCCGCGGGCCTTCATTTCGGGGAACAGCACGGGCGCGACGGCGGCCATGTCGGCGGCCTTGGAGCCGGAGATGCCCGAGACGAGGTACATGGCCCCGACCAGCACGTAGTGCAGGCCGCCGCGGACGTGTCCGAGCAGCGAGGCCAGGAAGCCGACCATGGCCTTGGCCATGCCGGTCATCTCGATCAGCAGGCCGAGGAACACGAACAGCGGCACGGCGAGGAGGATGAGGTGGCTCATGCCCTCGTCCATGCGACCGACCACCACCATGGAGGGCGCGTTGGTGGTCAGCGTGATGTAGGCGAAGGTCGACAGGCCGAACGCGAAGGCGATCGGCACGCCGGAGAAGACCAGCGCGCCGACGCCGAGGACGAAGAACAGCAGGAGGTTGAGGTTGCCCAGCCCCGCCAGCCAAGGCTGGAGGGCGACGAGCCCACCCGCGACCGCAACGCCGAGCACCAGCGCGCCGGCCGTCATCCGCCAATCGGCCGTTTCGAAGAGGCGGATGACGGCGACCAGCAGCATCAGGCCGAGGCCGATCGGCAAGGCAGCGGCGCGCCACGCATTGTTGAGATCGAGGGCCGGCGTCTGGACGTAGATCTCCTCGGCCGCGAACTCGTAGGCCGGGTGCAGGACGAGGCTCACGAAGATCAGGCCGGCCACCAGCGCGACTGTTTCCAGAAAGGCGCGGGTGCGGGGTCCGGTCATGGCGACGATCGCCGTCATGCGCATGTGCTCGGCGCGGCGGAAGGCGACCACGGCGCCCAGCATGGCAAGCCACAGGAACAGGATGCCGGCGAGTTCGTCCGACCAAACGAGCGGCTCATGGAAGACGTAGCGGCTCACGACGCCGGCGAGCAGCACCCCGATCTCGGCCAGCACCAGCAGGGCGGCCGGGATCTCGACGAGATGACCGAGGAACCGATCGGCGGTCCCGAGCCATGGGTGACCGCTCAGCGAGGGCCCGTGCAGGCCGTGACTGGGCGTTGCCTCGACAGAGGCGGCGGCGGCGATATCGACGTGCATGACACCCCACCCTCAACCGAGCTTGCCGGATACGGCTTCGAGGTGGCTCCAGCCGACTTCACCGAACTTCGCCTTCCAGTCCTTGTAGAAACTCGTCTTGGCGAGAGCGGCACGGAAAGGCTCGCGGTCGACATCGATGAACCTGATCCCTTTCTCTGACAGGGTCGTGCGCAGAGAGTCGCTGAGCCTGGCCACGTCCGCACGCTGATCCTGACCCGAGCGGTCGAACTCCCTGGTCACGATCGCGCGCAGGTCCTCGGGCAGCTTCTGCCAAGCGCGCTTGTTTCCGAGGATCCAGTAGCCGTCCCAGACGTGGCCGGTCAGGCTGCAGGACTTCTGCACCTCGTAGAGGCGCGTCGTGGCGATGATCGGCAGCGGGTTCTCTTCGCCCTCCACGACCTTGGTTTGGAGCGCCGAGTACAGCTCGTTGAAATTGATGGGCGCGGCCCCGGCGTCGAGGGCCTTGAAGAGCGAGGTCAACATCGGTGCTTGGGGCACGCGAATCTTGAAGCCCTTCAGATCCTCGGGCGTCCTGATCTCACGAGTCGAGGAGGTGATCTGACGGAAGCCGTTGTCCCAGCTCTTGCAGATGGTCGTGATCGGCGTCTTGGCGATCTCGGCGCGGACATAGTCGCCGAGCGCCCCGTCCATGGCCTTCCAGACGGCATCGTAATCCTTGAAGGCGAAGCCGCTGTTGGGCAGGCTGGACGCCGGCACGAAGGTCGACAGGATCGAGTGTGAGAGGTTGAAGAACTCGACCGAGCCGTTCCGCACCTGCGACAGCAAGTCGGTGTCCGAGCCGAGTTGATTGGCCGGGAACAACTTGATGTCGACGCGCCCGTTCGTCGCCTCGCGGATCCGGTCGCACGCTTCCTGCGCCCGGACGTTGACCGGATGGGTCGGGTCCTGGCCGGTGGCGAGCTTGTAGCCGAATTCGGCGGCCTCGCCCCGGCGCGTGATGATGCCGAAGATCGGGACAGCCGCGGCGCCGGCAAGAAGTGTCCGACGGCTTATGTTGAATGTGCTCACGATGTCACTCCCTGATGATGCTCGGTGGCGCGATCCCGCCTGCTACGGTCTTTGAGATCGCCGGCCTCTGCCCATGCGCGCAGGTCGCCCTTTTGCTGAGCGTTCTTATTGTTTTGATCGATTATTGAAGTCGTTAATTGTTTTCAGGCGCGCATCATCGCTCGGTGCGCGCGATGCGACCGAATGAATAGATAAATCATTCTACGGCACATCATGATCGCGGACGCGGAGATCCGCGATCATCTCAATTCAGCTCAGTTATGGGTGTGAGCAGTCGCTTGTCGGCGCGAGCGACGGCTGCGCCTACAGCCAACCGCGGATGCTTCGAGCCATCGCCTCGGTCGAGATGCCGTAGCGGTCGTGAAGGGTCGGCAGCGCTCCGGCGTCGAGGAACTCGTCCGGCAGGCCGACTTGACGGAAGCCGCGCTCCGGCAGGGTACCGTCGCGCATCAACAATCCCGCCACCGCCTCGCCGAGGCCGCCGACCACCGAGTGGTTCTCGGCAACGACCACGAGGCGCCCACCGCGACGGGCCTCGGCCAGGATCGTCGCCGCGTCGAGCGGCTTGATCGTCGGCACGTGCAGCACCGCCACGTCGACCCGATCCTCGCGCAGGGCCTCGGCCACCTCCAGGGCGCGCATCGTCATCAGGCCCGACGAGATCACCAGCACGTCGCGGCCGTCGCGGATCGTCTTGGCCTTGCCCCACTCGAACCGGTAGCCGTACTCGTCGAGCACCAGCGGGACGTTGCCGCGCAGTAGCCGCAGGTAGACCGGGCCCTGGTGGGCGACCATCGCCGGGACCATCTGCTCGATCTCGTGCGCGTCGCACGGGTCGAGGATCGTCATGTTCGGCATGCCGCGGAAGATCGCGACATCCTCGGTCGCCTGATGGCTGGGCCCGTAGCCGGTGGTCAGGCCGGGCAGCGCGCAGGCGATCTTGACGTTGAGGTTCTCCTCCGCGATCGCGAGGCAGATGAAGTCGTAGGCGCGCCGCGCCGCGAACACCGCGTAGGTGGTGGCAACCGAGACGAACCCCTCGCGGGCGAGGCCGGCGGCCGCGCTCATCAGGAGCTGCTCGGCCATCCCCATCTGGTAGAACCGGTCAGGGTGGGCCTGCGCGAAGATGTGCAGGTCCGTGTACTTGGCCAGATCCGCCGAGAGGCCGACGATGTCGGGCCGGGTCTTGGCGAGTTCCACGAGGGCGTGGCCGAACGGGGCGGGCTTCGTGCGCTGCCCAGGGGCGGCCAGCGAGGCGATCATCGCCGAGGTCTTGGCGCCGCCGCCGACGCGCGGCGCGGGCCTCTCATATTTCGAGCGTCTCACTGCACCCTCCCCTCGTCCAGGATCTCCAGCGCCTGCGTCCACTCGGCCGGCTCGACCCGCAGGAAGTGGTTGCGCTCGCGCTCCTCGAGGAACGGCACGCCCTTGGCCATCTTCGTGTCGCAGATGATCACCCGGGGTTCGGGACCCGGATGGTGCCGGGCGGCATCGAAGGCCTTCACGAGCGCGTCGAGGTCGTTGCCGTCGACCCGCTGAACGAACCAGTTGAACGCCTCGAACTTCGGCGCCAGCGGCTCGAAGTTGAGAACCCCGTGCGAGGGGCCGTCTGCCTGCATGCCGTTCACGTCGACGATGCCGATCAGGTTGTCGAGCTTGAACGACCCGGCCGACATGGCGGCCTCCCAGGTCGAGCCCTCGTCGAGCTCGCCGTCGGAGAACAGGTTGTAGACGAAGCTCTTCGCGTTCTTCCGCTTCAGGCCCAGCGCCATGCCGACCGCGATCCCGAGCCCGTGGCCGAGCGACCCGCCGGTGATCTCCATGCCGGGCGTGTAGGCGGCCATGCCGGACATCGGCAGGCGGCTGTCGTCGCCGCCGTAGCTCGTCAGCTCGTCCTCCGGGATGATCCCGGCCTCGATCAGCGCCGCGTAGAGGGCGATGGCGTAGTGGCCGATGGAGAGGCAGAAGCGGTCGCGGCCCTCCCATTCCGGATCCTCCGGACGGTAGGTCATCGCGTGGAAGTAGCTCACCGCCAGCACATCGGAGATGCCGAGCGCCTGGGCGATGTAGCCCTGGCCCTGGACCTCGCCCATCAGCAGGGCGTGGCGGCGGATATTGTAGGCCCGGTCGGCCAGCGAGATGTTCGAACCCTCGTGGGGCCGTTCGGTTGACATGAGGTCCTCCCTCTCAGTGGATCAGCATGCCGCCGTTCACGTCGATCACCGCGCCGGTGATGTACGCGGACAGGTCGGAGGCCAGGAACAGGCAGGCATTGGCGATGTCGTCGGCGACGCCGAGGCGGCCGAGCGGGATGCCCTTGGCGATCTCGACCTTGAGCTCGGGGGTGAGCTTGTCGCCGGTGATGTCGGTCTGGATCAGACCGGGAGTGACGGAATTGACCCGGATGCTGTCAGCCCCCAGTTCGCGGGCCATGGCCTTCTGCAGGCCGAGGACGCCGGCCTTCGCCGCGGAATAGTGTGGGCCGCCGAAGATGCCGCCGCCGCGCTGGGCCGAGACCGACGACATGCAGACGATCGAGCCGGATTTCTGCTGCCGCATCTGCGGGACCACGGCCTGGCTCATGTAGAGCGTGCCGCGCAGGTTGACGTCGGTGACCGCGTCGTAGTTCTCCGGTCCCACATCCATCAGCTTGAGCGGCTGGGTGATGCCGGCGTTGTTGATCAGCACGTCGATCGAGCCGAGGCGGGCGATCGTCTCATCGGCGGCGGCTTGGCATACGCCCCGGTCGGTGACGTTGCAGGCGAGGCCGAGATGGCCGTCACCGAGGTCGCGGGCGGCCGCCTCGGCCTGGCCGGCGTCGAGGTCGAGGATGACGACGCGGGCGCCCTGCTTCGCGAAGAGCCGCGCGGTGGCCTTGCCGATGCCGCGGGCGGAGGCCGCCCCGGTGATCACGCAGACCTTGTTCTCGAGAAGCATGTAGACCCTCCCTGCAAACCGGCCGAACCCGGCTTCTTCTGCGATGGGAGGCGGAGAAAGCTTGGCATGAAGCCAGCTCACCCTCTTCGGCCGCGCTCTGACGGGCGTCAGCGTCCGAGCCGTTTCCTCGCGTCCTATCGTTGAAGCCCTTATGGCTGCCCGAGAGGCAATGAACAAACGCGAAGATTGCATTCAAACATGAATGAAATTCATTAAACGCTATTCCAGCTCCGAGCTCGGCGATACAGACAGTTCTCTAGCGAGCCAGCGCGCGAAGATCCTCAGAGGTTCGCGCCGTCGCGATGATGGCGGAAAGACGAGATGGTGACCGGTGTAGTGGATATCCACTGACCGACCTGCAAGCGGCGCCACGAGGCGTCCGATCGTCATTTCCCGTTCCGCGAGACGTGTCGACTCCAGGGCGACGCCGAGGCCGTCGGCCGCTCCGGTCAATGCCAGGAAGCTGCGGTCGAAGCGCAGGGCTGCGGATGCCGGCGCCGTGAGGCCGTTCTTGTCGAACCAGTGCGGCCAGCGCACCAGTTTCGTGTCACTCTGGATCAAGGGATGCCGGAACAGATCGGACGGCTTCTTGATCTGCTCTGCTCGCGACGGGTCGCAGAGCGGCGTCACCGTTTCAACGCCGAGAGGCATGCGCAGCAAGCCCTCGCCGCGCGGGGGGCCGTAGACGATATCGGCATCGAACTCGTCGTTGGTGAAGCGCGCGTAGTCCATGCCTGCGGCCAGTCGCACCTCCATCCCAGGATGGTCGCGCAGAAAACCCGACAGCCGGGGCGTCAGCCACTGTGCGGCAAAGCTCGGGGCGCAATGCAGGCGCAGCAATTGCGAGCCGCGCGTCGAGATCATGTCGAGCCCGCGATGCAGCTCGGCGAAAGCCCGGCTGACGTGGTCGAGGAGCGCCTCTCCCGCTGTCGTTGGCGCGATACCCTGCCCGACGCGCTCGAAAAGAGGCACGCCGAGCGACTCCTCGAGCTTGCTCATGGCGTGGCTGACGGCGCTGGCCGAGAGATTCAGCTCGCCGGCAGCCTCCTTGAAAGAGCGACGTCGCGCCGCTGCCTCGAAGATGCGGAACGCGGACAAAGGAAGATCCGAAGCCATGACGCTATTTTAAAGTCTCCAGATCTATGAGGATATTATATCGCCTATTTTCGAGCGGTTTTATTACGATGCTTGATCTTATTGCGCTGACTGCATCCGCGACAATGAATAACGCGTCACGATGCCCTGCCCGCTTTATAACCGGTCGCATTCTGGATTGAAGTCTAGGCATTCCATAGGGGCACCTCCCGCATGAGATGATGCGCCGGTGTCTGGTCGAAGCAACACCTATCGGAGCGCTTCCCCTTCTGTCCGCGCGGGGAACCAGCGCGCATCGGTCCAATCAGCAGGATCGAACCGGAGGCAGCACATCCGCTTCGAGACGAAAGCGCGACATCCGATTGCGATCCTGAGCGGACAATCAGGACCGGCTCCGGCAGCTCGACACGGTCGTCGCGTTCCTCGCAAGCCCACCCTTCTGGACGCGCTTCGGATCCGGGGACCGGTCGCGCGAAAATCCATGAGGCCGTACAAGCTGGACGAGGATAGACCGGGCCGCCCCTCGAACTCGGCTCGACCGGTATCGGTGACGCTGTACTCGACGTTCTCAAGATTAGTCGACCCGGTGGCGACGACCAAGCCGACCACCTACAGGCCACGCAGGTAACCGCTCACCTGATAGAAGCGGCGTCGGTCTGAGCGAGCGTGCGGAGCCGGCAGAGGCTTGCAGGCGAGATTCGGTACATCGGCCGCGAGTCTATCGATCGTCGGCTCACCCGTCAGTGGAGATGGCGTGGTAGCCGCCGGCCATCTTGCCGATGAGCGGCCTCGCGTCGCGGCTCACACGCTGGTGACGTCGGGCGCGCTTCCGCGTCGTGAGGGGGCGAGAGCGCCCTCGATCAGTTCATCTTCCGGCGCCGGTCCTGCACCTCTTGCTGCGCAAGCTTCCGGCCCAGCGATATCAAGAGCGCGTCGGCCAGCGCTTTCAGAGCCGGATCTCGCAACTCCACAATCGCCTCCTGTGCGGCGATGGCGTGATCGGCGGCCCGGTCGAGCGCGGTTTCATCGGGGCGGCGCGTGCCCTCCGCGAAAGTGCCCTCGCTCATCCGCAGTGAGGTGATGTCCACGAGGATGCCGCCACCGCCGACCGGTCGCCCTTGATGATCAGCGGTGAAGCGGCCTCGCGCCAGAACCCAGCGGGTCTGGTGGTCGACTGAGATGACCCTGTACTCGGTCAGGAAGGTGCTACCTTCGCTGGCGCTGCGCCGGATCAGATCGAGAACCCGCACCCGATCCTCGGGGTGTATGGCTTCGACGTATTGGGTCAGTGGAACGCCCGCCTCCGCCTGCTGCGGGTCGACATTGAAGAGCAGCGCCACGAAGGCGTCCGAGCGCGCGCAGTCCGTCGCCGCGTCCCACTCCCACTGGCCGATGACGTCGAGTTCATCGAGCGCCGACTGAAATGCCTTCGGACACGTCTGACCGCCAAGGGATCGGGGCTTCGGCACGCCGTACCTGCTCTCGCTGTTCGCTCACACCCATGTGACCTGTCGCACGACACAACCACAAAGGGCAAGCTTTGCGCTAGCACAACCGTTGCGCTTCACACGCATTCAAATAGAATTTGAAACGGTATAACAGTGTACACGGCGCGTGCGGGACGCCGAGACGGAGGCCTATGAGCAGCAAGACGCCGCCCCCCAGCGCCCTTCACCATGAGGAGGACTGCGGGGTCCCGACGCTTCGGCAACAGAGGACGGAACGGCTCCTGAGTCGTATCGCGGAAGCGGTGCAGGTGCCGCCCTCTGCGTTCTACAGGCCACCGAACGCCGTCGATGCGGGAGCTTCCGCCGCGGCCATTCCGGTGGCCCCGGTCGCCAGCGACGCTGAGTGCGCGGAGTTGCTGGCCGCTTTCAACCTGGTCCGTGATCCTGAGGATCGACGCAGGCTCCTGGAACTGGTGCAGAAGACGGCCGAGCGCGCCTGAGGCTGAACAAGCGGCCCTCCGCCCGGTGAGCCGATCGGGGCGTGGCGACGTGGAATATGCGACCGCCTCAGAATCCGATCCGATCGGCCGCCTTCCCGAGCGCCGGCGATGGGCTGCCTATCCAGCTGGTGCGGCCATTCTCGTACAGCCGGCCCCACGCGCGCCGCCCGCCCGGCGCGAATATCACCTGAAGTTTATGGTCGAGGCAGTCGTGGACCTTGCACACGTCAGCGAGCAGGTAGGTTTCGCCGTCCGCTTTTACTTCTCTGGAAGGTTGGGACGGTCCGTTCGACGTGCGGCTCTAGGCCGTCACCCACTTCGGCACTGAAGGACCACTCCTCAGCATCGCGTTGTAGGCGCGCTTGTCGCCGGGTCGGCGCAGCAGGTCGAACAGGTAGACGTCCGCAGCAGCGGCCGGTCCGACAGCGACGAGACTGAGTACAGCGAACACTGTGCGCATAAGAGGGAGAATAGCTCAGCCGCTGGTGCCGGCAACTGCTGGACCCAACACGTCAGGCTTGGCAATCTAGTCCGCGGTATGCGGCACCCGCTCCGGCTCTTCCAGACCATCATCTTCTGCCCCGCCGGCACCGCCGCGCGGGGCTATTGTGCATTCTGCTCTTCAGACGCGCTCTCAGGCTGTTAGGGTCCCGATTGGGGCTGATGTTCGGGTGGGTGGGGATGAGCCCTGCCCGCGAGCCGTATCAGTCCGACGTTTCCGATGAGGAGCGGGCGCCGGTCGCGCCCGAACTGACGCTGCCGCGCGAGGATGCCGGTCAGCGCGAGCATGCGTTGCGGGAGGTGTTCAGCGCGCTGCGCCACGTCGTCAGGAGCGGCTGCCCGTGGCGGCTGAGGCCGCACGACCTGCCGCCCCGGTTTGCCGTGTATCGGCAGGCGCAGCGCTGATTATCAGGTGGCTGCTTCGAGCAACGGGCCGAGGATCCGCGCGCGGTGCTGCACCTCGCCGCGGGTCGGGCGCCGGAGCCGACCGCAACCATGCTCGACGGCCGGACCTCGCGCTCCTCGCCCGAGAGCGGCGAACGAGCGGGCTACAATGGGGCCAAGCGCGAGAAGGGCTCGATGCTGCGCATGGCGGTGGAAACCCTCGGCCCTCTCCTGACGCGGCACGTCACTTCAGAATCAACCCTTGGGCGACTCGACGTGTCTCAGTCCCATGAAAAGTATAGTCGCCGGCAACGCGCGTCGTTATATTTCTGTTCACTTCGGTAATTTAATTTCTGCATTGTTTCCGAGTCGAGCTTGATCAATTTCGAGCGCCGTTGTCCATGAGCCCGCCGAAAAAGCGGCGCGTTGAGTCAGAAAGATAGCGATCCATGTCTTCGATCACCCTGTCGGCCGCGACGCGCCAGAACCTGCTCTCGCTGCAGGACACCGCCCAGCTGATGTCGACCACCCAGAACCGGCTCGCGACCGGCAAGACCGTCAACTCCGCCCTCGACAACCCGACCAACTTCTTCACCTCTCAGGCCCTCGACGGACGCTCCTCGAGCCTGAACTCCCTCCTCGACGGCATCTCCAACGGCATCCAGTCGATCCAGGCCGCCAACCAGGGCATCACCTCGATCCAGAAGCTGGTCAGCCAGGCCAAGTCGATCGCCAACCAGGCGCTCTCGACCCAGCTCTCCACCACCGGCACCGCCGCCAACGCCTACAGCGCCAGCACCGCCTCCTCGACCGT